>NZ_JASE01000005.1:2842614-3158460 GCF_000622325.1 Sulfitobacter geojensis
CAAATTTATAGTGCTTGATCACGCCCGTGATGTCCGCACAGCGCACGCCCTTGGACAGATGCGGATGCACCCCCGGCGCGACCTCTGGTCCGTTAAAGACCAACGGATGTTTGGTCAGGCAGCAGTTTTCACCAAACACCTTGCCACGCACCCCGCCAAAGATGAATTGCAGCGATGGATCGGGGATGGTGTTGTCGGTCAGCAGAGCGGAAAAGGGAATATCCGTACTGTGATAGTCAAACCTGTCCAGATGGCTGATGTCAAAATAGGCGAATTCATCCAGCGCGTTGGCATAGCTGAAATCGGCCACCCCCCTGAGCGGCGCCTTCGGGAACATCTCGAGCATCTGCGCGACCAAAGCCGTTGAACCCTGCCCTTCAAGATAGCGTATAAGCCCCGCCAGCCCGATCTGCGCCCGCCCTTCGAAATCGAACATCTCGTCCATATCGATGTAAAGGCACCACCGGTTCTGCCCATAAGTCTGGGCCGGATAGGCGCGGATCAGATCCTCGTATTTCGCAAGCGGTAATGCACATTGATCAAGGATCACGCCCGATTCAGCGCGCAACCGCGCGATGGTGTCATCGGTCGATCCGTTGTCGATAAAGGCGAAATGCTTGATGCCCAGCGCGCGGTAATAATCGAAAAACGCGTCCATGTAATAGCTGCCGTTACGCACCAACACGATGGCCAGCACCTCATCCACCGGTATTTCCGGTGTCTTCGGCCCATGCAGATGGCGCAGCGCTTTTTTGAAACGTGCAACGCGGCGGCGTTCGGACAGACGCTGCCACAAGCGGCGCAAGATATGGGCGGGGCTTTTCATAGAGCTCTGATAGGACAGCCGGCTGGCCTGGTCTACAGTTCAGCGCTTGCGTGGTCCTGTTTCCCGCAAGGATCGACATTTCGGCCCCATGCTTCGGGGCGCTCCAAGGGCATAGCTCCTTTCCTTAGGACCTCGGCTGCTGCTTGCATCTACGTTGTCGCGTCTTCAGGCGGGTCTTGGCCGGCGTGCAGCGGGGACCGCAACCGCATTCGCCGCGTTACGCAAGTCTGGCGTATAGAGCGTCTGTGTCGCGCGCCCTGCATGTTTGGAGGCATAAAGAGCGACATCGGCGTTCGACAATAGGTCCTCCATGGTGGGGCTGTCGCACGGCTGGATCCACACCGTGCCGATGCTGGCAGATATTTTGCAATCTGTGCCCTCGAACGGGATAGGCACCTCAAGGCGTTCGATGATCCGCCGACCGACACGGCGCAGGATGCTTTCGTCGCGCACATCGGGCAAGACGACGGTGAATTCGTCCCCCCCCACCCGCGCAACAAGATCATGACTGCGGGTTTCATCCACCATGATGCGCGCCACATGCTGCAATACGTGATCCCCTGCGGCATGGCCCAGCGTGTCATTGACGGTTTTGAAGTAATCAAGATCGATCTGCATGACGGCAAAAGAATTGCTGGCCCCCAGAAGACGCGTCAATACGGTATCAAGGGCACGGCGGTTTTTGAGACCGGTTAACGTATCGGTAAAGGCCTGTTCTTCGGCAGCAATCTTGGCACCCTGCAATTTTGAGTTCAGGTTGTAAGACGCTTCCATCGCCGCGGTCTTTGCCTCAACCAGATAGAGCATTTCAATCGCAAGATCGGTCGCCGCGAAATCGGCGTTGGTCAGGGCAAAATCGCGCACCCCGTCCAGAATAGAAATTCCGAAACTCAGATTGACGATCATCGTCCCGCCACCGTCAACCGCAGGCACCAAGACCCCTTTAAGCGCGGTATGCGGAGGGGCGCGCAGTTTCAGACGCAGCTTTTGCGGCTCGTGCGACACGAGGTCCGCCATGGAGGTCAGCGCACGCGGGCGTTTGACTTCGAAGACCTCGAGAAAACGCTGGCCGGTCAATCCAAGCCCCGCGCGCATCTTGCGCAGGGTCGGCCCAGCATGCAGAATATGCCCCGTTGAACCAAGGATCAGGTGCATCGGGCATAGGACATCCAGCGCCGAGAAATCTTCGATTGGCCTCACGGGGCACCCGCCGCAAGGCTAAAGGCGCGTCCTTCCGCAAAATCATTTTCAACAAGGGTGATGGACACCATTTCGGTTCCTGCTGCCGGCCCCTTAGCGTGTTCCAGCAAAGCCAGCGCACCGTAATCATCCGCCATGGCACGCAAAACGCCCATCATAACATGACCATACCCTTGCACCGACGCGTCACAAATCAGGCTGAAATGGCCATCTGCACAGACCTGCAATTCGACTTTGGGCAGAATCAGGTCCGATACGGCAAGGCGCACCCGTTCATCCAGATCATCCAGCGAATGCATGAAATCAACAAAATCCACTCCGCCAAAGCGCAACAGTCGGCGCACGGCTTCGAAACCCGGATGGCACACCAGAAAGGCGCCGATATCTTCCATGATGTCGCCGCGCGGACGGCCCAGCACTTCTTCGGCGGATTGCAGCAGCTCGGAAGTATATGACCGCGTGTAGCGCAACATGCCCTCGAAATCGGAAAACTCCAATCCGGCGTTGCTGGTGATCTGTTCCCAGACCGGCCTGCCATAAGTATGGCTGACGTAATGTTGAATGCTGCGATTGACGAGCCCGTGCATGGCGATCACTCCCTAGTACCCCGCGGGGGTTCTAGCGTGATGGGAGTTAACAACTCGCCAATATACCTGATTTTAGCGACTTTACCGCCGTCTCGCCGCCTGCCCTAAAAGTCGGTCGGTGCCCCGCCTTCGGCTTTGCGACGCGCAACAAAATCAGCCAGTTCGTCACGGATGGCGATGTCCATTTCCGGCTCCTCGAAACTGGTGATGATCTCCTTGAACATGTGATGCGCCCGTTCCTGCGTCCAGATCCCGCCTGCGACTTCCCACCCTTCGTAATTGCGCCAGTCAGATAGAAAAGGCTGGTAAAACGCGTCTGTATAGCGGTCCTGCGTATGCTGGATGCCAAAGAAGTGTCCCTGATTGCCAACAGATTTGATTGCGTCGAGCGCGATCTCATCCGGTCCCGTGGCGCAGATTTCCGGCTGCATGTACCGCTGGATTTGCTGCAATACCTCGCAGTCCATAATGAATTTTTCGGGGCTGGCGATCAGCCCGCCTTCCAGCCAGCCCGCCGCGTGATAGACCATATTGGTACCAGATTGCACCGCAGCCCAAAGCGAATTGGAAGTTTCCCACATGGCCTGCCCGTCCGGCACATTGGCCGCACAAACGCCAGACGAGCGCAGTGGCAGGTCATAAAACCGCGCCATTTGGCCCGTCATCTGGGTCGCGCGCATGTATTCAGGTGTGCCGAAGGCAGGCGCGCCCGATTTCATGTCCACATTCGATGTAAAGGTCCCGATCGCCACCGGACACCCGGGGCGAATGATCTGTGCCAGCACCACGGCACATAGTGCCTCGGCTAGGGATTGCGCCACGGCCCCCGACATGGTGACAGGCGCCATTGCCCCTGCCAGCGTAAACGGCGTCACGACCAAGCCCTGCCCGCGCCGCGCCAAGCGCATCCAGCCATCCATCATCGGAAAGTCGTGTTTCAACGGAGAGGTAGAGTTGATGTTGGTATACATATGCGGCGTTGCGTCGAACTCTTCATGGGTCAGCCCGCCCGCAATGCGTACCATTTCCATCACGTCTTCGACGCGTTCCTTCCCCAACGAATAGGCGTGCATCACTTTGTCGGTCAGGGTCAACTTGTCATAAAGCACATCCAGATGGCGCACAGAGGCGTGCACATCCACAGGCTCGACCGGATAGCCGCCCGCAAAATGGATGCAGTTGAAATACTGCGTCAACTTCAGCAGGTCGCGGCACATCTCGCGCGTGCCGGGCACCTTTTTGCCAATCGCCATATCCCAGTAATTCGGCGGCGAGGACACATTGCCAAACAAAAGGTTATTGCCGCCCACGGTGATCTTACGGTCCAGATTGCGCGGCGTCAGCGTGAATTCGGAAGGTGCTTTACCGATCCATTCCATCACAAAATCGCGGCCCATCCGGACGTTTTCGCCGTTGATGGTGCACCCTGCTTTGCGCAGAATTTCCAGCGCTTCGGGGTTCAGGAATTCGATACCGATCTCTTCAAGGATGCGCATCGCTCCATCATGGATCGCCTCGATGCCTTCAGGGCCAAGCGGCTCGACAGGGCGGTCGATGTTGACGGGCGGGTTCCATGGCATCTGTTCGATGACCGCAGTGCCGCGCCGGCCCTTGGCCCCTGCCCGCCCGCCGCCGCGCGTTCTGCGTTTACTGGGTCCATCGGTCATGTCGCGTCCTCCTGAAACTTCCTTCAGAAGGCCCCAAGGCCAAAGCGGCGGCCTTTCCATTCGCGACGGGATCTGTCGTTTTTATGCGACGCTTGGTCAGGCTTGTGCCGCAAGCCACGCCGGCAAATGGCCGATATCGGGCAGGACCACTTCGGCAAACGGGGCCAGATCGTCCTTGGAGGCAAGGCCGGTCAATACACCAACAGGGACCATCCCCGCCGCACGTCCCGCTTTAAGGTCATGGGTGCTGTCGCCCACCATCAGGATCTGCGCAGGCTCAAGGCCGGTTTGGGCCGCAAAGGCCAGCAATTGTCCCGGAGCAGGCTTGCCGCCAAACCCCGAATCATATCCGGCGATAAAATCGAACAACCCGCTGATGCCCGCCTGTTCAAGATGCGCACGTGCCGGTTTCTCCGCGTCATTTGTCGCCACGCCAAGGCGCAGGCCTTGCGTGCGAAAGCCGCGCAACAACGGGTCAAGAGGCACCGCTTGGGCTTGCGGGGCGGTTTCGGCTTCGTCGTTCAACTCGACCATCAGTTCCTCTATCGACAGATGCGGGCAAAACGGATGTAACGCCGCGCCCACCTCACCTGCCGTGCTGGCAATCACCAGACTGTCCGGCGCGAAAGTCCGCTGCTGCATATCAAAGCCGATGACGCTGCCGATCTCGGTTGCCTTGGCAGGATCCCCTCCTGCAATGCGCATCACGAAAGCGCTGGCCCAAGCCTCCCAGGTCGCGGCAAAGTCGAACAATGTGCCGTCCTTATCGAAAACGATACCGGTGATTTCAGTCATGTCCAGTTTACCTGTTCGCCGCCCGGCAGTGCCGCACGCGCCTGCATGATGCGCTCGTAAGGCACTGAATGTGCATCACAAAAACGGATAACCCAAGCGTCGTCCATCATTAGAAAATCCAACACGGCCCCCAGAAATTGCGGATCCGCTGCACGGGCGCGGATGTCGGCCTCAGACACACCGGTGCTGCCTTGAAAGACCGGCATCAGGTCTTCGTCAGCGACCAGCCAGCCCAACACTTGCAACCCGAGGGTCTCGGCGGATTCTTGCGTCTTTTGCATCGTGTCTTCCCGTTTTTAGAGGCTATGGAAACGCTTTATTAACCAATAACCGCAAAGACTGCGCCATGGAATGTGAAACTCTTTCTCCGTGGGAAGGCGATATGCATGCAGGGTAAAATCCTCATTGTCGATGCGATCGCGACGAACCGCATTGTGCTTAAGGTCAAGCTTAAGAAGGCTTATTATGATGTCAGTTTTGCGGCCACCATGGATGATGCGGTCAAAGCGGTGCGCGCCGACCTGCATGACCTTGTGATTTCGGCATTTGCCCTGCCTGATGGAAACGCCGCAGAGCTGCGCCGCGTGCTGGCCACCAGCGTGGCGACAGATCACATACCGGTCATCGCCATTGGCCATCACGAAGATGTCGCACAACGCATGGCCGCGCTGGAAGCGGGCGTGCATGATGTCTTGCCCCAACCCGTCAATGAAACGCTCTTGTTGGGGCGGGTGCGCAGCCTGATCCGCGCACATAACACCACTTCCGAATGGCGTATGCGCGAGGATACATGCCGTGCTTTGGGGCTGGCGGAGCCCGAAACGGGCTTTGAGGACCAGTGCCGTTGTGTTCTGGTCAGCACCGACACCCCGCAATTGCAGACATTCGCGATGCATCTGCGCCCGGTGCTGCGCGCCAAGCTGACCCTCTCCAGCTCGGCAACCCTGATGAGCGAAATCACCATTGATGCTTTACCGGATGTTTTCGTTCTAGTGCTGCCGGAAAATGCAACCGCCGCGATGGAGGATTTGCGCCTGATCTCCACCCTGCGGGCCAATGCCAGCGCGAGGCACACCGGCGTTATTGTCTTGCAAACCCGCCCTGACGCGGGACTGGGCGCCCATGCCCTTGATCTGGGTGCGGATGATCTGATGACCCATGGTTTTGATGCCGCCGAACTGGCGCTGCGCATCAAAGCAGTAATGCGGCGCAAACGGATGGGCGAACAATTGCGGGCCAGCGTGCGCACCGGATTGCAAGCGGCGGTTTTTGACCCGCTGACCGGACTATATAACCGGCGCTACGCCATGCCCCACCTTGAACGCATATCGCAACACGCCAGCAAAACGGAGCGGAGTTTCGCGGTCTTGCTTGCCGATCTGGACCATTTCAAACGAATCAATGACATCTACGGCCATAGTTCCGGCGATGCGGTTCTGGTTGAAGTCAGCAACCGGTTGCGCAGTTCGCTGCGGAGCTCAGATATGGTCGCGCGCATCGGTGGCGAGGAGTTTCTGGTGATCATGCCCGCTACCAATCTGGCCGAAGCACAAAAGGCCGCCTTGCGGATTTGCGGCGATATCTCCGCGACATCCTTTGTGGTTCCGGGTAGTTCGGACCCTATCACAGTCACCATCAGTATCGGCATGGCCATCGGCGGTGGTGACGCCCAACCCGAACAAGACTGCCAGAAAAACGGTATGACATTGCTGGATGAAGCCGATTGTGCCCTCTACGCCGCCAAAGGACGCGGGCGAAATCAGGTAAAGCTGGGCAGGCCCGCCGCGTGAACCGCGACACTGGCCTGCGCATCGTGCGGATCAACATCAGGGGTATGGCTTAATCTGACCATCGCACGATGCGCCACCGGTCATCAGGAATTGCTTGCGTTTACTCCAGCGGCTAAACGCGCAGCCTCGCGGATACGTCGCCTGTTTCATCTAAAACCGGCTTCTTCTGCCGCGGTTGGAAACGATTTACCCAACAGCGGCACCTGCGCGCTACGGCCCGCCGGTTCTGATCGCTGGTCCAAAAATGAGGGGTCGGCGGCAACCGGTTCTCCTTGATACCATCGGCGACCTCCGTCGCGGTCAATCATCTCAAGGTCAAATCAACCATCGGTTGCGCTGCTGCTTTGAATTATCTAGGTTCGCGGCATGACACAAGACCGCCCCATCATCGGCATCACATTAATGCTCGGGTTTTGCCTGCTTGCGCCGCTTTCCGATGCCATCGCCAAAGCGCTTGGCACGGGTGTGCCAATCGGACAGGTCGTGATGATCCGTTTTGCATTGCAGGCGCTAATCTTGGTCCCGTTGGTTTGGTGGTCAGGCCGGATCTGGCGCATGCAAGGGCGGGTATTCTGGCTGGTGCTTTTGCGGACTGTCTTACACATCCTCGGCATTGCGACTATGTTTACTGCGCTAACCTATCTGCCGCTCGCAGACGCTGTCGCCATTGCGTTCGTCATGCCCTTCTTCATGCTGATCCTTGGTAAATTTGTCCTTAACGAAGAAGTGGGTGCGCGCCGCATGATCGCCTGTTCGGTCGGCTTTTTCGGCACGTTGCTGGTTGTGCAACCCAGCTTTGTCACCATCGGCTGGCCCGCGTTTCTGCCGGTGCTGGTCGCAGCCAACTTTTCGCTGTTCATGCTGATCACCCGCCAGATCGCCAAGCAAACCGACCCGATCAGCCTGCAAGCGGTCAGCGGAATCATGGCGATTTTCATCATGACGCCGCTGCTCGCACTCGGCCATCAATGGGGGATGCCCGCCCTAGAGCTTGCGATGCCTGATTCGCAGCAATGGGCCATGCTGGTGGCTTTGGGCGTGCTGGGCACGGCGGCACATCTCCTGATGACGTGGTCGCTGCGCTTTGCACCATCCGCCACCCTCGCCCCGATGCAATACCTCGAAATCCCGTTTGCAACGCTGCTTGGTCTGTTGATCTTTGGCGAATTCCCGAACCTGCTCGCTTGCATCGGCATCGCAATCACGATCATCGCGGGTCTTTATGTCATCCTGCGCGAGCGGGCCATCGCGCGCAATATGGCAGCGCAAGAGCTGATACAAGCGCCGGCATAATACGGCGCGGCAGGACCAGTAGCATTGCAGGCGCATCCATCCGCAAGGTGACAGGCCCCGTCGCCCTGTTCGACGTCCCGATCCGCGTCACCGGATCAAACGCCAACCCTTGAATGGGCCAGTGTAACCCGTCGCTATGCCCCAAAACCGGCGCAAGCGGGAACAACGACACAACATCGCCCGCCTGCGTGGGCAAATGGATCTCTGGCGGTGCAAGACAAATAACCTCTTCTTGCCCCATCAAAAGGCAGGGCCGTTCACAGCGCATCGCCAGCGTGTGCAACGCCGCCAGCTGATGATCCATCCGCCCGCCAAGAAACCCCACCCCCAGCACAACAGGTGCGGCAATCCGGCAAAGCGCCTTGTCAAAATCGGTGCTGTCCTGCTCGGTGATCCGGTGCTGCCGATCTGCGGGAATACGCGCCAGATCCTCCTCTGCAATCGAATCAAAGTCACCGATCAGGGCCACCGGGTCGACGCCACATCGCACCGCAAGCGCTGCGCCGCCATCTGCAGCAACACAAATAGGGGCCAGCGTTAACGCTTCTGCTAGGTCCTGCGGCGTAGCATCGCCCCCACCCACCAGGGTGATAGGATCAGGACTGTAAACAATGGGGTCAAAAATGGGCAATTACCCGCCTTTTCGGAAACTCATCACATTCTCGCCACGAAATGATACGGTACAGGGCACAGATTCGGGCCGCTTTGGTCTTGGATATCGTGGTAAACGGTAAATTACAAAACCGCAGAGGACGAGCATCCGATGATGAATAATAACAAAATTCTTACGGTCTCCTATGGCACATTTTCGTGCACGCTGGAGGGATTTGACGATTCCTTCGGCACTATGAAGGCTATTGCAGAGTATTTCAGAGATCTGGCCTCCGATGACCGGTATTTCGGCGCTGAACCGCCCCAACCCGATGCAGATATGCTTGCGCGGATTGCGCAAAAGGAAGTGTCGCGACGGGTTCAGGCCCGCGAACAGGACGGCAAGATCGTTTTGAGCGCGATAGAAGACCAAAGCGCCCAGCAACAAACCAATCCTGTACCCTTGGCCGCGGCCGCAGTGGCCGCAACGCCCGATCCGGTAGCAGAAGCGCCCGCCGTTCAAGCGCCCGCCGTAGAAGAGCCGAGCGTCGAAATTGCGACAACCGCCAGCACGGTTGATGTGGCCGCCTTGGACACCCCCCAAGACATCATCATCGAAGAGATCGAAGACGCGGCTGATGCGTCCGACACTGAAGTGGCCGCGGTAGCGCCGGTCGCCCACGAAGCCACCGCAGAAGACGCAGCGGTTGCAGCCCCCGTTGCCCCAGCCAAGCCAGAGACCGCCGCGCAGGACTTTGTCGAAGACGAGAACGACATCGTACCTGGCCAAGCCGACGCCGATGTCGAAGCTTTCTTTGCAGACAGCTCCCATGCGTTGGGTGACACGTCGGACATGGATCAAGACGCCGTTGAAGCCGTGACCGCGCCCGTTGAAGTTGCGAAACCCGCCGCCCCCGCACCTGACAGCATCGCCGCAAAATTGCAGCGCATCCGCGCCGTTGTTGCCCAGCATGAAGAAGAAGCCGACGACGAAGACGACTATCTTGAAGATGAACATGCCGAAGCAGATACGTCCGAGGAGGCATCTGTCACAGCCGATGCAGTGATCGCAGACGCCGCCGCTGACCTCGAAGACGCGCTTGCGGCCGAAGAAGAGGACATTGAAGACGCGCAAACTGCGGCTGATATGGCCGATGAAACAGCCGATACAGCCGATGCGGTAATCGCAGACGCCCGCACCGACATCGAAGACGCGCTTGAGGCGGATGACACAGATGTTTTCGAGGAGGATAGCGCAGAGCTGTCCGAAGACGACGACGTCACCGCAATTCTGGGCCGCCTTGAAATGCTTGCCCATGACACAGCGGCCCCCACGCCCGTCTCGAAAGACGCGTCCAAGGTGTTGCAAGACGTGCCGCTCGCACAAGTGGAAAGTGCAAGCGAGGAAGCGCGTGTCGAAGACAGCATCAGCAACCTGTTCGAAGACGAAGCAGGGCTAGCTGATGAAACGGCGGACTCTTCCGAAGCGGCCAAGCCTGCACTGCGCAAAACGCCACGGGTGATCCTTGCCGAAGATCACAGCGACGACGTCGAAGACGCCTCGGCCGAGCCTGGGAAATCTGCACCACGTGCCCGCGTGATCAAGGTCAAGCGTGCCGATCTTGAAGCCGCAATTGATAAGGGTGAGCTGGAAGAATACGGTGACGATACCGATACATCAGATGATGCAGATGCCATCGAAGATGTGGCGGAAATGGCTGACGAAGCCCAGCCCCTCACGACACCGAAGCTTGACGATATTGCGCCTTCGCGCGGCAAAAAGCGCTCCGCGCTTTCGCCAGAGGACGAAGCAGATCTGGCCCGCGAACTGGCCGAGCTGGAAGAAGACAACGCCGACGCACCTCAGGACCCGGACACCCCGACACGCGCTGCGCGCCGCGCAGATGTTGCCCGCCATACCCTGCCGGCGATTGACGAAAGCACCGAAACTGACGTGAACCGTCTGCTGGCTGAAACCGATCACCAGATGGATGAGCCCGAAAGCGCGACCCGTCGCGACGCCTTTGCCCACCTGCGGGCGGCCGTTGCTGCGAAAAAGGCTGATGTCGCCATGGGCGGTTCGGGTCAGGACGAAGAAGGCGACGGTGCCTACCGCGAAGATCTGGCCGAGGTGGTGCGTCCGCGCCGGCCGACCAGCACCGCCGCGCGCACCGAGCGCCCCGGCGATGCACGCCCCGCGCCCCTGAAACTGGTCGCCGAGCAACGCATCGACGTGCAAAAGCCGGTTGCGAATGCGGGTCCTGTTCGCCCCCGTCGCATCTCTGCCGCCGCCGAGGAGGCCCTGCCAGGCCCCGATGGCGAAAACTTCACCGATTTCGCGGCTGACATGGGTGCCACCACCCTGCCCCAGCTTTTGGAAGCGGCGGCGGCCTATATGTCCTTTGTCGAGGGGCGCGACCAGTTCTCGCGGCCCCAGCTGATGACAAAAGTACGTCAGGCGGGCGGACCCGACGGGTTCAGCCGCGAAGAAGGGCTGCGCTCTTTCGGCCAGCTTCTGCGCGCAGGAAAGATCGAGAAAATCAAAGGGGGTCGCTTTACGGTCTCTGACGAAATCGGCTATCGCCCTGACGAACGGGCTGCCAGCTAACGCCGGTCATCGATATTTAACGAGTAACGGGGGTCGCTTAAACCAAGCGGCCCCTTTTCTTATGTCACGGGTGCGCCATGACCGGCAGCACGCTCTGATTTGATCAGTTCTCCGCGTCGGGATCCGCTTGCCCGACCCCTTTAAAGATCCCTTTAAGCGGCAAGACCCAAACCACGCCAAGCACCACGTAAACAAGTAGCTCGACCAGAAGGGACGGCCGCTCGAACAACGCGACGACATTGACCGCAACCACAATGTAAAGTGGCATTGCGACCAGCAATACCACCAGTGACCAGCGTCTGCGTGCTTTGTAACTCAGTGCCACAGGGCCTCCAATCAATCCGCGAAGGGGTCAGTCACCAAAATGGTGTCCTCGCGCTCCGGTGAGGTAGAAAGTAGCGCCACAGGGCAATCAATCAACTCTTCCACCCGGCGCACATATTTAATGGCTTCCGCAGGCAAATCCGCCCAGCTGCGCGCCCCTTCGGTAGATTGGGACCACCCCGGCATCTCCTCGTAAATCGGCGTGCAACGCGCCTGTTGATCCGCCGCCGTCGGCAGATACTCAAGGTGCTGCCCATCCAACTCATAACCGGTACAGATTTTCAAGGTCTCGAACCCGTCAAGGACGTCCAGCTTGGTGAATGCAATCCCGTTCACGCCAGAGGTCGCACAGGTCTGGCGCACCAGTACGGCGTCAAACCACCCACAGCGGCGCTTGCGTCCGGTGTTGGTACCAAACTCATGCCCCCGCTCGCCCAACCGCTGGCCGTCTTCGTCATCAAGCTCGGCCGGAAACGGTCCTTCGCCAACCCGTGTGGTATAGGCTTTGACGATGCCAAGCACGAAATCAATCGTCCCCGGACCAACACCCGTACCGGTCGCCGCCTGTCCCGCAATCACGTTGGACGAGGTCACGAAGGGATAGGTTCCGAAATCAATGTCCAGCAAAGACCCCTGCGCCCCTTCGAACAAAATGCGTTTGCCCGCTTTGCGCTTTTCGTTCAGCACCTTCCAGACCGGAGCCGCATATTCAAGAATCGCCGGCGCAATCTCGCGCAGGCTTGCCAGCAGCGCGTCACGATCCACCGGATCAAGCCCCAGACCGCGGCGCAGCGCATCGTGGTGCACCAAGGCGCGATCTACGCGCAATTCCAGCGTCGCATCATCCGCCAGATCCGCCACACGAACCGACCGGCGCCCGACTTTATCCTCGTAGGCAGGCCCGATGCCCCGCCCCGTTGTCCCGATTTTCGCAACGGAATTTTGCGCCTCGCGCGCACGGTCAAGTTCACCATGGATCGGCAGGATCAACGGCGTGTTTTCTGCAATCATCAGCGTTTCAGGCGACACAACCACACCCTGCCCGCGAATCTGTTCGATTTCGCCCATCAGATGCCAAGGATCCAACACCACACCATTGCCGATCACCGACAGTTTGCCGCCCCGCACGATCCCAGAGGGCAGCGCAGCCAGCTTGAACACTTCGCCGTCAATCACCAGCGTATGACCCGCATTATGCCCGCCCTGAAAACGCGCAATGACATCGGCGCGTTCCGACAGCCAGTCAACGATTTTGCCTTTTCCCTCGTCACCCCACTGGGCTCCGACAACAACGACATTGGCCATAATGCTTTTTCCTTTGCAGATATCCGCGCCCGTCATAGCGGCCGCGACCGTCCCGTGAAACCGCAAAACGCACCCCTACCCCTCTTTTTGGCTTTATATACTGTCCGCACTCTGCACACGCGCCAACAGTGGACTTTTCCCACTCCGCCGCGCTAGGCAGTTTAAAACCGCAACAAGGACACTCCCATGGGCTTTATCCTGCGCTGGCTTTGCGCCTTTCTTCTGCTGGCCGCCACCTTCAACCCGACCGAATACAACTATGTCACTTGGGTCCGCAGCTATGGCAGTGCCAACCTATCCATTGCCGTGCTTGTCGGGCTGATCCTTGGCATTGGCTATATCATCTATCTACGCGCCACTTTGCGGTCGATCGGCCTGGTGGGCATGGTGCTGGTTGTGGCGGTGGTCGGTGCCTGCCTTTGGGTGCTTTATGACTTCGGCGTGCTGCGGCTGGATAACCCCAGTCTGAACCTTTGGCTCGGGCTGTTGGCACTCAGCTTTGTCCTCGGCATCGGGCTCAGCTGGAGCCACGTGCGCCGGTCGCTGTCCGGTCAGGCCGATATGGATGATGTCGACGCCTGAACAGGGGCATATAAAACGGGACGGCGGGCGGGGCGATTTGGCCTTTGGCCAAAAGCGGCGTCAGGCGTCGGCCAGTTTTACCGGCGCACCATGCGGTGTGCTCAGGTAGGCCGCTTCCCACGCATCGCGCAGAACACCAACCTCCGCAGGGGCCGCCATGCCAATTTCGGCCAAAAACCCTTCGAGGGTTTCCAGCCATGCCGCGAAATAATCCTCGCCGCCATTCAGCTCCCGCGCGACCCCGTGTTGCTTCAACGTTGCGCCGAACCGTTCGGCCCAAGCGCCCCATTCAAAATGCCCTGCTTCGTTCAAATGCACGGTCAGGGCAAAAACCTGCGCATGCCAAGGCGCTTCAAAGACCGGTTCGGGTTTCATGGAGCCGCCGTCAGGTAGCTTTGCCACATATCCACAACAACCTCGTCATTGGGATGTTCGGGATGGGCCCATAATTCCGCAGCCGCAAACACCACCGCATAAAGCGGCTCGGGCGCTTCACCGCCACCATGCGCGTTGCTGTCAGGGAAAACGTGGCTGCCGTGCAGGCGCAAAATCCGCCCCCGTGCCCCGGCGGCATAAGACGGCAAACGTGTGTGCCCGCCGCTGACGTCCGCATTCTCCGCGAACTTGCGGGCAATCACCGTATCGCCAGCGACAAAGGCCGGTGCCACATTTGACGGGCGCTCTACCGGGCCGCCCTTGGCCAAAACGCCAGCCACACGATCCGCAGTCAACTTGCGCGGTGACAGGGGACTGGGCGCAGGATCGACCGATCCCGCAAGCTCTTCACGGGTGATGACACCGGTCTGGGTCAGGACATTCGCCAGCCCGCCCAACCATTTTTCGTAATAGGAAAACCGCATGTAATCCTTGGGCGAGAGGGATTCGCGGGCATGGCGCGACATGTCCAGATTAAACGCCCCCACCGCCCCCGTGGCGACGGTCAAGGCCATTGCGCGCGGGTGCCAGTCGGCGTGAAACTTGATGTCCTCGGCTTCGGGTTCAACCGCGCCATCGCCAAATCGGCCCCCCATGTCATGAAGGCGGCTCACGGCTGACCCGCCAATCCGGTTCCAATCATGCTGTCGCGGCTGACCAGTGCCATCAGGGCTTCCTCGTCCATGCCCTCTGTGCCGGCGGGGCGCTGCGGGATCACCAGATACCGCATTTCTGCGGTGCTGTCCCAGACCCGCACAGCCGTATCATCCGGCAAAACCACCCCGAATTCCGCCAGAACCTGGCGCGGTTCGCGCACCACACGGGCGCGGTAGGCGTCGGATTTATACCACCCCGGCGGAATGCCCAACAAGGGCCACGGATAACAACTGCACAGGGTGCAGACGACCATGTTGTGCACGGTATCGGTGTTTTCCACCGCAACCATATGTTCCCCCTGACGGCCATAAAACCCAAGATCGGCCACCACCGATGTGGCATCTTTCATCAAGGCGTCGTGAAACGCCGGATTGGACCACGCCCGCGCGACCACCCGTGCCCCATTGCGCGGGCCGATCTTGTTTTCGTAAGTGTCGATGATTTCATCCAGCGCGGCAGGGTCGATCAACCCTTTCTTGGTCAACAGGGTTTCCAACGCCTTGACCCGCAATGCAGGGTCGGAAGGCAAAAGCGCGTGCGGGTCATCGTGTGAAGCATGATCATGAGGCATGGCGCGACCCTGCCCCAGCTTTCGCCCCTTGTCCATTTGCTTTTGCACGGATCGCCGCGTTCCTCCCTTGCCCCGCAGGCCAAACATGCATAGATAGCCGCAAACGCCAATCGAAAGCAGCCTACCCATGGAAAATGTCGTTCTGATCATCCACCTTTTGCTGGCCCTCGGCCTGATCGCCGTTGTGTTGATGCAACGCTCCGAAGGCGGCGGCCTTGGCATGGGCGGCGGTGGCGGCGGTGCGGTTCCGGGCCGTTCGGCGGCAACGGCACTGGGCAAGCTGACATGGATTTTGGGTGCGGCCTTTCTGGTGACGTCGATAACGCTGACGATCATCGTGGCGCAGAAATCTTCCGGGGCGTCGGTCATCGACCGTTTGGGCGTGACACCACCGGCGGCGACACAGGACGACACATCGATCCCGTCGGGCGATCTGTTGCTGCCCCCATCGGACAGCGATGCGCCTTTGGTACCGCTTTCCGACTAACCACAAACATCTAAACCTTGAGGCCAGTCCAAATTTCGCAACAGGATGTTGCGGGCTGGCCTTGCTTTGCTGCGGCGAATCCTGCTATTCTTAAATCCCGTGATGGTGCGGCTTTTAGGGCACGCCACCTGCGGAGATTCCGCATACATCTAAGAAATTCACGGGGGTCTTCGGGCACATGGCACGCTATATTTTCATCACCGGCGGTGTGGTTTCATCCCTTGGCAAGGGTCTCGCCTCTGCCGCGTTGGGTGCCCTGTTACAGGCCCGCGGCTTTTCCGTCCGGCTGCGCAAACTTGATCCTTACCTGAACGTCGACCCCGGCACGATGAGCCCGTTTGAACATGGCGAGGTTTTTGTCACCGATGATGGTGCCGAAACCGATCTGGATCTGGGCCATTACGAACGTTTCACCGGCGTCCCCGCACGGATGACCGATTCCGTATCCTCCGGCCGGATCTATTCCACCGTGCTGGAGAAAGAACGCCGCGGCGACTATCTGGGGAAAACCATTCAGGTGGTCCCGCATGTTACGAATGAAATTAAGGATTTCCTGAAGATTGGTGATGACGAGGTTGATTTCATGCTCTGTGAAATCGGCGGCACCGTGGGCGACATCGAAGGGCTGCCCTTCTTTGAAGCGATCCGCCAGTTTTCCCATGACAAACCGCGCGGCCAGTGCATTTTCATGCATCTGACCCTCCTGCCCTACCTTGCGGCCTCGGGCGAATTGAAGACCAAGCCGACACAGCACTCCGTCAAGGAATTGCAAAGCATTGGCATCGCGCCGGACATTCTGGTGTGCCGCTCCGAACAGCCGATCCCCGAGAAAGAGCGCGAGAAGATCGCTCTGTTCTGCAACGTGCGCAAGGAACATGTGGTCGCGGCCTATGACCTGAAATCCATCTACGAAGCCCCCTTGGCCTATCACGCGCAGGGGCTGGATCAGGCGGTGCTGGATGCCTTTGACATCTCCCCCGCGCCAAAACCCGACCTGAACGTCTGGCATGACGTTTATGACCGTGTGCACAACCCCGAGGGCGAAGTGCGCGTGGCGATCGTTGGCAAATACACCCAGCTTGAGGATGCCTATAAATCCATCGCAGAAGCCCTGACCCACGGTGGCATGGCCAACCGCGTCAAGGTCAAGGTCGAATGGGTGGATGCGGAAATCTTTGACAGCAGCGAAGACGTCGCCAGCCACCTTGAGGGATTCCACGCAATTCTGGTGCCCGGCGGCTTTGGCGAACGTGGCACCGAGGGCAAGATCAAGGCCGCGCAATATGCCCGCGAACACAAGGTGCCCTACCTTGGCATCTGTCTGGGCATGCAAATGGCGGTGATCGAGGCGGCGCGCAATGTCGCCGGTGTCAAAACCGCAGGCTCGGAAGAGTTCGATCACGAGGCGGGCAAAAAACGTTTCGAACCCGTGGTTTACCACCTTAAGGAATGGGTGCAGGGTAACCACAAGGTGGAGCGCAAGGTCGGTGACGACAAAGGCGGCACCATGCGTCTGGGTGCGTATGATGCAACCCTGACCCCCGGTTCGCGCGTTGCCGAAGCCTATGGCACCACCACTATCGACGAACGCCACCGCCACCGCTACGAGGTCGACATCGCCTATAAGGACCAGTTGGAAAAGGCCGGTCTGGCGTTTTCGGGCATGTCCCCCGATGGCAAACTGCCCGAAATCGTCGAATGGCCGGATCACCCGTGGTTTATCGGTGTTCAGTTCCACCCCGAACTGAAATCGAAACCCTTTGACCCCCACCCCCTGTTCAAGGATTTCGTCCGCGCCGCGAAGGACATGTCGCGGCTGGTGTGAGCGAAGAAAAATCAATTTTCATGCCGAAACTCTTGCAAGAGTTTCGGCGCGCGCGACAAAAGGTGACGGATGCTATCATACCAACACATCTATCACGCCGGCAATCTGGCAGACGTTCATAAACACGGGCTGCTGGCGTGGATGCTCGACTATCTTACGCGCAAGGACAAACCGCTTACCTATATCGAAACCCACGGTGGGCGGGCGATTTACGATCTGACCGACGCGGCGGCGCGCAAAACCGGTGAAGCCGCGCAAGGCATCGAAAAGACACGCCACTGGTTCGGCCCCAAACACCCTTTTACACGCGTTTTGCAGCAGGTGACGGCAAGTGACGGGCCCGACAGTTACCCCGGCTCCCCGCTGATCGCCGCATCATTGCTGCGCCCGACAGACAGCATTCATCTGGCCGAACTGCACCCACAGGAACACGCAGCACTGACCTTGGCGATGTCGCCCTATCCCGCGAAAATCCATTTACGCGACGGGTTTGACATGGCCCACGGCCTGACCCCGCCCACCCCGCGCCGCGGATTGATGTTGATTGATCCCAGCTATGAAATCAAAGACGACTACCTGACAATCCCGCGCCATATCGCCAAGATCACCCGCGCATGGAATGTCGGTATCATTGCCCTGTGGTATCCGATCCTGACCAACAAAGCGCATCTGCCGATGCTGGACGCACTCAAAGCCAGCCATCCGCAAGCGATGCGCCACGAAGTCCGGTTTCCGCCTGCCCGCCCCGGCCACGGGATGGTGGGATCAGGGATGTTTGTGCTAAATGCGCCCTACGGGCTGGACGTCGAAGCCGGCAAACTCAGCCAGAAATTCAACACGCTTAAAGGGAGGCCGCCATGCCAAAGGGATACTGGATCGCAACGATGGACGTGAAAGATGCCGAGGTCTATGACAGCTACCGCGCCGCAAATGCCAAGCCTTTGGCCGACTATGGTGCGCGTTTTGTGGTGCGCGGCGGGACACAGGTACAGACCGAAGGGACATGGCGCAGCCGCACGGTCGCCATTGAATTCGCCAGCTACGCCGATGCCATCGCCTGTTATGAAAGCGAAGCGTACAAGGCGGCCAAAGACATCCGCTTGCCAGTCGCCGACTGCAACATGGTGATCGTCGAAGGCTACGAGAACTAAAGCGCCACAAAATCCACCACCGGTGGACCAATCTGTGCTAAGGTGCCGCCATGTTCCGATTGGCGGCCCTTTTTCTGGCTCTCTCACCGGCCACCGCATTTGCCTGCGGCCAGCCCGTTTGTCTTGTTGATCCTGACAGCCTGAGCCTGACCAAAATCATCACATTCGAGGGCGAACGCGCCGGTGCCGGCCCCGGTCATAACATTGACGATGTCCTCCCGTTGCAAGGGGCCACCTTTGGCGAACACTTCGCAGGGCAAAGCGTGGGTGCCCGCGGCCCGCATGACGAAGTGTCCGGCGATGCCTTTGCCCCTCTGACCATGATGGCAGGGCGCGCGGGACAGAACCTGTCTTTGGTCCATTTTTCCGGCAACACAGTTCTGAACGGGTATGGCAGCGCCGGTTTTCCCAAACGCGACGCGCAGGGCGAAGGCGCGATTGCGGTGCTGTTTGATCAGGACCAATCCGCCCTCGCCTTTGATTTGCGCGGCGGTGAAGACGGCGCAGCGCTGGTGCATTTTTACCGCCGCGACGGCAGCTTTATCGGCCCTGTTCCGGTCCAGCCCACCGGTGAATTCGCGGTCGCATTTCTGCGATCAGACGGGCACGCGGACATTGCGGGTTTTGTTCTCACAAATACTGACCCGCAAGGGCTGGCACTCGACAGTTTACGCTTTGGAAAACCGCCCGATATGAGTTAAGGATTGTTCTTATGTTTGAACGTCTTTTCCCCCGCCGTGCCCCGGAACCGAAACCTTTGCCGCAACCCAATGCGCAGTTGGCGCTTGGGGCATTGCTGGTGCGCGTGGCCTTTGCGGACCGAAATTACCGCGCAACCGAAATCGGTCAGATCGACCGTATTCTGGCGCGGACTTTTGAAATCGGTCCAATCGAAGCGGCCAAGCTGCGCGCGACCGCCGAGGCGTTGGAACGCGACGCCCCCGAAACGCCCGAGTTTGCCCGCATCCTGCGCGAAGAAATTGATTACGCGCATCGGCTGGCCTTGGGCGAAGCCATGTGGTCGGTGGCTTTGGCAGACGGGCACCGCCATGAAAAAGAAGAAATCCAGCTTATGGCGATCGAAATCGCACTCGGCCTGACCGACAGCGACATCGAGGATTTGCGCGCCAAAGCAACACGCGCACTCTGACTTGGCCTTTCACTTTTCTGCACCTATATGCAGGCCATGTTTGGTGATTTCCTAAAACGGCTGACACAGCCCGACCCCGCCCCGCTGGCCGACGCCGATGCGCGTCTGGCCCTGACCGCATTGCTCGTGCGCGTCGCGCGTTCCGACAATGACTATGCCGCTGCCGAGGCACGCCGGATCGAAGACATCGCCGCCGCGCGTTATGGTCTGGATGCGACGCAGGCCCGCGATTTGCGCAGCGAGGGCGAAGCGCTGGAGCGCGAGGCCCCCGATACGGTCCGCTTCACCCGCGCGATCAAGGACGCCGTTGCTTACGAGGAACGCGTCGGGGTGATCGAAGCGCTTTGGCAGGTGGTATTGGCCGATGGCAAACGTTCTGACGAGGAAAACGCGCTGCTGCGTCTTGTGGCCAGCCTGCTGGGTGTGACCGACACTGACAGCCACATGGCGCGCCAACGCGTTGCACGCGACAGCTAAACGCCGCCAAAGCTGCCTAACCCTTGGTCACTTTCGTTGCAACGGGACCGAATCCGTTGCAATTCCACGCGTTTTACCCCCTTATTCAGGTTGGAATCAGCAAGAGTACCTCCGAGTGAGCACACCACCCCCCGTGATCCAGATCGACGGCCTGCATAAGGCTTATGGCACCTTGGAAGTGCTCAAAGGCGTCAGCCTGTCGGCACCGCGCGGGCATGTGATATCGTTGATCGGCTCGTCAGGATCCGGCAAATCCACGCTGCTGCGTTGCTGCAATCTGCTGGAAGACAGCCAGCAAGGGGACATCCTGTTCAAAGGCGAACCTTTGACATGGAAGGGCACCGGCCATGACCGCCGCCCCTCTGATCCCGCGCAAGTGCTGCGCATCCGCACGAACCTGTCGATGGTGTTTCAGCAGTTCAATCTGTGGGCCCATATGACCATTCTGCAAAACGTGATGGAGGCCCCTTTGACGGTGCTGCGCCGCGACCGTGCAGAAGTTGAACTAGCCGCCCGCGGGTATCTCGAAAAGGTGGGTATCGGCGATAAATGCGACGTCTATCCGGCGCAATTGTCAGGGGGCCAACAGCAACGCGCGGCCATCGCGCGCGCGCTGTGCATGGAGCCCGAAGCGCTGTTGTTTGACGAACCGACATCTGCCCTTGATCCCGAGCTGGAACAGGAAGTTGTCAAGGTAATCAAGGATCTGGCCGCCGAAGGGCGCACCATGATCATTGTGACCCACGATATGAAACTGGCCGCTGATGTGTCCGATCACGTGATTTTCTTGCATCAGGGTCTGATCGAAGAACAAGGGCCGCCGGACATCCTGTTCAGCGCACCCAAATCCGAACGCTTGCGCGGGTTCCTATCGGCAACCCTAGCGACGTAAACAAAAAACCATAAACGGGAGTATACCACATGAAAAAGATCATCCTTTCCACAGTTGCCCTTGCCATGACGGCAGGTGTTGCCATGGCCGACGGCCACGCGAAAACCATTCGCATGGGTACGGAAGGCGCTTACCCTCCCTATAACTTCCTCAACGATGCGGGCGAAGTGGACGGCTATGAGCGTGAAATGGGCGACGAGATGTGCAAACGCGCCGAGCTGACCTGCGAGTGGGTCACAAACGAGTGGGATAGCATCATCCCGAACCTGACTTCGGGCAACTATGACACCATCATCGCAGGCATGTCGATCACCGACGAGCGTGAAGAAGTCATTGATTTCACACAGAACTACATCCCGCCAGCCTCCTCCGCCTATATGGCGAAATCAGCAGATGCGGATCTGAGCGGCGGCGTGATTGCAGCACAGACAAGCACCATTCAAGCCGGTTACGTTGCCGAATCCGGTGCAACTTTGCTGGAATTTGCCACCTATGACGACACAGTTGCGGCTGTGATGTCCGGCGAAGCGGATGCTGTTTTCGCCGACAAGGACGCGCTGGTCCCAACTGTTGAAGCCTCCGGAGGCGAGTTGGTCTTTGCAGGCGACGACGTGCCTTTGGGTGGCGGCGTTGGCATGGGTCTGCGCGAAAGCGACACAGAGCTGAAAGAAAAGTTCAACGCGGCGATCACGTCCATGAAAGAAGACGGCACAATCAACGCGGCCATCGTCAAGTGGTTCGGTGAAGACGCCAAGGTTTTTGAATAAGACAGACTTGGGGCGGGCCCTGTGCCTGCCCCTTTTTCCTATGTTCCTGATCCCCAGCCATATCCCCCACCCTGCGCGGCAAAGCCTGCGTTATGTTTGAGTATTGTATTGATCCCCCCGCCTTGGAGGGGCTGAAATGGCTGAGCTGTTATCTCACCACCGGCAAACATCTGGCGTTCTATTCCGCGTTCGGCACGGTGCTCTTGCTGCTGGCCGTCACTGCCCCGACGGCGCTGGCTTTCGGATTTGGCGGCGCGATGGCAGCACGGGCGCGCATCGCCCCGCTGCGGTGGTTCGGCAAGGGGTATATCGCCGTGGTACGCGGCGTGCCCGATATCGCATTTTTTCTGTTTTTCGTCATCGCGTTGGATCAGGGTCTTGAATACCTGCGCCATAAGGTGAAATGCCCCGACTGGGACGAACCGCTGCGCCAAGGCAGCGATTTCATCGTGTGTCAGGCGGCCAAAATGCCCTTGGGCAACGCCCCGCAATGGGTGCATGAAGTATACGGTTTTTCCCTTGCCGTGGTGACATTTGCCATCGTGTTCGGGGCCTTTGCCGCCAACGTCCTATTCGGTGCCATGCGGGCGGTCCCGCGTGCGCAAATCGAAACCGCCGAAGCCTACGGCATGTCACACCGCCAGACCTTCTGGCGCATCACCGTGCCGCAAATGTGGGTCTATGCCCTGCCCGGTCTGTCGAACCTCTGGATGGTTTTGATCAAAGCCACGCCATTGCTGTTCCTTCTGGGCGTCGAAGACATCGTTTACTGGGCGCGGGATCTGGGCAGCGCCAAGACACCGCGCTTTACCGATTATCCGCATGGTGACTGGCGGGTCTATTACTTCCTTGTCCTCTTGGTGTTTTACCTTGCCTTCACGCGCGTGTCGGAAATCGTGCTGGGCCGTTTGATGAACAGGCTCACACGCGGACAGGCCACCACCGGCGGCGAAGCCCAAAGGAAAGCAGCGTGAACGCCTGTATTCAAACCATTCAGGACTATGGCCTGCGGTCCTTGGGTTATGGCGAACGCCTGCTCCCGCGCGAGGGGTTTACCCTATGCGAACAATTCACGCTCATCGGGTCGGGCATGATCTGGAACGTCTATTTCGGGGTGTTCGCGCTGAGCTTCGGCTTTGTGCTGGCAACACTTTTGGGGGTCGGCAAGGCCAGCACCAACCCGTTGTTTCACAAACCTGCCGCCTGGTTCATCTTCCTGTTTCGCGGCTCACCGCTGTTTATCCAGTTCTTTTTCGGCTATTTTTTGTTCCTGTCGCTGAAACAGCAGGCACCGATGTTCAATGCCTTTTCCGCCGCATGGCTGGGCGCCTTGGTGGTGCTGTTCCTGAATACCGCGGCCTATACCGGCGAAATCTTTTACGGCGCATTGCAATCCGTGCCCAAGGGCGATGTCGAAGCGGCTGATGCTTACGGGCTTTCGGGCTGGACGCGTTTCAAACGGGTGATCTGGCCCACGATGCTGCGCCTTGCGTGGCCTGCGTACACGAACGAGGCGATCTTCCTGTTTCACGCAACGACACTGGTGTTTTTCACCGGTTTTCCGGCCCAGCAACAACGCGGTGATGCCCTGTATTACGCCAGTTATTTTGCGGACAAAACGTTCAACCCGTTCATCCCTTACCCGATTCTTGCGGGGTATTTCATTCTGCTGACGCTGGTGATCATCGGGCTGTTCGGGGCGATCAATAAACGCCTGAACCGGCACCTGCCCCAAGAGCAGCGGCAAAAAATACGCTTGCGTCCCAATCTGATCCGGTAGTATCCAAGATTTGATCAAATTATCCGGCGCGTGGGCGGCGGATGCCTTTGGCGGACCCACATGGGCCACGCCAAACCGCATGGCCCACCGCCCAACTGGTGTGCTATGAACAACTGGCTTCGCAAAAACCCTGCTGTCCGCTCTGTGCGGGTCGCCGCTGCTGATCTTAACGGGCAGCCGCGCGGCAAACGTATTCCGACCCGTTTCGCCGACAAAGCGCTGGAGGATGGCACACGGTTTCCCTTTTCCGTTCTGAACCTGGATATTTGGGGCGAAGACATCGAAGACAGCCCGCTGGTCATGGAAAGCGGTGACAAGGACGGCGTTTTGCGCGCCACCGAACGGGGCTTCATGCCGATGCCATGGCTGGAGAACCCGACCGCCCTTTTGCCGATCTGGATGTATCACGACGATGGCCGCCCCTTTGCCGGTGATCCGCGCCACGCTTTGAACGCGGTTTTGAAGCGCTTTAAGGCCAAGGGGCTGACGCCGGTCTGCGCTGTCGAGATGGAATTCTTCCTGATCGACGATTCGGGGCGTAAGCTGCAAGTGCCGCCCTCCCCACGGTCGGGCAAACGCCGTCAGGCGGGGGACATCCTGTCGATGCGCGCGCTGGATCAGTTCGATAATTTCTTTACCGAACTCTATGACGCTTGCGAAGAAATGGACATTCCCGCTGACACCGCAATTTCCGAAGCAGGGCTTGGCCAATTCGAGATCAACTTAATGCATTGCGATGACGCCCTGCGCGCGGCAGATGATGCGTGGCTGTTCAAGATGCTGGTCAAAGGTCTGGCGCGCAAACACGGGTTTGCGGCCAGCTTTATGGCCAAACCCTATCCCGATTACGCAGGCAACGGATTGCACATGCATTTTTCGGTGCTGGATGAAGAGGGCAACAACGTCTTTGACAACGGCGGACCGGAAGGCACCGACATCTTGCGCCATGCGGTCGCCGGTTGTCTAAGCGCTATGCAGGGATCTGGGTTGATCTTTGCCCCGCACGCCAACAGCTATGACCGGATCGTGCCCGATGCCCATGCGCCCACAAGTGTCTGCTGGGCCTATGAAAACCGCACCTCGTCCATCCGCATTCCTTCAGGGAGCCATAAGGCGCGCCGCATCGAACACCGTGTCGCAGGCGGGGATGTGAACCCCTATCTGATGTTGACGGCCGTTTTGGGTGCCGCCATCGGCGGGATCGAGGACGCAGCGCAACCACCTGCCCCGATCACCGGCAACGCTTACAGCCTTGATTTGCCGCAAATCCCGGGCGACTGGCAATCTGCCATCGATATTTTCGAAACCGACCCCGTTGTCGCGCGTATCTTTCCCGCAGACCTTATTCGCAATCTGGTCATGACCAAACGGCAGGAACTGCGCGACATGGCCGAATTGAGCCCTGAAGAGCAGGT
This sequence comes from Sulfitobacter geojensis, assembly GCF_000622325.1. Lineage (NCBI taxonomy): Bacteria > Pseudomonadati > Pseudomonadota > Alphaproteobacteria > Rhodobacterales > Roseobacteraceae > Sulfitobacter > Sulfitobacter geojensis. Next base: position 2,867,790 of record NZ_JASE01000005.1, read on the forward strand.
CGAAATTTACCTCGAAACCGTGTAAGGGCTTTGTATGAAAATTGGCATCCTCATCACCGGCCATCCCCCCGAAGAACTGTCTGCGCGGGGGCGCTATGACGCGTATTTCCAGCGGCTTTTGGGGGATCGCGATTTCACCTATCAGGCGTGGTCCGTTGTGGACGGGGAAATGCCCGACAGCGTAAAGGATGCCGAGGGCTGGCTGATTACCGGCTCGCGTCACGGTGCCTATGAACCGCATCCGTGGATCCCGCCGCTCGAAGAGTTTATCCGCGCTTGTTACGCGGCGCATATCCCGATGATCGGTGTTTGCTTTGGCCACCAGATCATCGCGCAGGCGATGGGCGGAACGGTCGAAAAATTCGATGGCGGCTGGTCGGTTGGTGCGGTTGACTATGCACTTGAGGGCGAAACCGTCGCGATCAACGCATGGCATCAGGATCAGGTGACGGTAAAACCCGCCCAAGCGCAGGTTATTGGTTCAACGGATTTCTGCGCCAATGCCGCGTTGCTGTATGGCGATACCTTCTGGACCATCCAGCCCCATCCCGAATACGATCACGATTTTATCGAAGGTCTGCTTGAGCATCGCGGCAAGGGGGTGGTGCCCGATCCGCAGATCGATGCTGCACGCGCCAAACTAGACGCCCCGTTGGACCGCGAGAAAGTCGCCGCAAGGATGGCCGCATTTTTCAAGAAAGAGAGGGCCTGATGGCCGATTGGAAAGACTCATTGCCCGAAGCCGCCTCAACCTATCTGGAGGGCCGGCGGCTGGACGAGGTCGAATGCATCATCTCGGACTTACCAGGCATTGCGCGGGGCAAGGCGGTACCAGCCTCCAAATTCGCACGGCAGGATTACTTTCACCTGCCCGACAGCATCTTTTACCAGACCATCACCGGTGACTGGGGCGAAGCCGCAGGCGACGACGGGTTCACCGAAAAGGACATGATCCTCAAGCCTGATATGAGCACGGCCACCGCCGCCCCATGGACCGGCGACTGGACGCTTCAGGTCATTCACGACGCGTATGACCGCCACGACAAACCGGTGGAGTTTTCACCGCGCAACGTGTTGAAACGCGTGGTGAAAATGTATCACGATAAAGGGTGGGAGCCGGTTGTGGCCCCTGAAATGGAATTCTTTCTGGTTGCCCGCAACCTTGATCCCGCGCAAAGCATCAAGCCGATGATCGGCCGCTCGGGCCGTCCCGCGGCCGCGCGGCAGGCCTATTCGATGACGGCCGTGGATGAATTCGGCCCCGTGATCGACGACATCTATGACTTTGCCGAAGCGCAGGGTTTCGAGATTGACGGCATTACGCAGGAAGGCGGCGCAGGCCAGTTGGAAATTAACCTGCTACACGGCGATCCTGTGAAACTGGCCGATGAGGTGTTCTATTTCAAACGTCTGATCCGCGAAGCGGCGATGCGCCACGAGTGTTACGCGACCTTTATGGCCAAACCGATTGCGGACGAACCCGGCTCGGCGATGCACATCCACCATTCCATTCTGGACAGGAAAACCGGCGCGAATATCTTTTCCGGCAAGGATGGCGGCGAAACGCCAGAATTTATGCATTTCATCGCCGGTTTGCAAAATCACATGCCTGCCGCTTTGGCGGTGATCGCGCCTTATGTGAACAGCTACCGGCGGTATGTGAAAGACCACGCGGCCCCGATCAACCTTGAATGGGGCTATGACAACCGCACGACGGGCATTCGCGTGCCCCTGTCCAGCCCGTCGGCACGACGGGTAGAAAACCGGCTGGCGGGGATGGATTGCAACCCCTATCTGGCCATCGCAGCCTCGCTTGCCTGCGGCTATCTGGGGTTGATGGATGCCAAAGACCCCAAGGCCGAATTCAAAGGGGACGCTTATGACGGAGATGGCGATATCCCGCGCGTTCTGGGGTCGGCTCTTGATATTTTTGACGAGGCAACAGCCCTGCACGAGGTTCTCGGGCCCGAGTTTGCCCGCGTTTACGGCATCGTGAAGCGGGCGGAATATGACGAGTTCCTGCAAGTGATTTCCCCATGGGAACGCGAACACCTGTTGCTGAACGTCTGACGCGATGAACCTGCTTTATGCCAATGACCGGCGCGGCCAATACCCAGACAGCTGGTACGCTGCGACCGCCACACCGCATGACCGCCATGCCCCGCTAAAGGGGGCCACCACTGCAGATGTCTGTGTGATTGGCGGGGGGTATACCGGTCTAGTCGCAGCACTCCATCTGGCGCAGGCGGGCCGCGATGTCGTCCTGCTTGAGGCGCAGCGCGTCGGGTTTGGCGCATCGGGGCGCAACGGGGGGCAATTGGGCACCGGCCAGCGGGTGGAACAAACCAAACTTGTGCAAATGGCCGGAACCGATCATGCGGCAACGCTGTGGGACATGGGACTTGAAGCGGTCAATTTGGCTAAAGATCTGATTGCGCGCCACAACATCGACTGCCATTTGAAACCGGGTGTCGCGTGGACTGCGTCAAATGACGGCGACGTCCGCGACCTGCATGCCTATGCGGAATTCCTGCGCGAAAATTATGGCTATGCGCAAATCGAGACCCTTGATCATGCTGCATTGCAATCGGTCTGCCCCTCCCCAGATTATCGCGGCGGGATCCTTGATATGGGGTCTGCCCATTTGCACCCGCTGAACTATGCGCTGGGGCTGGCACGCGCAGCAACAGACGCTGGCGTACGGATTTTTGAAGGGAGCGCGGTTCACCACATTGAAGAGGGCAGCAAGGCAAAGATACAAACCGATGCCGGTCATGTTATGGCAGATCACGTTATACTGGGATGCAACGGATATCTGGGCGGGCTGAACCGCAAGGTGGCCGCACGGGTGATGCCGATTAACAACTTCATCGCTGCGACCGAACCCTTGGGGGAGCGTATCAAGGATGTATTACCGCGCGATGTGGCGGTGGCGGACGGGCGATTTGTGGTGAACTATTTCCGTCTTAGCCATGACGGGCGGCTACTGTTCGGTGGCGGCGAAAGCTATGGCTACAAATTCCCCGACGATATCGCCGCCAAGGTGCGCAAACCGATGTCAGTTGTGTTTCCACAGCTCAAAGACGTGCAGATTGACTATGCATGGGGCGGGACATTGGCCATCACCATGAAACGCCTGCCCTATATGGCCCGTGTCGGGCGCAATATCCTGTCGGTCTCAGGGTATTCCGGCCATGGGGTCGGCACGGCGACGCATGCGGGCGCTTTGATGGCGCGCGCGGTTCAGGGCGATGGGGACGGGTTCGACACGATGTCGGTGATCCCAACCCCTGCATTTCCAGGTGGCGGCGTCATGCGCACGCCTTTGCTGGCACTGGCGATGAGCTGGTATGCGATGCGTGACCGGTTGGGGATCTGACCCGAACCGGTCCAAGCGTCATTTGAGTTTAGACAGCTTGTCTTGCAAATCCGCGAGCTGCTTTTTGATCGCATCAAGGTCTTCGGCCGGTTCTGCGGCCTCTGGCTCCGGTGTTGGGGTAGTGGAGCCCATACCGGTGCTGCCCCAGCCGCCTGTCATCGCTTTCAAAAAGGCCTCTTGCTGCTTTTGCATCGCCTCCATGCCCGGCATGCTGGTCATATTTGTCAATCCCGGCATTTTGGCCAGCGGATTGATAGAAGTCATGTTCTCAACCATTTTGCTTTGCCCGTCGCGCAGCATGTCAAAGGAAGCCTGCAAGAACTGCGGCACCACCGACACATTGCCCGACATATAGCTGCGCACCAGATCGTTCAGCACGCCGACCGGCAGAACGGATTCTCCGCGGCTTTCATGTTCAGCGATGATTTGCAGCAGGTATTGCCGCGTCAGATCATCACCCGATTTCAGATCAATGATCTGGACCTCGCGACCATCGCGAATGAAGCCCCCGATATCGTCAAGGGTCACGTAATCACTGGTTTCGGTGTTATAGAGCCGCCGCGATGCGTAACGTTTGATCAACAGGGGTTTGGGTGTATCCGCCACGGTGTTTCTCCCAGAATGCGTGCTGCACTGCAGCTTAAGCACAGAATGCACAAAATGAAAGCACGACGGTGAGATAGGGGAAAATTAGACCGCGCATGAGCCAGCGGTCTGCCGATTTTCCCGCGCAAAAACGGATTTAAAACGGTCCCGCAGTGCACAACCATACGCCATAGTATGTAAGTCAACCCCACAAACAGATGCGTAAAAATGGAAAACGGCGCAGAAGAACCTGCGCCGTTTTCGGATTAACTCGATTAGGTGGGAAGAGCCTAGAAACCGAAGTCTTCGACAAAATAGCCGTTGCCGATCACGTCGATGGTAATCCCGCGGCTTTCGTCATCTTCGGAAATATAAACCACCGCTTCGGCGCGGCTGACCTCGTCCGTGTCGATCGCGTTGCGCCAGAACTCAAGGCCCGCACCATCCGGTGTCCGGTTCAGGATGTTTTGATAAACGCGGCCAAGGAACGTTTCGGTATCAAGGTCGCTGCCAAAGCTCTCAACGAATTCCTGCGAGGTTGAAATGTCCTGTGCGATGTCGAACAGGGAGACACCGTCGTCCAGCAGGCTGACATAGAAATCAAGACCCGCCCCGTCCGGTTCACGGTTCAAGATCGACGTATAGAAGCGATAGGCCGCCCCGAAGCTTTCGAGGGCACCGACGTCAAAGCGCAAATCGCCGTCCGAAAACGCGACCGCTTCGATTGAGATCAAGGTGTCAATGTCACCGCCCTCGCCGGTCAGGCTGACCGTGCCATCGTCGTTGATGGTAAAGCTGCCAGCGTCGAACTCATAGGCGAGACAATCCGCGATATCGAACCCCTCCCCCCCGTCGAGGCGATCAGACCCAAGTCCACCGCTGATGAAATCATTGCCGACGCCGCCAACCAGATCATCATTACCGTTGCCGCCGTAGACAAAATCATTGCCGCCGGCGGAATCGATGTCGTCATCCCCGTCATTACCAAAGATTGAATCGCTTTCTTCGGCGCCGACCAGAATATCGTTTCCCGCGCCGCCCACGTTGACCAAGGCCCCATCTCGGATGTCGAAAATCCACGCCCCGTCGACGCCCGAGTTGCCCGGGTTGTTTTCCAATTCGAGGATGGCGTTCTGATTGCCAGACGACGGCAATTCAAAGCTGAGGTCCTGACCAAAGGCAAAACCCGCCCGCGCGATGGTGCCGCCCAGACCGCTGCTCCCGCCAGAGGCGTCGCCCGTGGTCCATTGAACGTCCTCATACCGGAATACGATCTGGACGTTGCCATTGCCTGTGTCGGCCAATTCGAGCTGGAAGGTGTTTTCCTTGTCCTGATTGGAATTGTAATACCCGACGTCATTCCAAGTGACGACAAAGCTGTCGCGTTCAGCGTTGAAATCCCAGAACACATTCTTGTTCGCGTCATCGGTGCCGCGCGTATCCACGTCGGCCCAGAACGGTGCGATGATATCAAGGTTGCCGGTGCCGACACCAATGCCGGTCGGTGTGAAGGTGCTTAAACCACCGCCAAAGGTCACGTTGCCATTGGTATTGACGTATAGGGACGTGTAATTGGTGTCCCCGATGGTAATGCCGCTTTGAAAGATCGACGTGATGTCGATTGCAGCCGATGACCGATCATCATTGCGAAAAAGCGATTCAGCGCCAAAAGGCAAAAGCGCATTACTGGTAACGTTAACCATAAGATATCCCCTGATTATGATAACCACCCCCCAAGGGCAGCCTTGACCATGTTGGTCGGCGGTCAAATCATGGCGCAGAAGCGATTTTGGGAAAAGGTAAGGGAATCCTTACCCTTTTAAAATTCAGGGCTAACCATAGAAAAAGGCGGGCTCAGGGAAGCCCGCCTTTACCTTACATTCATCCGCAAAGATGCGCGTAAGGGGGAATAATCGCTGTTAGGGCGATTACTTTGCTGTCGCTTTTTTCGCAGCAGCCTGTACGTCGTTTGAGGCTTTTTTCACAGCAGCAGTTGCTTCTTCCTGCGCGTCTTTACCAGCCGCCATCATCAGCTCAACTGTGTCCATCTGAACTTTTTTCGCGATTTCAGCGAAAGCGGCCATATGCTCGGCTGCGGCTTCAGCAGAAGCAGAGGCGAAGTCGGTCATTGCTTTTGCGTAATCCGCAGGCTCGGCCTTGGCTTTTGCCATTTCGGACATCTTTGCTACGGTGTCTTTTGTCCACTTTGTGGAAACCTCGGTGGATTTCTCAACTGCGTTCAGCGCAACGCCGGACAGTTTTTCGTTCAGCGTGGCGGACGTTTTGAACGCGCCTTCCATTGCAGATGTATCAACCGGGAAAGAACCCATAACGTCTTTCAGGATCGCTGTCATGTCTGGTGTCTTTGTCATTTGTCTATCCTTTGTTTGCATTTCACTTGGCGCCAACCGGGTGATGCCCCGTGTTTCTGCGTCTGCAAAGGATATACGTGCTGCAGCGCAGCATTTCAAGCATTTTTCTGCGCTGCAGCAAGATTTTCTTACCTAAGGTAAATCAAGCCTGAATTCAGTGACTTGCCTTCTTGGCGACATAGGCCCCCGGCGCGTCGGAGACGATTTTGCGCCCCTCTGCCCCCGGAGTTCGGGCGGGAATCATCTTGCCTGAGCGCTTTTGCAGCCACTTTCCCCACCGCGGCCACCATGATCCCTCGTGAAAGGTCGCCCCTTCCAACCAGTCCTCATGGGTCAGCCCCGTATCATCGTTGGTATAATGTCCGTATTTACCCTTGGAGGGCGGGTTGACGATGCCGGCGATGTGGCCCGACTGCGTCATGATAAAGGTCTTGTCCTTCGCCCCCATCTTTTGCACGCCGCGATAGCTGTCTTTCCAGGGCGCGATGTGATCGGTCTCGCATGCAATCGCACAAAGCGGCACGTCCACTTCGTCCAGCACCAGATGATGGCCCATCAAATCAAACCCGCCCTCGGCAAGTTCATTACGCTGGCACAGACCACGCAGATACTGCATCGCCATTTTCGCCGGCAGGTTCGCACCATCCCCGTTCCAGTAGAGCAGGTCAAAGGCAGGTGGGGTTTCCCCCATCATATAGCTTTTCACTGCCGGTCCATAGACGAGGTCATTTGCGCGCAAATAGGAAAACGTGCGCGCCATGATGATGGAGGGGAGGATCCCCTTGTCGGCGGTCTCGGCCTCGATCCCGTCGATGAAGTCATCTGTCAAGAAGGGGCGGAATTCACCCTGATCCGAGAAATCAGTCAGCGCGGTGAACAGGGTCGCGGATTTGACCGATTTATCGCCCTTCTGTTTCAACAGGCTCAGGGTCAGCGACAGGGTTGTACCGGCAATGCAATAGCCCACCGCATTCACCTGATCCTCACCGGTGATCGCCTTGGCTTCGCGGATCGCGGCCAGATAACCGTCCTGAATATAGTCCTCCATCCCGATGTCGCGGTAGGTCGCATCGGGGTTCACCCATGAGATCATGAACAACGTGTGCCCCTGATCGACCAGCCATTTTACCATCGAGTTCTGCGCCTTGAGATCAAGGATGTAGAATTTGTTGATCCACGGCGGAAAGATCAGCAGCGGGGTTGCATGCACCTTTTCCGTGGTCGGCGTGTATTGGATCAGCTCGAACATCTTATTGCGAAACACCACCTTGCCCGGTGAGGTGGCAATGTTGCGCCCCAGTTCGAAGGCTTTTTCGTCCGCGAGTTTCACAATCAACTCGCCGTTGTTCGACTCCAGATCGCTGATCAGGTTCTCCAGCCCTTTGATCAGGCTTTCGCCGTCCGTTTCTATCGCGCGCTGCAAAGCATCGGGATTGGTGGCCAGAAAATTGGTCGGACTCATCATGTCGACGATCTGACGGCTGAAATAGGCCAGCCGCTGCTTTTCGCGCGGTTCCATGTCGGTCACGTCCTCGACCGCTTGGGTCACGGCCTCTGCGTTGATCAGGTACTGCTGTTTGACGAAATTGAAATAGGGGTGGGTTTCCCACAGCGGATTGGAAAAGCGCCGGTCCTTGCCGGTTTTATCTTCGGGGGCAGATAGGGTGCCCTTGGCCAAGGCCTGTTGCGCCTCCATAAAATGGGTGACCGTTTTGGTCCAATAGCCCATCTGGTGTTCCATCAGCTTGGCCGGATTGGTCACAGCCTCGGTTGCATAGGCCTGTCCCGCCTTGGCAAACAACTCTTGATTCGGACCATCCAGCGCCGCCTGATGCCCTTGGCGATTGCTCATTACCTGCCCCAAACGCTCGGCTAGCGCCTCGACTTTCTTGAGATTCTCGGCCATTCGTGCGGCAGAAACCTGGGCATCTGCTGGGGTATCCGTGGTTTTAGTTGTCATCTTAACCTTTTGCTCCTATCTTCGCACTTGCAGCATAACGTCGCCCTCTTCAGGGGCAGGAGCGATGGCATGCCCATACACGGGCCCAACAAGGAGACCCCCAACATGCGTTATATGGCAACCTACGACCTTATGGAAACGATACGGAACACGAACCAGTGGATGGGTGCCTCAGCGCTTGCCGTTGCATCATACCCTGCTTTCTCCATGTTTCCAAACCCTGCTCTTGAATGGATGGCAGCTTGGGGCGAAGTTACCGAACGCAGCTTCTCGCGGATGGTGACAAAACCGGACTGGAACATCCCGCCTTTCGTAGGGGCCAACGGTCAAGACCGCATTGTTGTAGAAGAAGTTGTCGTCAAGCGCGACTTCGGCGACCTGCTGCATTTCCGCGTGCAAGGGCGCACAGAGCCAAAGCGCAAGGTTCTGCTCGTCGCGCCGATGTCCGGTCATTATGCCACTTTGCTGCGGTCCACCGTGATTTCGCTGCTGCCCGATTGCGACCTTTATATTACCGACTGGCACAACGCGCGCGACATTCCGGTCAGCGCGGGTAAGTTCGACATCGAAGATTACACGCTGTACCTCGTTGACTTCATGCGTGAGCTTGGGCCGGATACCCATGTGATTGCCGTGTGCCAACCTGCGCCTCTCGCGCTGGCCGCAACCGCCTACCTCGCCGAAGAAGACCCCGATGCGCAGCCGCGCACACTGACCCTGATTGGCGGACCGATTGATCCTTCCGCCGCGCCGACGGATGTGACCGACTTTGGCCATTCCGTCACCATGGGCCAGCTTGAGGAAATGATGATCCAGCGTGTCGGTTTCAAATACGCCGGCGTCGGACGCATGGTCTATCCCGGTCTGCTGCAACTGAATTCCTTCATCTCGATGAATGCAGAAACCCATATGAAGGCGTTTCAGAACCAGATCAGCAGTGTGATGCGCGGCGAAGCCCACGAGCATGACAAGCACAACAAGTTCTACGATGAATATCTGGCTGTGATGGACATGCCGGCAGAGTTCTACCTGTCCACCGTTGACCGTATTTTCAAAGAAGGTGAAATCGCCAAGAATGATTTTACCGTCGCGGGCCGCCACGTGGACATCGGCAAGATCACCACAGTTGCGGTGAAAACAGTTGAGGGGTCCAAGGATGACATTTCCGCCCCCGGCCAATGTATCGCGGCACTGGACCTGTTGACCGGCCTGCCGGACGACAAGAAAGCCAGCCACCTTGAAGACGGCGCAGGCCACTATGGTATCTTCGCAGGCAAAAGCTGGCGCAAGAATATCCGCCCCCTGGTGTTGGATTTCATCGATGCGCACGGCGAAACAGCCGCCGCCCCTGCCCCGGCGAAACCCAAGCCGGCCGCGAAGAAGAACAAGGCAGCCTAAACAATGGCCAATGTCCCCTTTGCGTGTCGATGCGGCAAAGTACAGGGGACGTTGGCTGATGTTGGATGGGGAAACCACGCGCAGTGCTTCTGTCAGTCCTGCCGCGCGGCGGACATCCATACCGGTGCCCCGGATCCCGGCAGCGACGGTATCAGGGTCTACCAAACCACCCCTGACAAGATCAGTTTTCAGGCGGGTCAGGACCAGCTGGCAGTATTTTCCTTTGGTCCCAATAACCTGCTGCGCTGGCAGGCCTCCTGCTGCGGGGCGGCGATGTTCAATACACTACGCAAGCCGAAAGTGGCTTTCGCCGGATTGGTTGCCGCGCGTGTCAGCGATTCTGCCGCACTTGGCCCCGTCGCAACACGCGGATTTATCCCGACAGGGGACGGCAAACACCGCCACGAAGGTATGGGCACCCTTGTTTTTGGCATGATCTGGCGGGCATTTATCGGGAGGGTCAGCGGCCGCTGGAAACAGACGCCCTTCTTTGATCTCGGGACCTTACAACCCGTTGCAGAGGTTCAAGTTCTGCCCAAGGGCGAGACCGCAAGGCTGATCGCACAGACCAGCCGTTAGGCGTAAACCCGAAACCTATTGCAGGACCAGCGGTTGGCGCATCCATTTGCGGATCGCTTCCGTCGTTTCGGCCGGATTTTCAAGTGTTGGCAAATGGCCCGCATCCGGCACGACAACAAGTTCGGCATAAGGGATCAGCTCGGCCATGAAACTGTGACGTTTCACCGGACACAGCTGATCATGCTCACCGCATAGCACCAAGGCAGGTGTGCGACATTTGCGCAAAACCGCCTGCTGGTCACGGCGGCGCTGCAAGGCACGCGATTGGCGGATGAACACATCAGGCCCCAGCGTTTCAGCCATATCCATCACCAAATCCATCACCTCCGCGCGATAGGGGCCGGGGGCAAGGTAGTTCGGCTTCATCTCATCACGCATCACCTCAAGCAACCTGCCCGACCGCACCTTGACAATCTGCGGCTCGCGATTGGCCGCGATCACAGGCGTTTCCGCCAGCGGGTTGGTATCCATCAGGGCAATCCGTGATATCCGGTCCGGCGCACGGCGCAGCAGTTCCATCGCGACAATCCCGCCCATGCTGAGCCCCGCCAGCGCAAAACGCTTGGGCAACAAGTCCAACAGGCCCGATGCGATCTCCTCGATCCGTTCGCCCTGTGTCACAGGGGCAACCATCACAGCCATATCGGCGGAAAGTTCAGCGATTTGCGGGCCGAACAGACGTGCATCACACATCATACCGGGCAGAAGGACCAAAGGTTCGTGCGTCAAGTGGTACACCCTTGAAAAGACATGAAAAGACTGCTCCGCGCGGTTCGAGTGGCACCCTAACCGATGGGCGATCCTTGGGCAGCATACGCTGGGGCCGCCGGCGGCCTCAACCCCCGAAAAGGCGGGAAGTCGGCATATCTTGTCCGGCGTCGCTCTGACGTCTCCTGCGCCGCCTCACCCGCGCGCAGCAACATGCCGCGTGGCGCGATATAGCTGGATATGGTGCGTTGGGGGTTGGGGCGCCAAACAAGATTGAGCGCAGCCAGCTTGGGGAAAAACCACATTTCCGAATAGGGCAGATGGTCATGCAGCCACCATGCCAGATCGCGCCAGTCGCGCCCCTGATCATATTGATCCGCAAACCACGGCACCACGATTGTTGCGCCCGCGACCGCCTGCGCGCCCTGCCCCCAATCCCAGATATGACACTCCAATGGATTGTCATTGCGGGCGCAGTTCAGTTTGTTTTCATTGCCGTATCGGTTCAATGTCGGCGACCGATAGCCCGAGCGCAGGGCGATCCGGCCAAATGTTTCCTCAAGCGGGTCCAGCAAAAGAGTGCAAAAGGCGCGACCGTTTTCCAGAACCAGATCCGGATTTTCGGGGACGTTGGGAATGCCATGAAACCCCGAAATCTCCGAAAACATGAAATCGCGCATGAAATAGTAACGGGACAGACGTTGGCGGCCAAAGGTTTCAAGGCTCCACATGCTGGCCGGTTTGCGCATCAGCCGAAGCCGTTCCAGCGAAATGCCCCATCCTCGCGCAGGGTCGAAAACGGGTTATGCGCCACTTCCCAAATGTGCCCTTCAGGGTCTTGGAAATATCCGTGATGCCCGCCCCAGAACACATCTGCTGCCGGTTTCAGGACACGACCGCCGGCCGCCTTGGCGGCATCCAGAACCGCAGCCACGTCGGCTTTTTCGCGCACGTTGTGTCCAAGGGTCATCGCCCCGTGGCCCAGCGTTGCGACATCTACGCCAATGTCTTCGGCCAGCTTTTTAATCGGATAAAGCCCCAAAGTCTGGCCGATCAGGTCGTAGGCAATCACCTCGTCCGGGCTGTCGACACGCGCCCAGCCAAGCGCATCATAAAAAGTGCCCATCGTGGTCATGTCACGGGTTCCAAGAGTGATAAGTGAAATTCTCTGCTGCATTTTACATCCTATATCTTTTTTGAAATCAGTCTCCTGCCGCCAACACCTCTTCTACCGCTTCAAGCATCAGGGCCAAACAGGGGCCATCGGAAAAGCGGTGATCCGCGTCCTTGACCAAGCGCAATTGCATGTCCGGCCCGCTGGCATGTTCCAGCAATCGCACCGCTGTTGCAACACTCACCGCGGTGTCCGCGGTGCCTTGCAAGAACCGCACGGGGAAGGGCAGTTCCAACGGGCTGCGCAGGACCAGCTGGTTGCGACCATCCTCGATCATCCGCTTGGTAATGATGTAAGGCTCCATATAATCTGATGGCAGCTCAACATGGCCCACCTCTTCGAGCGCTTGCTTTTGCTCGTCGCTGAAACCGGCCCAATACCCGTCCTCTGTGAAATCCGGCGCGGCGGCGATGGTGACCAGCCCTGCCACCCGTTCGGGCATGGAGCGTGCCAACAGCAGCGCCTGCCACCCCCCCATGGACGAGCCGACGGGCAGAATGGGTCCCTGAGTAAGTGTCGCCACTGCTTGCGCCGTGTCTTCGGCCCAATCCCCGATACAGCCGTCCGTGAAGTCACCAGACGATTCGCCATGACCGGAATAGTCGAAACGCAGAAAAGCACGCCCCTGCTCCTTGGCCCATTCTTCCAAAAACACGGCTTTGGTGCCCTGCATGTCGGATTTTAACCCGCCCAGAAAAACCACCCACGGACCCTGCCCCTCTGAGCGGTGATAGGCGATCTTTCGCCCTTGTTTTGTTGACAGAAATGATGGTTCGCCCATGGGTGCCTCCGAAATTTTGGCGATCATGCGCGCGGCCGCGATCAAGTTCAACAGGCAGAATTATTAAGTGACCTTATTGTCACGTGACAATTGAATCACCTATAAGCACCTCATGGACGCAGTTTTCAAAGCTCTTGCCGATCCGGCCCGCCGCACCCTGCTCGACGCGTTGCGTCAGAAGGACGGGCAAAGCCTGCAAGAGTTGACCGAACTGCTGGAAATGACCCGCTTTGGCGTGATGAAGCACCTAGGCGTGCTGGAAGCCGCCGGGTTGGTCGTGACGCACAAGAAAGGGCGATTCAAATATCACTATCTGAACGCCGTAACCCTGCAACAAACCATTGATCGCTGGATTGAGCCGATGCGCGCAAAACCGGTGGCCCGAGCGGTGCTGGACCTAAAATCAACCCTTGAAAGGAACCACCAAATGACCAAACCCGATTTTATGATGCAAACCTTTATCCGCTGCACGCAGGACGCATTGTGGGATGCGCTGAGCGATCCGGCCAGCATGGCGGCCTATCACTTCATGTGCGAACGTGTGGAGGGCGAAGCCGTCGAAGGTGGCGCGCTGACGTGGATCATGCCGGATGGCAACAAAATGTTGACCCAACGCCCCACCAAAGTCGTCCCCAAGACACGGATCGAAGCGACCTTTGAGCCGCATTTCTTCGGCCCCGACGCGCCGGCCTCACGGATGGCATTTATCATTGAACCCCAAGGGGATATCTGCAAGCTGACCATCGAACATTACGACATTCCCGCAGGGCAGGACGGGGTCGGCGAAGGCTGGGCGCGCCTTGCCGGATCGCTCAAGTCATGGCTTGAGACCGGCACCGCGCTGAAGATGGCGATGTAGGGAATACCGTAATGGACACCTTTCCGACAGAGCTTGGCATACTGACATGCCTCACCCTTTTTGCCGCTTCCATGTGGATCCCTTATATCGTCGGGGTGGTGCGCAACCCCCTACCCGAAGGGGCACCGGATACGTTTTTACGGCCCGGAAACCTGAACGATCTGCCCGCATGGGTACACCGCGCCCATCGCGCGCACCTCAATCTGCTGGAACAATTCGTCCCGTTTGCAGTGTTGGTCCTGATCCTTGATCGCGTGGACGGGTTCACGGCGCTGACCTATTGGGTCGCGATTGTGTTCTTTTGGGTGCGCATCGCCCATGCAGTGGGCATGATCAGCGGTTGGGCCCGCATGCCCCTGCGCCCGATGCTGTATAACATCGGTTGGGTCTGCTGCATGCTGTTGGGCTATGCGGTCTTTGCCGGCGCGATGGCCTAACGGTCAGCCGCCGACGTAAGTCGATGTTTTGGGCCGGTAAAAGATCTTTTGATCGTGCAGCCGGCCCAACAACTCTTCGCCATTGCGCTGGTCTTGCTCGATCACGCGGATGGCTTCAATGCCCGCCAGATCTTCGTCACTCAGGGCACGGCGCATCTTGCACAGCTCGCGGCCACGGGCGCGCAACGCTTCCTCGATCAGATCGACGTCTTCGATGGTCAACTCGAATGTCCGGTTATAGCTTTGCATTGCGTGATCCCCTATCGGTGCATGTCAGCGCAGATGCCGACCCTTACGTCGTAAATAGCCCATGACCCGTCGCAGTCAACACATACCTTTCCGCCACTTGACCTAACGCGCCAGCCGCGCCAAAAGAGCGCCACACATAACCCGCAACCGGGCGTCTCGTGGGCGCCAAACTGACGAGGAGGCCCATATAGATGGCTCAAATCTCACTCACCCTTCCCGATGGCAATGCACGACAGTACGACGCAGGTATCACTGCGGGCGAAGTTGCGGCTGATATTTCCAAATCCCTTGGCAAAAAGGCGATCAGCGCGACCGTGAACGGCGCGCATTACGATCTGGCATGGCCCATTGACGCGGACGCCGACATTGCGATCCACACCATGCAGGACGAAGAGCAAGCCAACGAATTGGTGCGCCACGATCTGGCCCACATCATGGCCCGCGCCGTGCAGGAAATCTGGCCCGACACCAAAGTAACCATCGGTCCGGTGATCAAGGACGGCTGGTACTATGACTTTGACCGCGCCGAATCCTTTACCCCCGAAGACCTTGGCGTCATCGAGAAAAAGATGAAGGAAATCATCAACAAACGTGATGAAGTCCGCACCGAAGTCTGGGACCGCGCCCGCGCAATCAAACATTACGAGGACTTGGGTGAGCCTTATAAGGTTGAGCTGATCGAGGCCATTCCCGGCGACGAACCCCTGCGCATGTACTGGCACGGCGACTGGCAAGACCTGTGCCGCGGGCCCCACCTGCAACATACCGGTCAAGTGCCGGGCGACAGCTTTAAACTGATGTCCATCGCCGGTGCCTACTGGCGTGGCGACAGTGACCGCGCCATGCTGCAACGCATCTACGGTGTGGCCTTCACCGGTAAGGAAAAACTGCGCGCGCACCTGAATATGTTGGAAGAGGCCGCCAAACGCGACCACCGCAAGCTGGGCCGCGAGATGGACCTGTATCACATGCAGGAAGAAGCCCCCGGTCAGGTTTTCTGGCATGCCAATGGTTGGCTGATCTACACCCAGTTGCAGGACTACATGCGCCGCCAGCAGCGCAAAGGTGGCTATGTGGAGGTGAACACCCCACAAGTCGTCGACCGCAAACTGTGGGAAGCATCCGGTCACTGGGAAAAGTATCAGGAAAACATGTTCATCGTCGAAGTGGACGAGGAACACGCCCGCGAAAAGGCCGTGAACGCCCTGAAGCCGATGAACTGCCCCTGCCACGTGCAGATTTTCAACCAAGGCATGAAGTCTTATCGTGACCTGCCCCTGCGCATGGCCGAATTTGGATCGTGCAACCGGTATGAACCCTCGGGCGCGCTGCACGGCATCATGCGGGTGCGCGGCTTTACTCAGGATGACGGGCATATCTTCTGCCGTGAGGACCAGATCGAGGAAGAAACCGCGATCTACATCGAATTCCTGCGCGGCATCTACAAAGATCTCGGGTTTGAAAACTTTAAGGTCAAATTCTCGGATCGCCCCGAAACACGTTCCGGTTCCGACGAAGTCTGGGACAAGGCAGAAGAGGCGCTGCTCTCCGCCACCCGCAAAGCCGGCATCGAGCCGGAATTGAACCCAGGTGAAGGCGCGTTTTACGGCCCGAAACTGGAATTCGTTCTAACCGACGCGATTGGTCGGGACTGGCAGTGCGGCACCCATCAGGTGGATTTCGTTCTGCCCGAACGGCTGGACGCGACCTATGTCGGGTCTGACGGCGGCAAACATCGCCCCGTTATGCTGCACCGCGCTACGCTAGGGTCCTTTGAACGCTTCATCGGCATCCTGATCGAGGAACATGCAGGCAAGCTGCCCTTCTGGCTGGCCCCGCGTCAGGTCGTTGTCGCCTCCATCACCTCCGAGGCGGACGACTATGTTATGGAAGTTGTTGAAACCCTGAAAGCCGCAGGCGTGCGTGCCGAAGCGGACATGCGCAACGAAAAGATCAACTATAAGGTCCGCGAACATTCTGTTGGCAAGGTGCCGGTGATTTTGGCCGTTGGTGCACGCGAGGTTGAGGAAAAAACCGTTTCCGTACGCCGATTGGGTCAGAAGCAGACCAGCGTGCAAGCGTTGAGCGAAGTTGCACAAGAGCTGTCTGTCGAAGCGACACCGCCCGATCTGCGCGCGTGAGCGAACTGTAACAATTCCCATTTGTCCGGCGATCCAAGGGGTCGCCGGACAGGCCAATCCTGTAACAATCCGTGACAATTCGGGAAATTACCCGTAATAATCGCGTGGTTTCAGGCAAAAACCCTGACGGGTTCGTGACACACCTGCTCGTGAATAGATTTTCAACCAGCACAGTGTTTTATTAGCTTCATCACCCCGTGACCCGAACCAAAGATAAAGGAAGATCACATGTCTAACGTTATGAAATCAGTTGCCATCGCCGGTGCCGTTGCTGCTGCAATGACTGCGCAAACCACTGCTGCGGATGCCGCTTCCAAAGAGAAATGTTATGGCGTGTCCCTTGCTGGTGCGAACGACTGTGCCGCAGGTCCGGGCACAACCTGCGCCGGCACTTCCGTCACAGATTATCAGGGCAACGCGTGGACATTGGTAGACGCCGGCACCTGCACAGAAATCGAACTGCCTGCGATGGCAGACGGCAGCGAGCGCACCGGTTCCCTTGAAGCGCTTGACCGCGACCTGCCTGCATAAACCCCGATTACAGTGCCTTGGGCGGCGGCCCCGCCCAAGGATCCCGATCAAAGAGGATCAGACGTTCATGCTTGACACCTCCGCCCGCTTTGACCGCCTGCCAAACGCCATTGGCGTTGGATACAAACCCCAACATTTCAATGATTTACGCGCCGATCCCGGCCCTGTTGCATGGGTTGAGGTGCACGCCGAAAACTATATGGGTGACGGGGGCCGCCCGCTTGCCCAGCTTGCCGCCCTGTCCGACGAATTTGCCATCTCGGTACACGGTGTTGGTCTGTCCATTGGCGGTGAAACTCCGCTTGATACTGCCCATCTGACCCGCCTGAAAAAGCTATGCGACTGGATCAATCCGGCCAGTTTTTCAGAGCACCTTGCGTGGTCGACCCATGGCAGTGAATTCCTGAACGACCTGCTGCCCCTGCCTTACACGGCCGAAACGCTGACCCGCGTGACCGATCATATCAATCAGGTTCAGGACGTTTTGGGCCGCCAGATGCTGTTGGAAAACCCTTCCAGCTATCTGACTTTCGCAGACTCCACCTTGTCGGAAACCGACTTTTTGGCGGAACTTACCCACAGAACCCACTGCGGTCTTTTGTTGGATGTCAACAATGTCTTCATTTCCGCGACCAATCTGGGGCAAAGCCCACAAGCCTATATCGATGCCTTTCCGACGGACAAGGTCGGCGAGATTCACGTCGGCGGACATGACGAGGATCAGGACGATAACGGCGCGCCCTTGTTGATCGACAGTCATGGAAAACCGGTGGTCGATCCGGTTTGGGCGCTTTTGGACTATACGCTGGCGCAAACCGGTCCTGCACCTGTGCTGGTCGAATGGGACAATGACGTACCCGACTGGCCCACGCTGAAAGCGGAAGCCGCCCGCGCCGCAGTTGCGTTATCCACGTGAGCAATCAACGCGCCTTTCGTGCGGGCTTGCTGGATCCTGCCACACCGGTTCCCGACGGGTTGCTGGACCACGCGTCGCGCCCTGCGGGCAAGCGATACGATGTCTATCGCAACAACGTCACCCAGTCCCTGATCGACGCGATGAAGGCCGCCTTCCCTCTGGTTGCCAAACTGCTGGGAGAGGTGAATTTCACGCAACTCGCCCGCGACTTTGTGCGCCAACATCCACCGTCCTCTCCGCTTATGATGTTCTACGGCGCTGAATTTCCTAACTTTCTTGCCGCTTTCACGCCACTTGCACATATCAGATATCTGCCCGATGCCGCCCGTCTTGATCTGGCGCTGCGTCACTCTTATCACGCCGCAGATGCGGCGCCATTCGACCCCGGAGGCTTTCAATCCCTGTCACCTGAGGCCTTGCTAGAGGCGACACTTACGCTCGCGCCTGCCACTCTCGTCCTGCGCTCCGCCTGGCCGCTCTATGACATCTGGGCGTTCAACCAGAACCCCGATGCCGGCAAGCCACGCAACGTGCCACAGGACGTTCTGATCACGCGACAGGCGTTTGATCCTGCGCCGCATCTCCTGCCCTCGGGCGCCGGTCTATGGCTTGACGCGCTGAATGACAAAACACCCTTTGGCGCGGCCCATGACAAAGCCGTTGCCGCCACACCGGATTTCGATCTGACTTCCAGCCTCGGCCTTGTCCTTGCCACGGGTGCCTTGGCCACATTGAACCATAAGGATCTGACATGACTGCACTTTTGTCCACTTACACCGCCCTCGCCGGCAAGCTTGACCGTGCGGACTGGGTGTTGCCCACTGTCGCACGCTTTCTGTTCGCGGCGATCCTGATGGTCTATTTCCTGAACTCCGGCCTGACGAAACTCGGTGAAGGGGTATCGGGCCTTTGGACACCTTCCGTCGGGGCCTACGCACAGATTTTCCCCCGCGTTCTGGAAGCCGCGGGTTATGACACGGACGCCCTGTCCTTCTTTCACAAAATCGTCGTTCTCGCCGGGACTTGGGCCGAGTTTGCGCTGCCGGTGATGATTGTCCTAGGCTTGCTGACCCGACTTGCCGCAGTCGGAATGATCGGGTTTGTGGTCGTCCAGTCCCTGACCGATATCTACGGTCACAGCGCAACAGATGCGATCGGTGGATGGTTTGACCGCTTTCCCGACGCCATCATTATGGACCAGCGCGCCCTTTGGATTTTTCTGTTGTTGGTTCTGGTGATCAAGGGCGCCGGACCGCTGTCATTCGACCGCGCTTTTGCGCCAAAAGCCGGATGAGCAGACAGCGCTAAGCGAACGATATGCGCGTTAAAGCGATGCTTTAATGTCCGCCTCTACCGCGTTATTCCAACCCAGAAAAAGCGTATTATTCACGTCGATAAGCGGACGCTTCATCAAGGCCGGATGGGCCTTGACCAGTTCTATCGGTGCCGCCTGTCGCTGTCCCTCGTCCAAGCCGCGCCACGTCGTAGATCGCGTGTTGAGCAGCGCATCGCCAAATTTCTCCAGCGCTGCTGCGAGCACGGCGTCTGGCACCCCGTCCTTCCGCACGTCCCGTAGCTCAGCCTGCGGCAGAGACTTCAAGGCCTTGCGGCAGGTATCACAATTCTTGAGCCCATAAAGTATCACAAGCGCTGCCCTTTTATTGGAGGCTCAAAGCCATCAAATGAGGAGTATTCCGCACCCCGACACCGGACGTATCGGGCACCGTATTCATCCAACGTCAGTTTGTGCAGCCTTTGGTGCCAGACATGCAGGTTGGACGGGCCGAACGGACCTTGTGGCGCACCTTGTAGACCTTTTTCGTCGGCATCGGGTGGGCCAGAGCCTGACTGTAGCTCATATGCTGGTTGGGCTGACCGCAGCAAATCACCCCTGCGATCTGAACGGGCTGGTAACCGGCAGGACAATAGTTGGCCCCGTGGTACGGATAAATCTTGGGCTGTGCCGCGACATGCGCCGGCATGAGCGTGGCCAACATCAGGCCGACGCCTGCGAGTGCTGAGGTCGTGAGACGCATGAAATTCCCTCGTTTAATTCAATTTACCGCGGATATTATTGCAGCAACTTTGGCCGTGTGGCCGCTATATGTCCAGCATTTTCGTGAGGTTACGTGCTGCAGAGCCGTGCTGGCAGCGCGGTGTAGCCGTGAAACCGGATGCGTCCGCCGGCGGTGCGCTGCTCCGACAGGGTGTAGTTCGGGTAGCGACGCAGGAAACGTTCGATCGCGATGCGCCCCTCCATGCGGGCGAGCGTCAGGCCAACGCAAACATGCGGGCCACCGGCAAAGGCAAGGTGGCGGTTGGGACGGCGGGTGATGTCGAATTCTGTTGGCCGGTCAAAGACTTCGGGGTCGCGGTTGGCGGCACCGATACACAGATGCAGGTTCGTTTGCGGCGCAATCTCTTGCCCGCCGATGCTGACCTTGGCTGTGGTTTCGCGGTTGCCAAACTGGTTCGGAGACCGCAGGCGCAGCACCTCTTCTACCGCGGTGTCGATGTGCGTGAAGTCACTGAGAAGTAATGCTTTTTGATCAGGGTGGTCGTGCAGCAGCGCAAGGCCGTTGCCGATCAGATTGGTGGTGGTTTCATGGCCCGCGTTGAGGATGAAAATGCAGTTCTGGATCAGCTCGATCTCGGTCAGTTGACCGCTGGCATCGCCGGTGATGAGACGGGTCAGAACATCCGTGTCAGGATCGCCCGGCGCGCGGCGGCGACGGGCGATAAGGTCTTGTAAGTAGGACTTAAATTCAGAAACGGCCCGATGCCCCCCGGCCAGCTGGTCCTGCGTCAGCGTGGGCTCCAGCGCGCCGAGAATGGCGAGGGACCAGTCGCGCAGGGGCGCGCGTTCTTGCATGGGAATATCCAGCAGGTTGCCGATGATCTGGATGGGGATGGTGGAGGCGAAATCCTCAATCAGATCAGGGACTTGAGGCATTTCATCAAGGAGCGTGTCGACGGTGGCGATCAACCCCGGCTCCATCCGCGCAAGCGCCTTTGGCGTGAGGGCCCCAGTCATGATCCGGCGCACGCGGGTGTGCAGCGGCGGGTCGTTGAAAACAAGGCTGGTGGTGTGATGTTCAAACAGCGGCGACCCTTCGCCGAATTTAGGCGCAAAGGCTTGTTTTTTATCGGAAATATAGGTGGTCGTATCGCGATAAATCGCGTTCAGATCGGCGTGTTTGGTGATGAGGACCGATCCGTCAGGCTGGGGCGTGACGGGGCTGTTTTGCAGCAAATCATCGTAATGCGGAAAGGGGTTTTCGATGAAACCGGCGGGGGGATTGGCGAGGTTGAACATGGGCCGAGTTTGGGGGTTTTAGAGGGGGGTGTCTAGCGTACACCCCCTGTGCACCCCCCGTGCACCGGGGGGTGTACGGTTTTAAGCGCGTGGCTTTGCCGCAAAGGGCAGCGCTTGGACCTCGGGGTGGGTGCGAAGCGCCCTCCCCATGGGGGAGGTCCGGGCGCTGTCGGACATGTTTGGGGTAGTGTAGTGGGTTCACACCCACCCTACGCTTGGCCAACGATTCTTAGGGATACTCACTCTCATTCCGAAACTTTGCAGCACTCTTGAGAATATGAACTTTTCGCACTCTGTCTTTGCGTTCGGTGTCAGCGTCACAAAATGACCAGAGTTCATCTAACGATCTGAATTGAAAAGGATTGGAAATAAAGTGCCACATAAACGGGGCTATAAACTCACGCATCTGAAAAGCAACTGTTTCATCATCATTGGCCGCAATAGGCTTGCCGTGGGCCACTGAGTTTCGTCTAAACTGCAAATGCCTTCCAAGATCTCGGTGATAATCTGTGTCTCTAAAGAAGCTTGCTGCACGGCTCACCAATCTATCACTTTTAGTAAAGTTTGGTCCGCCTATCGTTTCAAGCACGCGCCAACCACCCAAAAAGGCCGCTTCTCCATCGGGCTTACTGAAAGCCTCATAATGCTGCGCAAGTGCGATTTCTGCGGTTTGCTTCCAAGGCAGCTTACTAAGGTTTTCCCTATATTGGACTACAATGCGCAATAATTTTGTGACCCTATCAGCAGGAATCCCGGCACGTCGCACTTCTTGAGGCCAGTGATTGAACCAATATTGTTGTGAGCTGAGGGCACCTGAAGGTGAGTGCACAGTCATATGCGGAGCAATAATACATCGGGCGATTGGCGTACGCGGGTTTTCTGGAATGATAGACCTACCACGATAAAGAAACAGTGAGACTAATCCAAGATCAGTAGAAATTGCGGCCTCGGCTTGCTCAAACGCATCAGACGCATTGGCAGCGTCGACTGAAACAACTGCTAAAGGTAAGTCACGATACTCCTGTAAATTTGCTCCATGATCGAAGTTATTCGATCCGACCTGCGACTGCCTATTTCTTCTTACTGATTGCATGAACTGCGAGTTAGAAGTCGGATCAAAATTAATCCAAACACCTCTTGATTTACGCTTTCCTACAATAATCTCGCCGCAATCGTGGATCGGGAAAACCACTTTATACTTAGCACGGATCATTTGATTGGAGATGCGTCTTGCGTCAGTGAGAAAACTTTGTAGCTCAAGGTTTTGTCTAGTTCGGATTGCCTTCTTAACGACAGCCTTCAAGTAAGCTGTGGTTCGGTTTTCCTCGAAGAGCGCAGTCGCCAAGTAACTTTCATATTCTCTTAGGCCACCGAAACCCCTCGTGGACATCGATCCATCTTCGTTGATGGTACGCGCAGCCGATATTTCGCGGAGTGCGTTTTCTATTTGGAATTTGTCCCGAACTCTTAGCATAATGGATTTCTAGCCAATAACCCCCATAAACTCCCGCCATTCCCCCTTGGACATCCCAGAGGTCTCCTGCGTCACCTCTTCCCCCGCGATCATGCGGCGCACGCAGTCGAGCGCTTTGCCGGACATCGTTGCACCGCCCAGACGGTAATCCTCGAACGCGCCGTAGGCGGCGGGCACCCAGTCGGCGACGACTTTGCAAATCGCGTCCGCGTAAACCCTTATTTCATACTGTGCATGTTTATCTGCCCGCAGACGCAAGAAATGAAACAGGTTATGGAGGTCCACTTTCCAGTACCATTGAGTGTAGATGTTTGACGGCAGGTTCATGCGGGCCAGTTCGCGGGCAAGGCCGTCTTGCGGCGCGCCGTCGGGGCCATCGGTCGAGATCATGCTTTCGTAGTTGTCATAGGCACGGTTGCTGTCGGATTTCAGGATTTCAAGGACGCGGGCGGCTTCCGCGCCTTCCAGCACGCCGCCCCTGCCCTGATTGTTCACCACGCTTTGCGCGTTCACATGTTCGGGCGCGGGAATATAGAATTCGCGGTCAAGGATCGAATAGCGGGCGGAGTATTCGTTGACGTTGGCGGTACGGTGGCGGATCCACTGGCGGGCGACAAAGACGGGCAGTTTGACGTGCAGTTTGATCTCGCACATCTCGAACGGGGTCGAGTGCCAGTGGCGCATGAGGTAGCGGATCAGCCCCTCGTCATTCTGCACGGATTTGGTGCCCTTGCCGTAGGACACGCGGGCGGCCTGACAGATGGCAGAATCGTCGCCCATATAGTCGATGACGCGGATGAACCCGTGGTCGAGCACGTCATAGGCGCGGTACAGATGCGCCTCCATCCCCGGCACGGTGGCGCGCAGGGTTGGCGAGGTCTGCGTGCGCAGTTCGTCGATTTCGGCTTGTTGTTCGGGTGACAGGGGCATGTGCGGCGTCCTTGGAAAAGGGTCTGGGATTCGGTGACCACTATATCTGGAGGCAGGCAAAGCAGGAACAGCCATATGGGGTGATGTGTCTGGAAAACATATACCGGAGGTTATTCAGCGATTTTTGAGCGCAAGCGTTGACAAAGGGGCGGCGTTCTTGGGATTGTCCGGTGAAATTACGGATAGGCAGGCAATCATGAAAATCAATGCAGCGGGGCTTTTGCTTTGCACGTTTCTTGTTGGGTGCGGCGGCGGCGATGCGCCATTCGGCGAGGGCGCAACGGATTCAGAGACGGATTCAGGGACTGACGGGGGCACCGGCACAGGTGGCGACACCGGTGAAGAAACCGGTATCATCCGCGAGGGTTTGCCGCCCGGCACCGCCTCCCCGACACCAAGCTCGCGCATTGTACGTTCGGAACCCACCGAAGCCGAAGGCGGCAAGCAGGGCGACGGCTTTGCCACCGGCATCCGCTATGACGGCGACACGGATGTGTTCACTGTCGACGGTCTGGCCTTTGACGGCGGCAACCGCTACGCCCGCGGGGAGAATGTCAGCAGTTTGAACGACGACTACGCGGTTTACGAAGCGTTCCAGCAGTTCCCCGACGGTTCGAATGACGAATTGATCAACCAGTTCACCCACCGCGCGATTTACGGTGTGAGCCGAAATCTCGACTCTGACGGCAACCCGGCGACGCAGTTCGCGATTGTACGGACAGGGGCCTACATCCCTTACGGGTTTGGCGGGTTCGTGTATGAGCGTGAAGGTTCAGTTGCCCTGCCTACAAACGGACAGGCCGTTTACCGCGGTAAAAGTGCCGGTGTGCGGGATTTTGAAGGCGCGGGCGGACTTGAATATGCCACGAGCAATGTGGAAATCGCGATTGATTTCGAAGATTTCAACGACTCCACTGGCGTAGGCGGTGCCGGCGTGCGCGGGATATTCTCCGACCGTCGCGTTTACGACATTAACGGTCTGGATATCACCGATACTGTGGTCAGCCGTATCAATGCCCAGAACGACGCCAGCATCGGCACGATTCCAGATGCGCGGTTCGAAGTGGGTCCCGGCGTGATGGATGCCAACGGCGAAATCATCGGGGAGGTGTTTAGTAACTTCGTCAACGACGACGGACGGGTTATCGAATACGAAACCGGCAAGTATTACGCGATTGTATCGGGCGATGACGCGAATGAAATCGTGGGTGTTATTGTGGCCGAAAACACAGCCGAGCTTGATGATATCACTGTGAGAGATACCAGCGGCTTCATCATCTACCGCGACTAGGCTTTGTAAAATGGCCTTGCAGAAATTGCAGCTTTGGGGCGCGACTGTCGCTCTTGGGGGCCTTCTCGCTTTTGGCGGGGGGGCCTTGGCGCAAAGCGTATTGACGGCGGACCAGATGCGCAATGCGGCTGGTCTAAGCCTGAAAGACGGCAATCCGGTTCAGGCCGAGGCGCTTGCGCAGGCCTTGCTGACGCGTGACGAAAACGATCTGACTGCATTATTGATCCGCGCCCGTGCGCTGCGCGATCTCGGCCGATTGGACGAGGCGCAGGACATGACGCGCCGCGCGTGGCGACAGGCCGGCAGTGACGCTGACAGATACGCCACGGCGCTGATCACGGCACAGGTGTTGTCCTCGCAAGGCAAACGCACCCGCGCCCAGCTTTGGTTGCGCCGCGCGGCGCAGCACGCGCCGAATGACGCGCTGCGCCGGCGTGCGGAACGCGATTTCGGGTATGTGAAGCAGCAAAATCCGTGGAAGACGGATGTGACCTTCACCTTTGCGCCAAATTCCAACATCAACAACGGATCAGCACGGGATCGGTCGCGGCTGAATTATGCGATCTCCGAAATCCTGTTCGGGGAACCGGTCGAATATGACCTGAACGCCGAAGCACAGGCCATTTCCGGGCTTGAAGTTGGCGGTTCGCTGCGCAGCCGCTACCGGTTTCACCAAACCCCGATTTCCGCCCATGACGCAAAGGTTGCCCTGTCCTACCGGACCTTCAGCATCACCGATGATCTGGGGGCATCTGACGTCAGCGGATCGGACTTTGCCTTTGGCAGCGCGTCTGTCGGGTATGGATACCGCCGGTTTGTGATGGATAAGAAGGGCGAATTCGCAGCCGATGTCGAAGCGGGTCAAAGCTGGTATGGTGGCAGTCGGTATGCCAGTTTCCTGCGCGGCCAAGCGCAACAATTGCTATATCTGTCCCCGCGCCAGCAACTGCGGTTCGGCGGTGAGGTCGAGCGGCAGTGGGGGCAAGCGACAGCGGACCGCGATCTGTTCGGCCTGTCCGCCAGTATCACGCAGGCCTTTGCGTCTGGCAACTCCGGTTTTGCGGGGCTGTATCTGACGACGACCCAATCCGACACTGCGAGTGTGGAATATTCCGAAGTCACGCTGCGCACCGGACTGGCACTGCGCCAACCGGTGCTGGGGGCAAAGGTGCAATTTGGCCTTGGTGCCAGTTGGCGCGATTATGATGTCTCGCGCGATTCCCGTGACGGGCGCCAAGACAGGCGTGTTTTTGCGGATGTGACCGCGACCTTCAAAGACATTGATTATTACGGGTTCAACCCTGCGGTGACCCTGTCCGCGTCGAGCACGGATAGCAATGTCGGGCTGTATGATGTGAACCGCGTCGGATTGAACATCGGGATTAAATCGGCGTTTTAGGGTCAACTTGTCGGGAAGTTGCCGCGGGTGACTGGCCACGGCGGATGGCTATGCTAGGTTCAGGCAAAGTGTAATCCAAGGAGCCAAACATGCCGATCAAATACCTGCACACGATGGTGCGCGTCAAAGACCTTGATGCCTCGATCGCCTTTTACAAATTGCTGGGACTGGTGGAGCGTCGCCGTACAGAAAACGAAGGCGGCCGCTTTACGCTGGTGTTTCTGTGCCCTCCGGGGATGGACGACGGGCACGCCGATGTTGAATTGACCTACAACTGGGATGGCGATGATGCGCTGCCCAGCGACAGCCGCCACTTTGGTCACCTCGCCTATACGGTCGAAAATATTTATGAGATGTGTCAGCACCTTATGGACAACGGCGTGACCATCAACCGTCCCCCGCGCGATGGCAACATGGCGTTTGTGCGCAGCCCTGACAACATTTCGATCGAGTTGTTGCAAGAAGGCGATGCGCTGGCACCGGCCGAACCCTGGGCCAGCATGGAAAACACCGGTCACTGGTGAAACCTCTCGCCGCCCTTGTTACGTTGCTGATGGCCGTATCGGGGGCGGCGGTTGCCGAATGCCGCCTTGCGCTGGTGCTGGCGCTGGATGTGTCGAGTTCGGTTGACCCCACCGAAGATGCGCTGCAACGCGGCGGTGTGGTGGCGGCACTGACCGCGCCCGAAGTGGCCGAAGCGTTCTTTGCCACCGATCAACACGTCGCCCTCGCGGTCTATGAATGGTCAGGGCGCGAGCAGCAGGACATCTTGCTGGACTGGACCCTGATCGACGGGCCACATGCCTTGCTTGCTGCCGCAGAAACGGTGGCGGCGACACGGCGTGGCCATGCGGATTACCCCACAGCAATGGGTCATGCCCTCGGGTTCGGGGTGCGCTTGCTTGAGGCGGCACCGCCTTGCGCGCGCCATACGTTGGACATGGCGGGGGACGGGCAAAACAACGAGGGGTTTGGCCCGCAAGATGCCTATAACGCATATCCTTTTGACGAGGTCACGGTGAACGGTTTGGTCGTGAACGCCGGTGATTTCGAGGGCGAGTTGGGATTGATCCCGTTTTACCGCGCCGAGGTTTTGCACGGGCGCGGTGCATTTTTGGAAATCGCCAACGGGTTTGCCGATTATGAACGTGCGATGCGGCGCAAGCTGGTGCGCGAGGTCACGCCGGTCGTGATCGGGCGGCTGGACGGGGGAAACTGATGATCCGCGCGGCGGTAATGGCTGCTGCCCTGGCCCTGCTCGCGGGCCCCGTGGTGGCGGAATGCCGGCAGGCGCTGGCACTGGGGCTGGACGTATCGGGATCCGTGGATGCGCGCGAATACCGGTTGCAGATGGACGGTGTCGCCACGGCGCTGAACGCACAGGAAGTGCGCGAAAAGCTGATGTTGATGCCCGCCGCCCCCGTCAGGGTGATGGTGTTCGAATGGTCAGGCCCTGCGGATCAGGCGGTTGTGGTCCCGTGGACGGTGATCGACAGCGCGGCAGCGCTGGACGGGGTGATCGCAGCCCTGCGGGCGACACAGCGGCGCGATGCCAGCCCCGGCACGGCGTTGGGCGTGGCGATGAGCGAAGGGGAGCGGCACCTGCGTGCGCAAAGCGCGTGCTGGAAACGCACGCTGGATCTGTCGGGGGACGGCAAGTCGAACCTTGGCCCGCGCCCGCGCGACATGCGCGCGCGACTGGAGCGCAGCGGGATCACGATCAATGCCTTGGTGATCGGGGTCAATGACCCTGATATGGGCGATATCCGGCAGGCGGAAATCGCGGAACTCTCGTCCTATTTCCGCGCAGAAGTGGTGCTGGGGCCGGATGCCTTTGTGCAGACCGCAATCGGGTTTACCGATTACGCGCGGGCGATGACGCAAAAGCTGATCCGCGAGCTGGAGGGGCTGGTGCTGTCCAGACTGTAAGGCGCTGGCGTCACGTAAATGTGCATTTGGCGGGGCACCGGCAACTGGTATTTGGCCTTAACTCAAAAAGGACAGGTCCATGACACCCTTCACCCGCCGTGCGTTCATCTTGTCAGCTGCCAGCCTGTATCTGGTATCGCCCGCGCTTGCGGCACAAAAACGGGTGTCGACAGGGGCGGATGGTGTGGCTCTTCAAGGGTATGACACCCGCGCATATTGGGACGATGCGACGGCCCGCAAGGGGTCAGACACTCATCAGGTCGATTGGAACGGTGTACCGTGGCATTTCGCGACCAAGGCAGAGGCGGAGGTTTTCGCCGCCAGCCCTGCCCGCTTTGCCCCGCAGTTTAGCGGCTTTTGCACCCGCGCGATGTCATTCAAAAAGGTAGTGGATGGCGACCCGGAGGTCTGGCGCATCTTTGAGGGCAAGCTGTATCTTTTTGCCCAGCCAAAAGGCGGCAAGGCATTTGACAAAAGTGCCGCCCCGATGATTGCCAAGGCACAGGCCCATTGGGACAGCCTTGGCTAAGGGCAGGCCACGTTAATAGATATAGCGGATCTGGTCGGTCCAGTAGCGCTCCATCCGTTTGAGCGATCCGGTGATTTCGGCAATACCGTCCTGCCCCAGCACGCCCTTGTCGCGCAGACCGTCTGCGTGACGTTCGAACAGATCCGCCACCACATCGCGGATGTTGCGCCCTTTTTCGGTCAGGCGCACCCGCACCGAACGGCGGTCAATCTCGCATCGCTGGTGGTGCATATAGCCCATTTCCACCAGCTTTTTCAGGTTGTAACTGACGTTGCTGCCTTGGTAATAGCCGCGGCTTTTCAATTCGCCTGCCGTCACCTCGTTGTCGCCGATGTTGAACAGCAACAGGGCCTGCACCGCATTGATTTCTAACGCACCGACGCGTTCGAATTCATCCTTGATCACGTCCAGCAACAGCCGGTGCAACCGTTCGACCAACGACAGCGCTTCGAGATAGCCGATCATAAAGTCGTTGTTTCGAGCGCTGTGCCCGATGGGGTCTTGAATACTCATCTGAGGTCTCCGACTCATTTGTTGAGCCAGAACCTGAAGAATAAAACAGAATATTTCGTTAAACCCCGCGGGGGGCGATTTCCCCGCTACTTGAGCGGGGAAAAGTCGGCGGCGATATCGGCAATCAGCCCCGAAAACTGCGCCGGTGCCGGCTGTTGGCCGGTGACCCATTGATACAGATCGTGGTCGTTTTCGTTCAGCATCGCATCATAAAGATCAAGCCCCGCATCCGCCATCTGCGCCAGATGCCGGTCGGCAAAGGACGTCAGGATCAAGTCCATTTCCTTGATCCCGCGCCGGATCGAGCGCATGTACAGGCGTTTGATTTTGTGGTCCCGCAATTCCTCAGACATGTTGCGGTGCCTCAAGCGCCAGACGCAGGCGTTTTTCAAGACGCCCCATGGCTTCGACATTCGACAGCATTTCGGCGCGCAGCAGGCGGATGTCCGTCAGGATGGCCTGCATGTCCTCGCCTACGGTTTCCGCGTCAAGCGGGCCTTCAATGCCTTCGCCCTCTCCGTTGATCAGCCACATCATCGACACGTTCAACAACCCTGCCAGCATTGACAGCCGGTTGGCGCGCGGTTCGGAACGGTCTTCTTCCCATGACCGCAACGTTGTCAGCTTCACGCCCAGCCGTTTGGCCAGCACACCCTGGTTCATGCCCGCCCGTTCACGCGCCGCAGCCACGCGGTCGCCGAATGTTGCGGCTTCGGGGCCATACCAGTCTGTTTCATCGGTCATTATTTCATCTCTCCTGTTCGACTGTAATCTATACACCTGAACGGCGCAGGGGTGTGATCAATGCGCTTGAACGGCGCAAAGGCTAACCCTATGAGTGTAGGAGAACCCATAACGCTGTGAGGCCCAGAATGGAACTGCTCTCCGCGACGCTCGACCGTGTCAAACCGTCCCCCACCATCGCCGTGTCCAATAAAGCCGCCGAATTGAAGGCCGCCGGACATGATATCATCGGCCTTGGCGCCGGCGAGCCGGATTTCGACACGCCCCAGAACATCAAGGACGCAGCGATCGCCGCGATCAACGCGGGCAAGACCAAGTACACGGCCGTGGATGGGATTGCGGAGCTGAAACAGGCGATTTGCGCCAAGTTCAAACGCGACAACGGGCTTGACTACAAACCGTCGCAGGTCAGCGTTGGCACGGGCGGCAAACAGATCCTGTACAATGCTTTGATGGCCACATTGAACGAAGGCGACGAGGTGGTGATCCCTGCCCCTTATTGGGTCAGCTACCCCGATATGGTGTTGCTTGCGGGCGGCACGCCGGTGATTGCCGAGGCCTCGTTGCAGACCGGTTTCAAACTGACCGCAGATCAGCTTGAGGCTGCGATCACCGACAAAACCAAATGGCTGATCTTTAACTCGCCGTCCAATCCGACCGGCGCGGGTTACACGTGGGACGAGCTGAAACAGCTGACGGATGTGTTGATGCGTCACCCGCATGTGATGGTGATGACCGATGATATGTATGAACATCTGGTCTATGACGATTTCAAATTCTGCACCCCCGCACAGGTTGAACCGCAGCTGTACGAGCGGACCTTGACGGTCAATGGCGTGTCCAAAGCCTATGCGATGACGGGCTGGCGCATAGGATATGCGGCGGGGCCGGAAAAGCTGATCGGGGCGATGCGCAAGGTGCAATCGCAATCCACCTCCAACCCCTGTTCGGTAAGCCAGTGGGCAGCTGTCGAGGCATTGAACGGCACGCAGGATTTCATCGCGACAAACAACGAGATGTTCGCGCGGCGTCGTGATCTTGTGGTGAAGATGCTGAACGAAGCAGAGGGCATCCGTTGCCCGGTCCCGGACGGGGCGTTTTATGTCTACCCCTCCATCGCGGGCTGCATCGGCAAAACATCGGCGGCAGGCACAAAGATCACCAACGACGAGGTCTTTGCGACGGCATTGCTGGAAGAGACCGGCGTGGCCGTCGTCTTTGGTGCGGCTTTCGGTCTTTCACCCAACTTTAGAGTGAGTTACGCTACGTCTGATGCAGCTCTGACAGAGGCCTGCACCCGCATCCAGACCTTCTGTGCGGGATTGACCTAACGAGAGAGCACGCATGGCACCGGACCGGATCACCGCCAACCTGCCCAGTCGGGATTTTGATGAAACCCTGCGCTTTTACGAGCAGCTGGGTTTCACCCTTCATTTTCGCAATGACGGCTGGATGATCATGGGGCGTGGCACCATGCAGCTGGAGTTTTATCCCCACCCCAAGCTGGTGGCGGCGGAAAACTGGTCCAGTGCCTGCATTCGGGTGGATGACCTTGACGGGTTGCATACGCAATGGTCTGTGCTGGATCTGCCGGATGATCCCAATGGCCGCCCGCTGAATATGGACATGATCGGTGGTGCGGGACAGCCGCGCTTTTTCCCGGTGATTGATTGCAACGGCTCGCTTTTGCGATGCATCGACAACGGGAGCGTGTAACGTGAGCGCCGAACTGCCAGAGTATTACTTTCGGGTGCGCGAAAACGGTGCGGCGGTGTTTCGTGTCGACACCGAAAACCGCCAGCGGCGGATCGAGATGGACCAGATTGCCGTCGTCAACATCAAGAACGGCGAGATCAAACCACACGGCGACCGTACCCTGTCCGAAGAGGACCGCACAACGATTCAGGACTGGATGGCAGAGCGGATGCGGGTGCTGGCACACCGCGACATTGACGATATTTACCGCGCCGTGGATTACATGAACCTGACCACGCAGTGGGCCCAGTCCAAAGCCAGCAGCGAGCAGCTTGAGGCGGTCACGGACCAGTTGTTGTTGGCGATGCATGACCTGCGCAGCACGCTGGTGCGCAAGAAGGCGGACCGCTTGCTGAAAAAGTAGGCGGCTCAGCCGTGTTTCAGGGACCTGTGCAGCGACGGCATTGTGACTTTCCAGAAGCGGGCGTTCAGCAGGATCGACGCCACCGCAAGGCCGATCACCAAGCCGCCCCAGACACCGATACCGCCCCAGTCGAGTACAAAGCCGAGCACATAGGAACAGGGCACGCCAACCACCCAATAGCTGAAGGCGGCCATCCACATCGGCACGGTGGTGTCCTGCACCCCGCGCAACACGCCCAGTGCGATGACTTGCGTGCCATCGACCAGCTGGAACAGCGCCGCAGCCGCCAAAAGCCCCACACCCACCGCAAGAATTTCCGCCCGCGCCGGTTCGTTTTCCTGCATGAACAGCAAGATCAGCGGTTCAGGCCAGATCACGAAAATCGCAATGGTGACAGCGGCAAAGAGCACGGACATGGTCGTAACGATGGATGCCCCCCGCGCCATATGCAGCGCGTCCCGCCGCCCCAGCGCATTGCCCGCACGGATCGTCGCGACGTTGCTGAATCCCAGATGCACCATGAAGGTGATCGAGGCGAGTTGCATCACGATGCCATGGGCGGCCAGCGGGATCGTCCCCAGCCAGCCCATCATCACGGCAGCAGCGGCAAACAGGCCGACTTCGCTAAGTGTGGTCAGGCCAATCGGCAGCCCCAGCCGGAACACCCGCGCAAACATTTGCCAATCCGCCCGCCAGAACCGCACAAACAGCTGGTGTTGTGGCACGACGACCAGAATATAGATCACCACCCCGACCAGTGATACCAACTGCGTTGTGACAGAAGCGATGGCCGCCCCTTCAATGCCAAGTTCGGGCGCCCCCCAATTGCCAAAGATAAACGCATAATTTGCCAGCGCATTCACGGTAGCGGCCAGCAAGGTGATGCCCAGCACCACCTGCGTGCGCTCAAGCGCCGCCAGATAGGATTTCAGAACCATCACCAAAAGCGCGGGCAGAATGCCCCAACCGGCAATAGACAGATAGGCCGCGGCCTGTTGAGCAACCGCTTCGCCCTGCCCCAAAAGCCGCAGCAAAGGTTGGGAAAACAACAGCAAGGGCAGCGCCAGCATGCCAAAGGCCAGCGACAACCACAGACCCATGCGCGTGGTACGCCGGATCGCGACCTCGTCCTCTTCCGCAGCGAAAGACGCGACCATCGGCATCACCGCAAAGGCAAAGCCCGAACCGAAGATGAACAGCACAAAGAAATAGGTACCCGCAAGCGTAACAGCCGCCAGCGCTTCGACAGAATACCACCCCACCATGACCGTATCGGTCACCGTGATGGCAATTTGCCCCAAGTGCCCGCCGATCAACGGCAGACCAAGGGTCAGGACCGCGCGCACGTGGCCTGGATATGTCATTTGAGTGCTCATTCTTTAGCCATACGCCCGCGCGACACCAAGGGGAAGAGGGTTGGATGCACAAAGGGTGCTCCATTGTTTCGGGAGCGATGTTGCCCAACAGCGCGGCGCGCGTTGCTTTGCTGGAACGCCAACCAGATTTTGGTTTGTCGGTCCCGAAACGGGTTGTGACACAGCAGTGCCAAAGGGTTTTACGTGGGGTTCCACCTTGGCAAGATTAGAAACGATGTGTTTGATTGCCGGGAAAGATCGCGCCAGCTCAGCTGTGGCAAGAGGCGGGATCGCAGCCGCAAAGGCGCAGCATGATTGCGCTGCGCTGGGTCGGGTAATGCAAAAGGATGACAAGATGAACGCCCCAAGAACCGAGACCGTCGCGTTGAACGGCAACCCGTTTTTCATCCGCCATTGGGGGGACGAAAGCCTGCCCAAGCTGTTGATGCTACACGGGTTTCCCGAATACGGCGGTGCGTGGGCAGAGCTTGCGCCCTTGTTGTCAAAGCGGTTTCACTGCATCGCCCCCGACCAACGCGGCTTTGGCCAAAGCTGGGCGCCCGCCGAGGTGTCCAACTATACGACATCCAAGCTGGTCGGGGACATGGCCGCTTTGATTGGCGATGCGCCGGTCCATGTGTTGGGCCATGACTGGGGCGCGGCGGTGGCCTATGGGTTGGCCATGTTCCGCCCCGAACTAGTGGAAAAGCTGATCATCATGAACGGCGTGCATCCGGTGCCTTTCCAGCGGGCGTTGGCCAAGGGGGGCGCACAGGCGGAAGCCTCGCAATACATCCATTACCTGCGCAGCGAAGGGTCCGAGGACCGGTTGGCCGAGGATGATTTCGCCAAGCTGTCCAGCCTGTTTTCCGCCAATATGGATCACGCGTGGTCGGATGCCGATACAGCCGCCGCCTATCGCGCGGAATGGGGCCGCCCCGGTCGGATGCGCGGCATGGTGAACTGGTACCGTGCGTCGCCTTTGGTGGTGCCCAAGGTTGGTGAGGTCGCACAATTGCCGGAACTGCCGCTGGACAAGCTGATGGTGCGCTGCCCGCATCTGTTGGTTTGGGGCAGCGATGACACGGCCCTGTTGCCCGAAGCCACGCAAGGTCTGGAAGATTTTGCACCGGACCTGACCCGCGTAGAAATAGCAGGCGCGGATCACTGGCTGCACCATCAGAAACCCGAAGCGGTGGCAAAGGCGATCCTTGGGTGGGTCGGTTGAAACCGACAGCCATGACGCAAAAGTGGGATTAACGTAGGCGGGGATAAAGGCTGGCGGGGTTAACCCCGCCCTACGTGTGGCCCCAGTCGTCGGGGTCATCGTTGTTGCCGGGGCTCAGGCCGATCACGTCCCCTTGGGTTGAACACCCCAAGCCCAGCACGGTGCGGTTGGCATAGGCGAAATAGGCGCTGACCTGATTGATCTCAAGGATTTCGCCGTCCTCCCACCCCGCATCGCGCAGTGCTTGCACATCGGATTGCGCCATGTCTTGCGGTGTGAGCGTCAGCTTTTGGGCATAGCGCAGCGCCGCCTGTTCGCGTGCGTCCAGCGGTGTCGCGGCAATATCGCGCCCTTGCAACGCAGCCCGCAAGCCATCCGCGCGCGCGTCATCCCGCAACAGCCGTTTGAGGCCGGCAAAATGATGTTCGACGCAGTAGCTACAGGCATTCAGCGAGGACACCCAAACCCCCAGCGTTTCCAAGAACCACTTGGGCACCGTGTTGTCCTTGTGGTGCAACACGTATTTGTAGATCGCCATATGGCCCTCCATCGTGTGGGGGCGCAGGGAGTGCATCATCATGATATTGTCGACGTTGTTGTTCGGGCCGGTCACACGTTTGTACAGGTCGCGCAACTTGCCGGCGGCAGCGTCGAAGGGGATGGTTTTGATCCAAGACATCCAGAAGTTCCTTGTTGGGGTGATGCGACAGGATCGCGAAACGCACGCCACTGCAACCTGTTTCTAGGCCGCTTTGCCCTTTCAAAGCTGTGGATTAACCCAGAAGCGTGATTGCGCCACCCTGCCCCGCCTGTCAGAATAGCCCAAACCAAAAACAGCGAGCAGCCCCATGAGCGATCTTCTGTCCGGACAGGAACCCGAGAAATATGATGCCTCCTCGATCGAGGTGCTGGAAGGACTGGAGGCCGTGCGCCTGCGGCCCGGCATGTACATCGGCGGCACGGATGAACGCGCGCTGCATCACATGGTGGCCGAGGTGCTGGACAACGCGATGGACGAAGCGGTGGCGGGGCATGCCAACCGGATCGAGGTCGAGCTGCACGCGGATTATGCTATTACGATCCGCGACAACGGGCGCGGTATTCCGGTCGATCCACACCCGAAGTTCCCCGAGAAATCCGCGCTTGAGGTCATCTTGTGTACCCTTCACGCGGGGGGCAAGTTTTCGGGCAAAGCCTATCAAACCTCGGGCGGGTTGAACGGTGTGGGGTCCTCGGTGGTGAACGCGCTGTCCGACAGCATGGTGGTGCAGGTCGCGCGCAACCGCGAATTGTTCGAGCAGCGGTTTTCGCGCGGTGTGCCGCTGGCCCCGCTGGAGAAACTGGGCGCGGCCCCCAACCGTCGCGGCACCACGGTGACCTTTCACGCCGATCCAGAGATTTTTGGCGGGCACCGGTTCAAACCTGCGAAACTTTATAAATCGGTGCAGTCCAAGGCGTACTTGTTTTCAGGCGTTGAAATCCGCTGGAAATCGGAAATCGCCGATGGCGACACACCGCAGGAAGCGACCTTTCATTTTCCGGGCGGTTTGTCGGATTATCTGAAGGAAACCCTTGGCGGGGCGATGACCTATGCCGATGCGCCCTTTGCCGGCACGGTGGATTTTCAGGAAAAATTCGGCGCCGCGGGCAAGGTCGAATGGGCGATCAACTGGACCCCGACCAAGGACGGGTTCATTCAGTCCTATTGTAACACCGTCCCGACCCCCGAGGGCGGCACCCATGTCGCCGGTTTCTGGGCGGCGATCCTGAAAGGCATCAAAGCCTACGGCGAGCTGTCCAACAACAAAAAGGCCGCGCAGATCACCCGCGAGGATCTGATATCGGGCGGTTGTGCGCTGGTGTCCTGTTTCATTGCCGATCCCGCGTTTGTGGGCCAGACCAAGGACCGCCTGTCCACGGAATCGGCCCAGAAAATGACCGAAGGTGCCGTGCGCGACCATTTCGACAACTGGCTGGCGGCGGATACGAAATCCGCAGGCGCGATCCTTGATTTTCTGGTGTTGCGGGCCGAAGAACGCCTGCGCCGCCGGCAGGAAAAGGAAACCGCGCGCAAATCCGCGACCAAGAAATTGCGCCTGCCCGGCAAGCTGACCGATTGCACCAACAAGGACCGCACCGGCACCGAACTGTTCATCGTGGAGGGTGATTCCGCCGGTGGATCAGGCAAAGGCGCGCGGGACCGCAAAACGCAGGCGCTGCTGCCGCTGAAGGGCAAGATTTTGAACGTGCTGGGCGCGGCATCGTCCAAACTGTCGACCAATGCCGAAATCAGCGACCTGTGCGAGGCGCTGGGCTGTGGCATGGGCACCAAATTCAACCTTGATGATCTGCGCTACGACAAGATCATCATCATGACCGATGCGGATGTGGACGGGGCGCATATTGCGGCGCTGCTGATGACGTTTTTCTACACCCAGATGCGCCCCCTGATTGACGGCGGGCATTTGTATCTGGCCTGTCCGCCCCTGTTCCGCCTGACGCAGGGGGCCAAGCGGATGTATGTGGCGGATGACGCGGAAAAGGATCACTGGCTGGAGAAGGGTCTGGGCGGCAAGGGCAAAATTGATTTGCAACGCTTTAAGGGTCTGGGCGAGATGGACGCGAAAGACCTGAAAGAGACCACGATGGACCCCGCGACGCGCAAGCTGATCCGCGTGTCGGTGCAAGAGGATGTGCCCGGCGAAACCAGCGATCTGGTGGAGCGTTTGATGGGGAAAAAGCCGGAGTTGCGGTTCCAGTATATTCAGGAGAACGCGAAGTTCGCGGATATGGAGGAGTTGGATGTTTGAGGGGGCCCAGTCCGCCTTCTGTAGTAAGTCGCCGACTTCGCCATGAAGCGGGATTTGGCTGTGCGGTTTGCGGCGCTCCTTTTGTAGAATACCATCACATAATTGAATGGG
Source organism: Sulfitobacter geojensis (assembly GCF_000622325.1). NCBI lineage: Bacteria > Pseudomonadati > Pseudomonadota > Alphaproteobacteria > Rhodobacterales > Roseobacteraceae > Sulfitobacter > Sulfitobacter geojensis. The sequence goes on from NZ_JASE01000005.1 coordinate 2,905,607, forward strand.
CGGAAAAACAACATTTTGATCATGATCACATGATTGCTCTTTGCCCTAACCATCATCGAGAGTTGTCTAAGCTTCCAAAATTGATCCACATTCCTGGTTATTTACTTTAATTGTATAGCCCCAACACCCGTTACCGCATCCCAATGCGCCTATGGCGCATAGCCCCTTCCCTTCCCCCCATGGGGAAGGGGCTTCGACGCAACCTAAGTGAGGGTGTGCAACGCGCATTCAACCACGGTTTCGTCTGACGCAGTGGCGGGAGTAACATCTGCGGCTAGGGGTGAACCCCGACCAAGGGCGCGCGTGGGTTGCACCTGCGAAATCACGCCCTAGGGTGGGCGCACGCCACGCAGAACGGAACCCGCAGACATGACACCCGAAACCGCCCAATCCATCCTTGATCAGGGCTTCGCCCCGTGGGTCAAGGCACTGTCCCCCGTGATCAGCGAAATCACACCGGAGCGCACGGTGATGAGCATCCCCATCACGCCCGACATCAAACGCATCGGTGATATTGTGTCGGGTCAGGCGTTGGCGGCTTTGGCGGACACGGCGATGGTTTTTGCCTGTTTCGGCCATCTCGACGCGCCTGCGCCCTTGGGCACTGTGACGCTGGACACGCAATTCCTGCGCCCTGCCACCGGTGACAGCATCCGTTGCGAGGCAGAGGTGACGCGGGCGGGCAAGTCGATGATCTTTGCCCGCTGCACGTTGATCGCGGAACCTTCGGGCAAACCGGTGGCCCTGGCGACGGCCACCTTCGCCCGATGATCGGGCCCCGCATGATCAGGCCTAAACTACTGCGCGCGCTGTTTTTGTGCCTGTTGCTGGGTGCCTGCGGTGCCAGCCGACCGTTGACCGACACTGAACGCGCGTTTCTGGGCACGATCCACGGCGATACGTTGAACTATGACCGTGTGCGCCTGCATGACGGTGCGCCGACCCGTGCGGTGACGTTTCGCCGCAAACCAAGGCCGCGCACCACCTGTCGCGAGCTGATCCTGCCCCCGCCCACAGACGAGATTGTGACCAGTAAACCTGCAGCGGTCGCGCTGTATAACCGGATTTTGTTCGATAAGGACTGGTTTATCGAGGATTATCTGCCGGACTACCCCGACACCATCGGGTTGATTGCCGCGATGCTGTTTGCGCATGAAATCACCCATGTCTGGCAATGGCAGAACCGCGCGAGCACCGGATACTCGCCGCTGCGCGCCGCGTCAGAACATGGCGGCGGCGCGGATCCCTATCTGTTCGAGATCGACACGCCGCGCAGCTTCGGCGACTTCGGCTTTGAACAGCAGGGATCTATTGTCGAGGAATATGTCTGCTGTCGCGCCCTTGCGCCCACCGGTCCACGCACCAAACGCCTGCACGGGTTGATTGCACAGGTGATGCCGGTGAAACCCCTGCCCCAGTCGCGCGAATGGAACGTGCGCCTGCCGTGGGACGGGGTTGATGTGCGCGGAATCTGTGGTTAACGCTGGATGCTTTCCAGATAGCTGAGCAAAGCGGCCAAGGCACGCGGTGTCGGAGTCATCACGCCGTCAACCTCCAGCGGGACCAGATCGTCGGCCATCGCGGGGCCGAATTCGGGCATCACGCGGATCAGGTGATTGTCGGTCGGGTCCCCCCAGATATAGCTCAGCGCACGGGCCGTAGGGAAGGTGCCGCCATTGCCGCGCGCCAAAACGGTCAGGTCCGTCGGTTTGGGGTTCAGATCACCGCTAAGCGACCCGTCGCCGCGACCGGCAGGGCCGTGGCACGCGGCACAGTTCTGCGCAAAGAACGCCCGCCCCTCGGAAGGTTCCGGCATGGACACCGGCGCACAGGCCACCAGCACGGCGAGCCCCGTTGCGGCCGCGAGGGAAATTGTGGTGATCTGCATGGTGCTCTCCTGTTGTGCGGTATGGTTCACAGCTTGCCAGATGCGCCGTGTCACTCCATGATTCAAATCAACTTTAACATCTGTACGTCCAACCGAAAGGCAACAAATGGCCCAATACGCAGTGATCATGTTGATTGCGGGGATCGGCATTCCGGTTCTGGCAGCAATGAACGCCGCTTTGGGGCGTCATGTCGGCTCCCCCGCGGCGGCCGCAACCGTGTTGTTTGTGGTGGCCTTTGCCAGCTCCCTTGTCGTGATGATCGTGACCGGGCCGCATGCGCTTGCCCGCTTTGCCAGCGCACCGAAACATCTGTTTCTGGCCGGATCGCTGATCGCCTTTTACGTGCTGACGATTACCTTCATCGCGCCGCATTTCGGCATCGGCAATGCGGTGTTCTTTGTATTGCTGGGACAGTTGATTTCAGCTGCTGCGATTGACCATTTCGGCCTGTTCGGCGCGCAGGTGTCGCCGCTGGGGCTGACCCGCGCGGGGGGGATTGCGCTGATGGCGGCGGGGGTCTGGCTTACCCAGCAGGTTTAGCAAGCGCCAGCATCTGCTCCCACACCGCATCCGGCACATCAACCGGATCCATCAAGGCCTTGTTTTGTCCGGGCATCCGCGCGCCTTCATCCGCGCTGGCGGCGGCGCTGAGGGCTGTCAGTTTGGCCTGGAAATCGGGGGCGGTACTGGGGTCGATCACGATGTAATACTGCCCCAGATCATGCGGTGCGCCATCGGGGGCTTTCAACGGTTTTACATCACGCGACAAGGTGCCACCGGCCAGCCCCGCGGCCAGAATTTCTGCCATCAGGCCAAAGCCCCAGCCCTTGTAGCCCCCCATCGACACCAGTGATCCGGCTATCGCGGCGGCGGGGTCTGTTGTGGGCTTGCCGTCTGCGTCCACGGCCCAACCTTCGGGGATGGTCTCGCCGGCGGCCTTCGCCATTGTGATCTTGCCCAATGCGACCGTTGTGGTGGATTGATCAAACTGCATGGCGATCCCGCCCGCCCCGTCGGGCACGGAAAAGGCGATGGGGTTGGTGCCGATCACGCGGGTCTTGCCGCCGGGTGCTGCTACGATGGGCGAGGCGTTGGTGAACCCCACACCAATGAACCCCGCGCGCGCAATCTGTTCTGTGAAATACCCCAGCGATGTGCAGGTATGGGCGTGGCCCACAGCAAGGGAGGCAATGCCCGATTGGCGCGCCGCATCCAGCGCCACAGGCAAGCCATAGGCAAAGGCAGGTTGGGCAAATCCGAAATGCGCATCTACATGCACGGCAGCGCCGCGCGGGGTGCTGACAGTGGGGGTTACATCCCCTTTGACGCGCCCCGATGTCAGCTGGAGACAGTAGCTTTCAACGTAGTAAAGCCCGCAAATCTTGTTCCCGACCGCTTCGGCGGCGGTCACGGCGCGGGCCACCTCGGCGGCGGCAAAGGCATCCGCACCATGCGTCAGCAGCGCGCCCTGAACGGTACGTTGAATTTGTTCCAGCGAAACTTGCGCCATCTTCACCCCTTGTTGCATGCCCCTGTCACATGGCCGTGAACAACTGTGCGCATCAGCATTGGCTGCGTCAAGCAAGGATGCGTGTCAGAGCGGCACAAGTCGCCCCGCCTCAAGGCGGATCTGGCGATCCATGCGGCCGGCGAGTTCAAGGTTGTGGGTGGCGATCAACGCGGACAACCCTGTTGCGCGCACCAGATCAAGCAGGGCACCAAACACCTGATCCGACGTCGCGGGATCAAGGTTTCCGGTGGGTTCATCCGCGAGCAGGAGTTTCGGCGCATTGGCCAAGGCACGGCAAAACGCCACCCGCTGTTGTTCGCCCCCCGATAAGGCGGCAGGGCGGTGATCGGCGCGCGCCGAGATACCAACCTTGTCCAACAAGTCCCGCGCACGGGCATCGGCTTCGCCGCGCCCGACACCATTCGCCAGCTGCGGCAGCACGATGTTCTCAAGGGCCGAAAATTCCGGCAACAGGTGGTGGAACTGATAGATAAACCCGACATCCGCACGGCGCATGCGGGTGCGGCGGCGATCGGTCTGGCCGGTCATGTCCTCGCCTGCGATCTGCACCGTGCCGCCATCAGGCGTGTCCAGCAGCCCCGCGATATGCAGCAACGTTGATTTACCCGCCCCCGACGGGGCAACCAGCGCAACAACCTCGCCGGCATCAAGTGACAGGTCTATGCCCTGCAACACCTGCACTTCGGTAGGTTTGCCCGCATTATAGGCCTTGGTGATACCTGAGAGCTGAAGGATCGGATCACTCATACCGCAGTGCCTCTACAGGGTTCATCGCGGCCGCGCGGCGGGCGGGAAAGATGGTGACAATAAAGGATAGGCCAAGCGACAGGGCGACCGCCGACAGCACGTCCCCCAGTTGGAGTTTCGCAGGCAGGAAGTAGATGCCGCGCACCGAGGCATCCCACGCCGTGCCGCCCGACAGGTAGTTCACAAATCCGAAAATCTGATCCACATAAAGCGCAAACAGGCAGCCAAGGATAACGCCCATCGCGGTGCCGATGATCCCCGTGAACGAACCGCAAATGAAAAACACCCGCATGATCGACCCTTGCGTCAGACCCATCGTGCGCAAAATGCCGATGTCGCGGCCTTTGTTTTTCACCAGCATGATCAACCCTGATACGATGTTCATTGCGGCAATCAACACCAGCACGGACAGGATCACAAACATCACCCGGTCCTCGATATCAAGCGCGTTCAGGAACGATCCAGATGCATCGCGCCACGTCCAGATCTGCCCCCGCGCGCCGGCCGCTTGCAACAACGGCAAGGCCATTGCATCCACCTGCTCCGGCTCTTCAACCATCACTTCAAGTTCGTCCGCTACGCCCTCGCGATTAAAGAAGGATTGCGCCTCAAGGATCGGCAAATACGCGCGCGTCCGGTCGATGTCATAGCGGCCGGCAGAAAAGATATAAACCACCTCATAGGCGTTGACCCGCGGGCTGGTGCCAAAGGCGGTCTTCACCCCGTTGGGCGAGATCAGTTTGATCCGGTCGCCCACCGTCACACCAAGGCTGCGGGCCACGCCGGTGCCAATGGCGATGCCTTCGTCAAAACGGTTGATGTCGCCCTGCGCCTGTTCGGAAACCGCAATGCGCGGAATGGTTTTCAGATCCGCCGCCGCAATGCCAAAGACCTCGACGCCCGCGTTCGACTGCCCCTTGTTCGCCATCACCTGCTGGCGCACCAACGGGGCCACACGGGTAACACCGGGCACGGCGCGCACCTGTTCGGCAAGGGCTTCGTAATCGGTGATGGTGCGGTCAATCTGCCCGTTCGCCGCCACTTCGCCAAACTGGTAGACCGTGACATGGGCATTCGCCCCAAGGATCGTATCCACAAATTCAGCGCGAAACCCGGAACGTACGGACAGGGTCGCGATCAAGGCAAAGACCGCCAGCGTAATCCCGATCAGGCTGATCCATGTCATCACGCTGACGCCGCCCTCGGCGCGGCGCGCACGCAGGTATCGCCATGCGATCATCCATTCAAAGGGGGCAAAGGGGGGCGTTTGCGCCATGCAGGGGCTCCTGATTATTATCGCGCAAAGTGGCGGGTTGGTTGGGGACGGTCAAGCGGGGTTTGCACGGCGGCGAAACGGCCAGAACAACAGTTTGAACAACAACCCCAGCACCGCGCTGCCCAAAATAAACCCGATGACGGCAAAGCTGATCCCGGCAAAATTCAACGGCACCGCAGGCTGATATGCGTCCCACGCGGCCCGCGCAATCTGTGCGTCCCGCAGACGCGGCAGGTTGTAGGCACGCATGAACGGCCCCTGCCCCTCCAGCGCGGCCAGATCGGCGCTTAGCCGGTCATAGCGCACAAAGGTCTGTGCCATATCCGCCTGACGGCGCTGCAAAAACGCACTGCCCTGCATCTGCGCCAAGGCTTCCGAACGGTCCAGCCCCACTGCCGCAGCGGAAGCATCGAAATCCGCAACCACCTCTGCCAGTGCATCAACAGCCCCGCCCAACCGCTGGGCATATTGCTGGGAAAACTCCGGGAACTGCGACGTCGCCGCCGCCCCGGCAATCCCACCCGCCAAGGTCAAACCGCGCAGGATCATTGTACGTCAGGCAATGCCGGCATAGATTTGACCGAGCTTTTGCACCGCGGCTTCTGGCGGCATTTCTTCGCTTTCACCGGTGCGGCGCGATGTCAGTTCGACCACACCGTTTTTCAACCCGCGCGGCCCCACGGTAATCCGCCACGGCAGACCAATCAGATCCATGCTGGCAAACTTGCCCCCTGCGCGTTCGTTGCGATCATCATATAGCGGCTCAAGCCCCATCAGCGTCAGCGCGGAATAAAGCGCCTCGCAAGCCGCATCTGCTTCCGCATCGCCCTGTTTGAGGTTCACGATACCCACATGAAACGGTGTTACGCCTTCGGGCCAGATGATGCCCTTGTCGTCATGGCTGGCTTCGATAATCGCCCCCAACAGACGGCTGACCCCGATGCCGTGACTGCCCATATGCACCGGCTGGTTCTTGCCGTCCGGCCCCTGCACCGTTGCGCCCATGGCTTCGGAATACTTGGTGCCAAAATAGAAAATCTGCCCGACCTCGATGCCCCGCGCCGTGCGGCGACGTTCCTCCGGCACTTCGTTGAACAGCGCCTCATCGTGGGTTTCGTCAGTGCGCGCGTATTTCGTGGTGAACTCTTCCATCACCGCGGCGCAATCTTCAACACTGCTGTAATCAATTTCGCGATCGCCAAAGCTCAGGTCTGTGACGGCGCTGTCATAAAACACTTCCGACTCACCGGTTTCGGCCAGAACCAGAAACTCATGGGTATCGTCCCCGCCCATCGCACCGGAATCCGCCCGCATCGGGATCGCCTGCAAGCCCATGCGCTCGTAGGTGCGCAGATAGCTCACCAGATGGCGGTTGTAGGCATGCAACGCATCTTCCTTCGTCAGGTCAAAGTTATACCCGTCCTTCATCAGAAACTCGCGCCCCCGCATCACCCCGAAACGGGGCCGCACTTCGTCACGGAATTTCCACTGGATCTGATACATGGTCAGTGGCAAATCCTTGTAGCTGCTGACGTGAGAGCGGAAAATATCGGTGATCAACTCCTCCGCCGTAGGCGTAAACAACATCTCGCGGCCGCCCCGGTCCTTGATCCGCAGCATTTCGTCGCCAAAGGCGTCATACCGCCCGCTTTCATGCCACAGGTCGGCAGACTGGATCGTGGGCATCAACATCGCCAGATGCCCGGCCCGCGCCTGCTCTTCATGGACGATATTCTCAAGCTTGCGCAGGATCTTGAAGCCCATCGGCAACCACGAATAAATCCCCGCCGCAGATTGCTTGATCAATCCCGCGCGCAACATCAACCGGTGGCTGACAATCTGCGCCTCGCTGGGGTTTTCCTTCAGCACAGGCAGAAAATAACGGCTCAGACGCATGGGGTCGCTCCTCGAAAACGCGATACAATTCCCCCGCTGCCTAATTGAACGCAGCCGCCAACACAATTGCCCTTCTCTTTTTGGCCTTAAATCCTGCGGGAGTTTGAGGGCAGAGCCCTCATCAAATTTTCCCTTGAGGAAAATTAATCAAATCGAACGCGGGCTTGCCCGCCCCTTCAGGTCACCGCGCGTTGGGCAAGCGCAATCGCCACTTGGGTCGCCCGCGCCATATCCTGCACCGATATCCACTCAAGCGGTCCGTGGATTTCCTGCATGCCGGTAAAAACATTCGGGCAAGGCACACCCATTTCGGTCAAGCGCGACCCGTCCGTGCCGCCGCGAATAGGCACGGACACCGGATCAAGCCCTGCATCTTTCACCGCCGCGCGCACCAGTTCGACCGGCGTCATGTCCTTTTCCAGCCAATAGCGCATGTTGCGGTATTGCGGGGTGATCTCGCAGGTGATTTGCGCGCGTGGTTCGCCCGCCGCAACCGCCGCGCAGATCTGACGCAACAAATCACCCTTGGCCGCAAGGCCCTCCAGCTCGAAATCACGGATGATCAGTACGATTTCCGCAGCGCTCGACCCGCCGTTGATCTCGGACACATGAATGAACCCTTCGGTGCCCTCTGTCGTATCCGGCGTCATCGTGACCTGCGGCAGGGTCATCACAATCTTGCTGACCAGATGCAGCGCATTCACCATTTTGTCTTTGGCAAAACCGGGATGCGCTGACACCCCCGTAACCCGCACCACCGCGCCGTCTGCCGAAAACGTCTCGAATTCGATCTCGCCGGGTTTGCCGCCGTCAAATGTATAGGCAAAACCAACGCCGAAATCCGCCGGTAAACGCGGGTCCACACCCCGCCCGATTTCTTCATCGGGGGTAAAGGCCAGCCGGATTGCGCCATGTTTGATCTGCGGGTTATCCAACAAATGCCGTGCAGCGGTCATCGCAATGGCGACGCCTGCCTTATCGTCCCCGCCAAGCAGGGTCAGGCCGCTTGCCGTGATGATATCCTCCCCCTGTTTCTGCCCCAGATAAGGCGAATTTTCGGGCGAGAGTTTTAGATCAGGCGCATCGGCAAAGGTGATATCACCGCCGTTATAGCCGCGATGCACCACCGGTTTCACACCGCTGGCGTTAAATTGCGGGGCGGTATCCACATGCGCGCACCAGCCCATTACCGGCCCCTCGGCGGTGGCGGGAATGCTTGCCAGTACGACGCCATAATCCGTCAGGCGCACATCCTGCGCGCCCATCTCGGTCAGTTCGCCAACCAACAGGCGCGACATATCAAGCTGGATGTCCGTGCTGGGCTGGCTGGTAGAGGCCGCGTCACTCTGGCTGTCGATCTCGGCATAGCGCACAAGGCGCGCTTCCAGTTCACTGTCAAATTCGCTGCGCATCATTCTGATCTCCTTTGGTGGGATGTGGTGACGTCCTGCCGGTCAAGTCAAGGTGCGTGTTGGGCTGAATTTCGACGCGACAACGGGCCCAAGACGGGATTTCCCCTGAACAAGACTGGGATTCCCCCTGAACCGGCAAGGATTCGGCCCGCCTGCCCTTGAAACACGTCCCCTTTCGCGCAATGTCAGTAAGGAATTTAACGGAGAACACCATGGCATTGCCGATCAGAGAACAACTGAAATACTGGGGCGTTGCAACGGCGGTGTTTCTGGTCGCCTTGTGGTTTCTGGGCGATGTGCTGATGCCTTTCCTTTTGGGTGGCGCGATTGCCTATTTCCTTGATCCGGTGGCGGACAAGCTTGAACGCATGGGCCTTAGCCGCGCTTTGGCGACAGCGGTGATTACCATCATCGGCGTGCTGATCTTTGTGGCGATGGCATTATTGGTGGTGCCGACGCTGGTCAAACAGGCGATCAGCCTTGTGCAGACGGCCCCGCAGCTGTTCGAAAATTTCACCACCTTCCTGACCACCCGCTTTCCAGCCCTTTTGGATGACACATCGACCCTGAGTACTTCGTTGGCCTCGATCGGCGCGACAATTCAGGAACGCGGCGGCGAGTTGTTGCAGACAGCTGTGGCGTCCTTTGCCTCCATCCTGAACATCGTGATCCTGTTTGTGATCGTGCCGGTGGTTGCCGTGTATCTGCTGCTGGATTGGGACCGGATGGTCGCAGCCATCGACCGGTTGGTGCCACGCGATCACGTGGATACGGTACGCAGGCTGGCCGCAGAGATCGACCGGACGCTGGCCTCTTTCATCCGCGGAATGGGCACGGTCTGTCTGATCCTTGGCACCTATTACGCCATTGCGCTGATGCTGGTCGGCCTGCAATTCGGTCTTGTCGTCGGGTTTATCGCCGGTTTGGTCACTTTTATTCCCTACCTCGGGGCGCTTTTGGGGGGCACCCTGGCCATTGGTCTGGCGCTGTTCCAGTTCTGGGGCGATTGGGTTTCCATCGGCATGGTTGCCGGTGTCTTCATCCTTGGGCAGGTGATTGAGGGCAATGTGCTCACGCCCAAGCTTGTGGGCGATTCCGTCGGGCTTCACCCTGTCTGGCTGATCCTGTCCCTATCGGTCTTCGGCACGCTGTTCGGGTTTGTCGGCATGCTGATCGCTGTTCCTCTGGCGGCGGCCATCGGCGTCATCGCACGGTTCGCGGTGTCGCAGTACCGCCAAAGCCTGCTGTATCAGGGCACCGCCCCGAGCGATCAGGACTGACATGGCAGAACAACTCGGATTTGACCTGCCCAGCCGGACCGCGCTGGGGCGGGATGCCTTTTTCGCCGCCCCGTCCAACGCCATGGCTTTGGCGATGATCGACACTTGGCCCAATTGGGCGGGCGGCAAACTGGTGCTGACCGGCCCCACGGGCGCGGGCAAGACCCATCTCACCCATGTCTGGGCGACCGTTTCAAATGCCACGATCATCAAGGCTGCCGATGTGCAGGAGGCCGACATCCCGACGCTGGCCCAAGGCCCCGTCGCGGTCGAGGACATCCCGACAATTGCCGGCAATTCCGAGGCCGAGACGGCGCTGTTCCACCTGCACAACATGACATTGGCCGAGGGTCATACCCTGTTGCTGACCGGCACGCCGCCCGTTGCGGGCTGGGGATTGCACCTGCCCGACCTGATGAGCCGCCTGCAAGGCACAACGGCTGCCGCCCTTGAAGCGCCTGATGATGCGCTGCTGGCGGCGCTGTTGGTAAAACTGTTGGCCGACCGGCAGCTCATGCCGAAACCTGCGCTGATCACCTATCTGTTGGGGCGCATGGACCGGTCCTTTGCTGCCGCTATCGATCTGGTGGCCCGTCTGGACGCGGCAAGCCTTGCGCGCAAGAAACCGATCACCATCAAACTTGCCGCGGCTGTGCTGGACAAAGCCCCCCCAAACACCTGATACTGCTGTCACAATCCCATTACAAACCTGCCCCATAAGGCCGCCATGACACAAACCGATTTTCTGACGGGCGCCTTCCCGCCCAGCGTCGACATGCCTGATCTGGATCTCACCGGACCAGGGCGGTATTTCAATCGCGAACTCAGCTGGCTGGGTTTCAACTGGCGGGTGGTTGAAGAATCCCAAAACCCGCGCGTGCCCTTGCTGGAACGGCTGCGGTTCCTGTCGATTTCGGCGGACAATCTGGACGAGTTTTACACCGTGCGCGTTGCGGGCCTGCGCGAGCTGGCCCAAGCCGGCAACACCACCCCCGCCTATGACGGGCTGACCCCTGCGGAACAATTGGTGCTGATCAACGAAGATGCGCGCAAGCTGATGCAGACGCAACAGCGGGTGCTCGTGGACCTGATGGCCGAAATGGATGCGCAAAACATCTATCTGGAACACACTGCCGACCTGAGCAAAAGCGATCTGGCCTTTCTCAAGGATGTCTTTTTAAATCAGGTGTTTGCGGTTCTGTCCCCGCTGGCCATCGACCCTGCGCACCCGTTCCCGTTCATTCCCAACACCGGTTATGCACTGGCGCTGCAACTGGAACGCTCCAGCGACAAACGCCCGCTGCAAGCCTTGCTGCCCATCCCTGCACAGATCGACCGTTTTGTGGCCTTGCCTGCCGATGAGGGCACGCTGCGCTACCTGCCGCTTGAGGATCTGTTGGTGATCCATATTCCCGACCTGTTCCCGGGATATAAACTGAAATCCCACTTTGAATTCCGCGTCCTGCGCGACAGTGATCTAGAGGTCGAGGACGAGGCCGAAGACCTTGTGCGCGAATTCGAAGTTGCACTGAAACGCCGACGCCGCGGCGAGGTTGTGCGGCTGACCCATTCCGCCGGTGCCCCCGAAAAGCTGAAGGCGGTGATCATGGCCGAGCTGGGCGTGCATGATCGCGATGTCATCGAAATCGACGGGATGATTGGCGTGGACGACCTGTCCGAACTGGTGACGGATGCGCGCCCCGATCTGCTGTGGCCGCAATTCAGCCCGCGCATCCCCGAACGCGTGCAGGACCATGACGGCGACATGTTCGAAGCGATCCGCCAGAAAGACATGCTGCTGCATCATCCGTACGAAACCTTTGATATGGTTGTGCGGTTTCTCGCGCAGGCTGCGCGTGATCCCAATGTCGTCGCCATCAAGCAGACGTTGTACCGCACGTCGCGCGACAGCCCGATTGTCGAAGCCCTGTGCGAAGCGGCCGAAGGCGGCAAGTCGGTGACCGCATTGGTCGAGCTGAAGGCGCGTTTTGACGAGGCGGCCAACATCCGCCAGTCACGCCGGTTGGAGCGCGCAGGTGCGCATGTGGTTTACGGATTTATCGATCTGAAAACCCACGCGAAAATCTCGACTGTGGTGCGGCGCGAAGGCAACCAGCTGGTGACCTATACCCATTATGGCACCGGCAATTACCATCCGATCACGGCGCGGATTTACACCGATCTTTCGCTGTTCACCTGCGATCAGAAACTGGGGCGGGACGCGACCAAAGTGTTCAATTACCTGTCCGGCTATGCCCAGCCCGACAGTCTTGATAACCTTGCCATTTCGCCCACCACGCTCAAGCCCCGCCTGCTTGAGATGATTGCGGCCGAGGCGGATCACGCAACGGCCGGCCGGCCCGCGATGATCTGGGCCAAGATGAATTCGTTGATTGATGACGAAGTGATCGACGCGCTTTATGCCGCATCGCAGGCCGGTGTGCAGATCAGCCTTGTGATCCGTGGCATCTGTGGGCTGCGCCCGGGCATCAAGGGTCTGTCTGAAAACATCCGCGTGAAATCCATTGTCGGGCGGTTTCTGGAACATTCGCGGATTGTCTGTTTTGGCAATGGCGCGGGGCTGCCGCATAAAAAAGCGCGCGTCTTTATGTCATCTGCCGATTGGATGGGGCGCAACCTGAACCGGCGCGTCGAAACCTTGGTCGAGATCGAGAACCAGACCGTGAAGGCGCAAATCGTCAGCCAGATCATGGCGGCCAATCTGGCCGATGTGGCGCAAAGCTGGATCATGGCCCCTGACGGCAGCTTCCATCGCCCCGCCTTTCAGGAAGGGCAGTTTACCTTTAACTGCCACCGGTTCTTTATGGAAAACCCGTCCCTTTCAGGGCGCGGATCAGCAGGCGCATCCGATGTGCCAAAACTGACCCATACCGAAGACTGATCCCCCAAGAATATTTACCGCGCGTAAAGGATTGACCCAAGGGCGGCTCTGACCCATCTTGCGCCGTAACGACAGCCCAAGGAGTGCGCATGGCAGATCCGACCGAAAAGCTTCCTTACGCGGTGCCCGAAACCGGCATTGCCGAGCTTGGTCTATTTGGTAAACCGCTGTTTGAAGACCCGTCCGCACGGGCGTTGGCGCGGGTTGGTGTGGTAGATGTGGGGTCAAACTCTGTCCGTTTGGTGGTGTTTGACGGTGCGGCGCGATCGCCTGCTTACTTTTACAACGAGAAAATCATGTGCGCCTTGGGCGCGGGCATGGCCGAAAGCGGCCATTTGTCACCGGAAGGCCGTGTGCGGGCCCTGTCCGCGATGCGCCGGTTCAAAAAGCTGGCCGATGGCATGGGATTGTCGGAACTTTCGGTCGTGGCCACGGCTGCGGTGCGCGATGCCAGCGACGGGCGCGATTTCTGCGACGAAGTCTTGCGCGAAACCGGTCTGCGCATCTGGGTCATCGACGGCGAGGAAGAAGCGCGGCTTTCCGCGCAGGGCGTGTTACTGGGCTGGCCCGGTGCCTACGGTCTGGTCTGCGACATTGGCGGCTCGTCTATGGAGCTGGCGGAAATTTCCGGCGGCCGTGTTGGCAAACGCATGACGTCGCAACTTGGCCCGCTGAAACTGCGCGACATCAAAGGCGGTGCCAAGGCACGCAAGGCCCATATCAGCGACGTCATCGACAAGCTGAAAGACAAAATGGGAGCGCAGCGCGACCGTCTGTTTCTGGTTGGCGGCTCGTGGCGGGCCATTGCACGGATCGACATGCTGCGGCGGGGCTATCCGTTGCAGGTGCTGCATGAATACCGCATGACGCCGCGGGCGGTTTCCGCCACGGTAAAATACATCAAGGAAACCGATCCAGAAGAATTGCGCGCTGCGGCGGGCGTATCTTCAAGCCGGATGGCGCTGGTGCCTTTCGCCGCCGAAGTGCTGTCACGGCTGGTCCAGACCTTTCGCCCCAAGGACATCGCGATTTCCAGCTATGGCATCCGCGAGGGCATGCTGTATGAACAGATGCCGCAACGCTTGCGCGATCGTGACCCGCTGATCGAGGCCTGCCGCTTTGCCGAAGCCAAGGACGCGCGGATGCCGGGGTTCGGCAAGACGCTGTATAATCTGATCCTGCCCCTGTATAAATCCGCCCCCGCCCCGCGCAAACGGCTGATCAAGGCGGCGTGCCTGTTGCATGACGTCAGCTGGCGCGCGCATCCCGATTACCGCGCCGAGGTCTGTTTTGACAATGCCACACGCGCCAATCTGGGCGGGCTGAAACATGCGGAACGGGTTTTTCTGGGTTTGGCACTGCTGCACCGCTATTCCAACAAACGCGAAAACGCGCGGTTCAGTGATCTCTATGAGATGCTGGACGAAACCCAGCGGGCCGATGCCGAAATACTGGGCAAGGCCATGCGCTTTGGCGCGATGCTGTGGATGAACCCCGATGAAGACCGCGGCGAAATCCGCTGGTTTTCGAAGAAAAAGCAGCTTCAACTGCGTTTGACCTCTGACATGTTGCCGCTGTTCGGCGAAGTGGCAGAGGCGCGGTTGAACTCGCTGGCGGCGTCCTTGGGGGCCGAGGTTGAAATCAAAACGGTAAGAGAACGCAAACCAAGCGCAGAATGATCGCCTAAAGGTCGATCTGCGGCGCAGGTTCGGTGGGCGCGTCCGGTGGCGTCATCGGGTGGTCCGGTTTGCGCCGGATGATGATATCGCCATTCGGCAATACCTCTGGCGGCATGTAGACGCTCCAATCCTCGACCTCGTCCAGCAGCTCGGACAGCTTCGGGCCCATGTCATCGGCCAGATCCTGCAAATCCTCGACCGCAGGTTCCATTTCCTTCAGGATCCCCTCAAGAAACATCTGTGCGCCCCGCTCCATCAGGGACAGGCCGGGGGCCTCTTCCGCGTGGGCGGCAGGGGTGAACATGGTTGCGGCAAGGGCAAAGGGGATCAGCTGTTTCATACCCCGAATATAGGGTAATCGGCGCGAAATTACAAAGTTTCGTCCAGATCAATCGTGACCGGGAAGTGATCCGATGCCATCACAAGCGCGTCGCGCAGCGCGGGCGTGTTCCAGCACTCTGGATCGTCCAGCGGATGCCAGATCCGCCAATTCGCCCCTTTGGCGCGGATGTCATCGGTGACCATGATGTAATCCAGCAAGGCCTGCAAAAACCGTTTTTCCTGCCGGATCCAGAATCGCGCCGACGTCGGCATCGCCCCCAACCTGCGTGAAAGCGCCTGACGCGCATGCGGATCGAACAACGGTTGATCCTGCCCGTGGCCCATCACGATCTCGACCGAGGAGCGGCCGAACAGGTTCTCGAATTCATCCAGCCCCACCCCGTCGTTCAGATCGCCCAAGACCATCAACGGTGTCCCATCGGCCAGATCGGACTCAATACGCCCGCGCAGCCAGATCGCCTGCGCCAATTGCTTGCGCCGGTTGGCAATATTGATGCGCAACGCTTCAGCGTCGTTGCGCGCGCCATGCGGTGCTTTGGATTTCAGATGCGCCCCGATCATGCGGAACCGGAACCCCGACAGGGTTTCGACTGCCAGTTCCAGCGGCGGCTTTGAGAAAACGACCAAATCTTCATGCGCATCCACGTCCAGATCAATGCGCAAGGCCCCGTCAAACTGCGGCGCGCCTATTGCCCCTTGCGGACCGGCGATATCGCCGCGCGGATCATGGCGCACCCGCATCACGGTGGGGTCATACATCAGCGCGATTTCCTGCTGCGTATCATTGGAAAACCCGATCACCGCCGCGTTTGCCCGCAGGTCAAAGTGTTCGGCAAACTCCGTAAGTGCCGCCACCGTCGATCGCTTGCTGCCTTGATCGGGAGCCTCGATCACCATGATCGCATCCGCGTCCAGCGCCTGAAACACCACGCCAAGGGCGGCAGTTTGCTGCGCGCGGGTCACGTTGTAACGGGCCGACCATCCGTCATCATTGTGCAAGCGATTGGCGTCATCAAAGAGCGCTGAAAACCATTCCACATTATAGGTGGCGATGCGCATCAAGCGGTCTTGCCCGACAGGGTCGCCCATGCGCGGTTGATGTCGATCATGCGTTTTTCGGCCATGCGAATGGCCTCTTCCGGCAGACCGCGTGCGACCAATGCATCAGGGTGGTTGTCGCGCACCAGTTTACGCCAGGCTGCGCGGGCCTCTTCCTGGGTGGCATTCGGGGCGATCCCCAGAACGCTATGCGGCAAAGGCGAGGTATCAGGCACGAACCGTGCCTTAAGGGCGGCAAAACGGGTTTCGGACATGCCGAAAATCCGCGCCACATCTTCCAGAAACGCGTCCTCGTTCGGGTGATACATGCCGTCGGCCATCGCAATGTGAAACAGCCCTTCCATCAAATCGCACAGCATTTCCGGCTGGTCATGAAACATGCTGGCAATGCGGCGGGCATAATCGTCAAATCCCGCAACATCCTGACGGGCAAGGTTAAAAACGCGTGCTGCGCCTTCGGTATCGCCCTCGGCAATCTGGAAAACCTCACGAAAGGCCATCACTTCGTCACGGGTCACCAACCCGTCCGCCTTGGCCATTTTCGCCCCCAATGCGATCACGGCAATGGTGAAGGCGACCGAGCGTTCCGGCGGGCTGCGCAGACGGTCGAAAACCGCGCCCAACCCTTCGCCGGAGGTCAGCGCGGAAAGCGCTTCGGATATGCGGAGCCAAATCGACATGGGATGACTTTAACCCCTGCGGGAAAAGAAGTCAGGGCGAATGCGACCGTTTCTACATCAAAATCAAGTCAGCCTGCGGATTTCCCCTGCAACATCAAACTCTGCCTCAAGCCGGCAAGGTCCGGTGTCAAAGCGCACGCGCTGGTCCTTTAGATGCGGCCCAAGCAGCGCAGCCAATGCATCAGCTTCGGGGTGACAGACCGTCAGCGACGTCATACGCGCCCCCGACGGGGTCAAACGTGCCGCCGGATGGGCATCGCCCTCCCATTCAATCAACGCGGGCGCGCAGTTATCAAATGGCAAGACACCATCCGCAGGCACCGCCATCCGCCAGCGCAGATCCCCCCGCTGCAAGGACACGGGTTCGCCGAACCCCGCAGGCAGGCTGGCAAGGGTCGCGTCCAGATCATCACACCGGCAAATCCAGTTGGTCAAACGCGGCCCACCGGTGAAATTGTCCAGATCAAACCACCGTGGCCTATCGGGCACCGGTGCCGCAGGGTTGATCGCAATCGCCTCAAGGTACAAACCATCCTCAAGACCCAGCAGCGTGTTATGCGTGTGAAACACCGCA
Source organism: Sulfitobacter geojensis (assembly GCF_000622325.1). Classification (NCBI taxonomy): domain Bacteria; kingdom Pseudomonadati; phylum Pseudomonadota; class Alphaproteobacteria; order Rhodobacterales; family Roseobacteraceae; genus Sulfitobacter; species Sulfitobacter geojensis. The sequence goes on from NZ_JASE01000005.1 coordinate 2,922,874, forward strand.
TGCTCGCCCCCTTGCTGAAGCGTCAGCCCCAAGGCCCGCTCCACATGCTGCGTCGCCGCCGCCAAGGTCTCACCCGCCACGGCGATATGGTCAAACTCCATCACGCCCATTTTCCCCTCTTTTTGGCCCTAAAAACTGTCCGCACTCTCATCCGCGCGCCGCACGGATGAGTTTCAGAATATCCTCAGCCGCCGCAGGAATATTGGTGCCGGGTCCAAAGATCGCCTTTACCCCCGCATCATAAAGGAACTGGTAGTCCTGCTGCGGAATGACGCCGCCACAGATCACCAGAATGTCCTCAGCCCCTGCGTCCTTCAACGCTTTGACCAATTGCGGGGCGAGTGTTTTATGCCCCGCGGCCTGCGATGAAATGCCGATGACATGAACGTCATTGTCCACCGCATCTTGCGCCGCTTCGGCAGGGGTTTGGAACAAGGGACCAACATCCACGTCAAAGCCGATGTCGGCAAAGGCGGTCGCAATGACCTTGGCGCCACGGTCATGCCCGTCCTGCCCCATCTTCACCACCAACATGCGCGGGCGGCGGCCCTCGTCTTCGGCAAATTGCTCAACCGATTTCTGGATGTTGGCAAAGCCCGCATCCCCCTCATAGGCCGCGCCGTAAACGCCAGCCAAGGTTTTCACTTCCGCGCGGTGACGGCCGAATTTCTCTTCCATTGCCATGCTGATTTCTCCCACGGTGGCGCGTGCGCGTGCGGCTTCGACAGCCCCTTCCAACAGATTTCCGGCCTCGCCTGCGCGGCGTGTCAGTTCTGCAAGCGCCGCGGTGCAGGCGGCCTCGTCACGGTTGGCGCGGATTTCTTTCAGACGGGCAATCTGGCTTTCGCGCACCGCAACGTTGTCCACATCGAGAATATCAATCGGCTCTTCCTTGTCGCGGCGATACTTGTTCACGCCCACGATCACCTCGGTGCCTCGGTCAATATTGGCCTGACGGGTGGCTGCCGCTTCTTCGATGCGTAGCTTGGGCATGCCCGAGGCCACAGCTTTGGTCATGCCGCCCATTTCCTCGACCTCTTCGATCATTTTCCACGCCGCTTCGGCCAGATCATGGGTCAGCTTTTCAACATAGTAGGACCCGGCCAAAGGATCCACCACATTGGTCACGCCGGTTTCTTCTTGCAAAATCAACTGGGTATTACGTGCGATGCGGGCGGAGTGTTCAGTCGGCAGGCCGATCGCCTCGTCCAGCGAGTTGGTGTGCAGGCTTTGCGTCCCGCCCAAGACTGCCGACATCGCCTCAAACGCGGTGCGCACGACGTTGTTGTAAGGGTCCTGTTCCGCCAGTGACACGCCTGAGGTCTGGCAATGCGTGCGCAGCATCGACGACTTGGCGTTCTTTGGTTCAAACTCAGACATGATCCGGTGCCACAACAAACGGGCAGCGCGCAGTTTGGCGGCTTCCATGAAAAAGTTCATGCCAATGGCAAAGAAGAAGCTCAGGCGCGGGGCGAACCGGTCCACATCCATTCCCGCCGCAATCGCCGTGCGCACATATTCCCGCCCGTCCGCAAGGGTAAAGGCAAGTTCCTGCACAAGGTTCGCGCCCGCCTCTTGCATGTGATAGCCCGAGATCGAAATCGAATTGAATTTCGGCATGTTATCAGAGGTATATTCGATGATGTCCCCGATGATCCGCATCGAAGGTTCCGGCGGATAGATATAGGTGTTGCGCACCATGAATTCTTTCAGAATGTCGTTCTGAATGGTGCCGGCGAGCACGGATTTGTCATGCCCCTGCTCTTCGCCCGCAACGATAAAGCTGGCGAGGATTGGAATCACCGCACCGTTCATCGTCATGGAAACGCTGACTTTATCCAGTGGGATACCGTCGAACAGGATTTTCATATCCTCAACGCTGTCAATTGCCACGCCAGCCTTGCCCACATCGCCCTCAACACGTGGATGGTCGCTGTCGTACCCGCGGTGCGTGGCCAGATCAAAGGCCACCGAGACCCCCTGCTGACCGGCAGCGAGGTTGCGGCGATAAAAGGCGTTGGATTCTTCGGCCGTCGAGAAACCGGCATATTGACGGATCGTCCACGGACGTCCGGCATACATCGTGGCCTTTACACCGCGCGTAAACGGACCCTCGCCGGGCATGGATCCCAGATGCGAAACGCCTTCAAGGTCGGCAGCATTATAGACGGGTTGCACGTCAATGCCTTCAAGTGTTTTCCACGTCAGGTCATCAACGCTTTTGCCGCGCAATTCCGCCTCAGCGATGCTGCGCCACATGTCCTTCGATTTGTCCTTGGTCATCTCTTTGTCCTTTTGTGAATGCACCGGATGGCAGATATGTTTCTGCTCTGTTGGGGCATGTATCCTCTGTCAGTGTGGCCAGACCCTCCGCACCGGCAAAAAGCCAATGCAGATCATCTGCGTAATTTTCCCGCAGCATTGCGGTTTGTTCGCCGGTGAAGGGCTGCCAGCGCCCCAGCGTGTCGGGTAGCAGTTCAGGATCACTGCCCTGCTCTGCCAAAGCCAGCCGCAGGCTTTGCAGGTCGGGCGACCGGTTCAGCCAACGCTTGCGCGTGTCGGTGGGAACGTCCGTTTCAAGTGCTGCGCGCAGCACCCTTTCGCACGCGCCTGCCCCGGCCTCGAACGTCAGCACATCAATCTGCGCGCCGGGGGCAGCGCAGGCCAGATCGGTGATGACATCACGCCAGCTGCGTCGGCTATGGGCGATATTTGCAAGACGCGTCGTGCTCGGCACCGGATGCCCCCGCGATACGGTTAACGCACAGGCGGACGCCCACCACAGGTCCTGTGCGCGGATCGTCAGGACAATGCGCCGCACCTGCCCGCCAAAGGCTGCCGAGACCCGCGCGATACGTTCACCGGCGGCCGGATAGAGCCGTTCGGCACGGATATTCTGTTTACAATTGCCCAGCAGGTTTTCATCGCTGACCAGCAATTGCTTGATGCCCTGCGCCTTGGCCTGTGCCGCGAACAGGCGAATGCGCCCTTCGGCACGTTTCGCCAGATTGCGCCCCTTTGGCGCGGTAGAGCTGCGAAACAACCCCGGAGTGACCGACCCGCGCACCCGTTCCGGCCCCCAGAATGCGATCTGTTTCGATGCCAGATCATCGCTGTGGTCCCGCATATAGTGCTGAAAGGTGGTCGTCGCTGTGCGATGTGCCCCCAAGTGCAGAATGACATCCATGATGGATCGACCCAGTCTTTGCCAGAATGCCGCCCCGTACGGCCATTCAGCGGGGATGGCCCCCGTCATGGCGCATAACCCCTTGCAGGCACGTTAATGCAAGCCGTTTGCCGATTTGCCATCGCATTTGCGCAAATCCCGCTTATATCATGACCAACAGGAGAGACTATGAAACGCCTTACTACCCTTGTTATTGCTGGGTTTATTGCCACAGCATCCCTTGCACAGGACACCCCGAGCGAAGGGGACGACCCCCTGTTTGCCGCTGCCGATATGGCTGATTTGAGCGAATTCCGCTGGAAAAAACGCCCCGTGCTGGTCTTTGCGGATAGCGAAGATGACCCTGCATATATCGAACAGATGGAACTTCTGGCCGCGCGCGAGGATGAACTGCGCGAACGCGATGTGATTGTATTGACCGATACCGACCCCGATGCGCGCGCGCCCTTGCGGCTGCAAATGCGGCCACGGGGATTTATGCTGGTGCTGGTGGGCAAGGATGGCGGCAACAAACTGCGCAAACCCTTCCCGTGGGACGTGCGCGAAATCACCCGCAGCATTGACAAAATGCCGATGCGCCAGCGCGAAATCCGCGAGGAGAAGGAAGCCGCGCGCACCCGCTGAGCCTTGCGGGCAACGCCGCATTCACCTATATTAAAGGAAGAACAGGCAAAGGAGACGGATATGGACAAATATGATGACATCCCGCCCTTTACTCCGATTCCGGTGACGGGGCGGACGGGGCCACGGCCCGGCTATTGATCTTGCGCGCCAGCGTTTCGGCAGCATCTGCACCGCCTTCGGCATAGGCCTTGATCATTGAGGTCGCAAAAAGCCCGTATTCAAACAACTGCTGCTTCATCGCGATGTAATCGCGATACATGCCCATGCGCCGCGTCTGGCCCATTGCTTTGAACGTATTGCCGCGCATGTCTTCGATCAGGGCGGATATTGCCTTGATCTGGCTATAGAACGCCACCACCGGATCAATCGTGCAGCGCGGCAGGATATGGATTTCCGCCACCACCGCATCATAAAGATGATCACCCGGTTCATGCGGAATGAAGGGGACAAAACCGGCGTCGTCGCTCATGCGCTGCATGATCCCCTCCGCGTTCTGTTCCAGCGCTGCCGGGCTGCCCAGATTGGCCATCGTGCTACCGATTTCGGCATAAAGCGCACGGTGCACATCGCGCAGCCGTTCGGCACGTAGCCGCGCCGCATCGCGCCTGTTCTGCCAGCCGTTAAAGACCCAGCCCGCCGACACAAAAGCGCCGGCAATCACCGCCTGCCAGATACGGGCATCAACGGACCAGATCCATGTTATGACGGGGTTCGAGGTCACTCAAACTCCATGATCACATCATCCACGGCCAGACTGTCACCAGCCCCTGCATTGACCTTGCTGACCACGCCCTTTTTTTCGGCACGCAGGATGTTTTCCATCTTCATCGCCTCGATCGTGCAGAGCGCCTGACCTTCCTGCACCTCGTCGCCCACGGCCACATCCAGTTTCACAATCAGACCCGGCATCGGGCAGAGAAGCATTTTAGACGTATCAGGGGCCACTTTTTCCGGCATCAAACGCGCCAGTTCGGCCTGACGCGGGGTGCGCACATGCACTTTGACGTCCGCGCCACGGGTGCGGATCCGGAAACCACCGGAAATCTTGCCGACTTTCATCACCAAAGGCGCGTCATTGATCGTCATTGACGCCAGTTTGTCGCCCGGCGTCCAGTCGCCCTTGACCCGCAGGGTGCTGTCGTCCTCGAACCGGACCGTGGCCCCGTCCTTGTCCGCTTCGATCACCAGATCAAAGGACTGCCCCTGCACAGTCACGTTCCAGTCGCTGCCGACTTTGCGTTCGTGATTGTCCATCCGGCCCGACACCCGCGCACGGCGGATTTCGGCAACGCGGTGCATGGCCGCACATGCCGCAGCAATGCGGCGCAGCTCGGTTTCGGCCAACTCGACCCCTTCGAAGCCGTCGGGATATTGCTCTTCGATAAAGGCGGTGGTCATGGTGCCGTCGATAAAGATCGGGTGGTCCATTACGGCTGACAAAAACGGCAGGTTGTGACCGATACCTTCGACCTCGAAACTGTCCAACGCCACGCGCATCTGTTCAATCGCTTCAGCGCGTGTCGGTGCCCATGTGCAGAGCTTGGCGATCATCGGGTCGTAATACATGCTGATCTCGCCCCCCTCATAAACACCAGTGTCATTGCGCACCGCGAAAGTGCCGGTAGGCGCATCATCCGCCCATTTGCCATTGTCCGACAACGGGCCGGCGGCAACTTCCTGTGGCGGGCGGTAACGGGTCAAGCGGCCGATAGAGGGAAGGAAGCCGCGATAAGGATCTTCGGCATAAAGCCGGTTTTCGATGGACCAGCCGTTCAGTTTTACATCCGACTGTTTGATCGTCAGCTTTTCCCCGTTTGCAACGCGGATCATCTGTTCGACCAGATCGACGCCAGTGATCAGCTCGGTCACAGGGTGTTCCACCTGCAAACGCGTGTTCATCTCGAGGAAGTAGAAGTTCTTGTCGCCGTCCACGATGAACTCGACCGTACCGGCCGAAGTATAGCCCACGGCCTGCGCCAACGCGACTGCCTGCTCACCCATTGCCTTACGCGTGGCTTCATCCAGGAAAGGGCTTGGTGCTTCTTCGACAACCTTCTGGTTGCGGCGCTGGATCGAACATTCGCGTTCGCCCAGATAGATGCCGTTGCCGTGTGCATCACACAGAACCTGAATTTCGATGTGGCGCGGCTGGGTTACGAATTTTTCGATAAAAATGCGGTCGTCGCCAAAGCTGTTCGCCGCTTCGTTCTTGGAGGACTGAAACCCCTCGCGGGCCTCTTCGTCGTTCCACGCGATACGCATGCCTTTACCGCCCCCGCCGGCAGAGGCCTTAAGCATGACAGGATAGCCGATCTCGTTGGAGATCTTGACCGCCTCATCGGCGTCCTCGATCAAGCCCATGTAACCGGGCACTGTGGAAACCCCCGCTTCCTGCGCGATCTTTTTCGAAGTGATCTTGTCCCCCATCTTTTCAATCGCACCCACAGGCGGGCCGACAAAAGCGACGCCCGCCGCTTCAAGCGCTTCGGCGAACTTGCTGTTTTCAGACAGGAAACCATAGCCGGGATGCACCGCTTCGGCACCGCTTTCCTTGATCGCGGCCATCACTTTGTCGATAACGATATAGGACTGGTTGGCAGGCGGCGGGCCGATGTGGATGGCCTCATCCGCCATTTGCACGTGCAGCGCCTGCGCATCCGCATCGGAATAGATCGCAACGCTGGTCAGCCCCATTTTCTTGGCGGTTTTGATAACACGGCAGGCAATCTCGCCACGGTTGGCGATCAGGATTTTCTTGAACATGGGGTGTCCTTTTGGGTCTTGAGGTAAACACGAAAACCCCGCCACAGCAGGTGCTGTGCGGGGCGATTGTTTCGGGTACGGCGCGCAGGCTGCGCCGTAAAAGTGCGATTAGTTAACGGATCGGCATTTGCCGGGATTAAGCTGGCAAAAAGCGATGTTGCCCGCTGCACCAATGGCTGCGCCTTGCAACAGGCTGCCGCTGGTGACCGCTGCGGCCCCCGCGCCGACGGCTGTGCCGACAAGCCCCTGTTCGACAACCGTGTCGCCGCAGGCGGCAAGAGAGGCGCAAAGGGCGCTGGCGAGGAGGACGGGTTTGATGGACATTTTTCTGTTCCTTGTCTGCTCGTGTCTACACAAGCAACGCGGAACATCGCGCGGGGTTCCGTGTCGGGTGCAGACTTATGTGTCTTTCCACCCGATGCGACCGCCCCAATGGGACAATGAGCGCCGGAAAAAGAGGGCAGCAGCGCGATGGTTGCGCCCTGCTGCCCAAGGGGGAAAAGGGTATGGTTTCGGTATGGCAAAGACGCACCGGGGGAGGTAACGCCATCACCGTAATCAACCCTGACAAAACGCTGCGAAAACCCCAAGCCCGCCGGATAAACCGGCAGGATTTCGGCAGCGTGCCGCTGGTTTTCAAAGGTTGCGCGCGGGTTCATGCCGATCAATCCTCGAAAGCTTCGGGGAAAGCCGCGCGCGCGGCGGCTTCATTGATTACCAGCAGGCTTTCGTAATGGGCCGGGTCAAACGGATCCGTCGCCGGCAGGACCTCGCGGCCAAACAGCCACGACAGACGCCCCGCGTCCAGATTGCCGCGTTCAAACGGATGCGGGCCGAAATGCTCCCACAGGGCTTTCATGAAACCGGCATCCGCGCGTTTGTCCGCCGGACGGCGGTCGGAACGACGCTCGCGCTGGGACAGCGGTGTCACCCCTTTGGGGTTGGGACGGCGAATGGTGAACTGGAAATCGGTACTGGGCAAACGGCCCGGAAATCCACGATGTTTCAGCATATAGGCTGGCATCAGACGGCCCTCCGATTTTGGGGCCGTGTTTGGCGGATTGTCAGGAATGGGGTCGGGACAGGCGCATCGGCCTGCCCCGGGGCAAGTTTATTTGTACTTACCTGTGTATGTTGGCTCAACCGAGATGGGCTCGGGCTCGACAACAACATATTCTTCTTCGGTCTGGCCGGATGTACAGGCAGCAACAGTGGCGATGAAACCAATGGCTGCCAGGAATTTGATGCTCTTTGACATCTCTGTCTCCTGTCTATGTAAGTGGAACGCGCATTGTTAAACTGCCTCGCACGCCCCGTTTCTGAGGTAAGGGATACTTGGGTATTCCTCGACTGCACCATAAGGTAGTCCGCTGCGAAAACATATCCAGCCCGTTGCAATGGTTGGGGTTGTGTCGCGAATGTCGCAGTATTCTGTCCACTTGAGAAGTGGACCGCAAGATATTGTGGTTGCATCACAAACCCTCCCAGATACAGGTGTTATCCACAGGACGAAAAGCCTCGAAAAATTGTGTCGCTTCGGGATCCGCGACCCCGAATTCGGTCGCACGGTCCGCCAGAGAGATCACAATGACATCCCCCGCCAGCGCGTATTCAGCGCTATATGGCAGGGCCAGCGCGGCGCACAAGTGCATCATATCGCTGGCCGCCACGTCATATTCCACCGCGCCCTCGCCCCGCGCGATATGCGGCGCGATAAAGCGGAACCTGAGCCATGTTTCGCTTTCGACGGCATCCACCAGGACCTCGTATAATTCGACACTATGCCCCGAAGGCACATCGGTCGCCCAAACGGGGCTGGCCGCAAGAATGAGACTGGCAAAGACGGCTTTCACGGCGCACCCTTGTCATGTGTGGGGAAGTCGGCGGGCGAGATGATCTGCTCTAACGCAACATCGCGTCCCAACTGCACGCGCACCTGCCTCACAACGGAATATTGCCGTGCTTCTTCCAAGGCATCTCTTTCTTCTTGTTCCGCAGTGACGCAAACGCGCGCGCAATCCGTTTCCGCGTTGTGCGCGGCTGGATTACCTCGTCGATGAACCCGCGCTCTGCCGCCACAAAGGGGTTCGCGAACCGCGCCTCGTAATCCGCGGTGTGTTGCGCCAGCTTCTCTGGATCGTCCTTGTCCGCGCGGTGGATGATTTCGGATGCGCCTTTGGCCCCCATCACCGCGACCTCGGCCGTTGGCCACGCATAGTTGAAATCCGATTGCAGGTGTTTGGACGCCATCACGTCATAGGCACCGCCGTAGGCTTTGCGCGTGATCAGCGTGACCATCGGCACTGTCGCCTCGCCATAGGCATACAACAGTTTCGCGCCGTGTTTGATGACGCCGCCGTATTCCTGTGACGTGCCGGGCAGGAAACCGGGAACGTCGACAAGCGTGAGGATCGGGATTTCGAAACAGTCGCAGAAGCGCACGAAACGGGCCGCCTTGCGCGAGCTGTCGATGTCCAGAACGCCAGCCAGCACCATCGGCTGGTTGGCGACGACCCCCACGGTGCGCCCTTCGATGCGGATGAAACCGGTGATGATGTTCTTGGCGAAATTCTCTTGGATCTCGTAAAAATCACCCTCGTCGCCCAGTTTCAGGATCAATTCCTTCATGTCATAGGGTGTGTTCGCATTGGCCGGGACCAGCGTATCAAGTGACGCCTCGATCCGCTCGGGATCGTCAAAGAACGGACGCACGGGCGCGCCTTCGCGGTTATTCGCGGGCAGCAGATCGACCAGACGGCGCACTTCGGCCAAGGCTTCGACGTCGTTTTCAAACGCGGCATCCGCAACAGACGATTTCTTGGTGTGGGTCCCCGCCCCGCCGAGTTCCTCTGCGGTCACCACTTCGTTGGTCACGGTTTTGACCACTTCAGGGCCTGTGACAAACATATAAGAGCTGTCTTTGACCATGAAGATGAAGTCGGTCATCGCGGGCGAATAGACCGCGCCACCGGCGCAGGGCCCCATGATCACGCTGATTTGCGGGATCACACCAGAGGCCATAATGTTGCGTTGGAAGATTTCGGCGTATCCGGCAAGCGAATCCACACCCTCCTGAATCCGCGCGCCACCTGAATCGTTCAAACCGATTACAGGCGCGCCGTTCTGCATCGCCATATCCATGATCTTGCAGATTTTCTTGGCATGGGTTTCGGACACGGAGCCGCCCAAAACGGTAAAGTCCTGCGAATAGAAATACACCAGACGCCCATTGATCGTGCCCCAGCCGGTGACCACACCGTCCCCCGCAGGCTTTTGATTTTCCATACCAAAATCGGTGCATCGGTGGGAAACGAACATGTCGAATTCTTCGAAAGACCCCTCATCCAGCAGCAGGTCAACCCGCTCGCGCGCCGTCAGCTTGCCGCGCCCGTGCTGCGCATCAATCCGTTTTTGACCGCCACCCAGACGGGCAGTTTCACGGCGCTCTTCCAGCTGTTCAAGAATGTCTTTCATCGCTAACCCCTGTTCAATATTTACGCGACAATACCGAATGGGACCTACCCGAGGAAAGAGACTTTCTGAATATTTGCAAAGTATATTCAGCTCGGTTTCTGCAAATTGCAATGTTGCAAATATTTGCGCCCGACGTGGACAAGCTCCAACGGCAGGCATAGATGCATTTGCATGAAGCACGCTCCCCCCCCGTTGCCCGAAATCCGCTTTATGGACCGCGGCACGCCCCCCACAGTTTTGACCCTGATTTTACTGTCGGGCCTTAGCGCCTTGGTGATGAACATCTTTTTGCCAAGTCTGCCACATATGGCGGAATATTTCGGCACATCTTACGCGACAATGCAGCTGACGGTGCCACTGTATCTGCTGTGCAGCGCGGTGATCCAGCTTTTCATCGGACCGATTTCTGACAATTTGGGCCGCCGCCCTGTGATCATCGGCGGGCTGGTGCTGTTCATGCTGGCCACTTTGGGATGCATCTTTGCCCCCAATACCGCCGTGTTTCTTGGGTTTCGCATTGCCCAAGCGGTGATTGCCACCGCCATGGTGCTCAGCCGCGCCGTGCTGCGCGACCTTTATACGCAGGATCAGGCCGCGTCAAAACTGGGCTACGTCACAATGGGCATGGCGCTGGTGCCGATGATTGCACCGGCGGTCGGTGGGGCGATTGAACAGGTCGCGGATTGGCACGTCACCTTCTGGCTGATGTTCGTGATTGCCGGTGCTGTGCTGGTGCTGGTTTTGTGGGACATGGGCGAAACCGCGAAACCGTCGAATATATCGATACTGAAACAGTTTCGGGAATACCCCGAACTGCTGCGCGCGCGACGGTTCTGGGGCTACGCCCTTGCTGCAAGTTTCTGTTCCGGCGCGTTTTTCGCCTATCTCGGCGGCGCTCCCTTTGTCGGCACTATCGTATTCGGGCTCGATCCATTCTGGCTGGGCCTGTATTTCGGTGCCCCCGCCATCGGTTATTTCTGCGGCAACTGGATTACCGGCCTCTTCGCGACCCGATTTGGCGTCGATATGCTGGTGCTGTGCGGCTGCATTGCCGCGACTTTGGGGTCGACCCTCTCGCTCTGCATCCTTGTGATGGGCTTGGGCACGGCCGAAACTTTCTTTGGCATGATGACACTGGTCGGCCTTGGCAACGGGTTGTGCATTCCTAACGCAACAGCGGGCATGTTGTCGGTCCGCCCTCATCTGGCCGGTACGGCATCCGGTCTGGGCGGGGCAATCATGATCGGCGGCGGGTCGGCCCTTGCCGTTCTTGCAGGGCAACTTTTGACACCGGAATCAGGGGCCTATCCGCTGGTCCTCATCATGCTTGCAACCTCCTTTTGCGGCATTATCTCGATCCTGTTCGTGATCCGGCGCGCCAGAATACTCGCATTGCAGTCCTAGGTTTGCAAAGCTAGGCTCAGAGCAACTGCAAAGTTGCAAAGGGCACCTGATGGCCACTCAAAAACTCTACGCCGGCGCCAACCTGCGCGAATTGCGCACTAAACTGGGCCTCACGCAAAAAGATTTTGCCGCGCGGCTGGGGGTTTCCCTGCCCTACCTCAACCAGATGGAAAACAACAACCGGCCGATTTCCACCACGGTTGTCCTCGCGCTCGCATCCGAATTCGGCTTGGACGTTACCGAACTCAGCGCCGGTGACAGCGAACGGCTGGTCAGTGACATGCGCGAAGCGCTGGCCGATCCGGTGTTTCAGGGCAAGATGCCACCGCTTGCAGATATCCGGCTAACCGCTTCAAACGCGCCGGGGCTGGCACGGGCATTCCTTGACCTGCACCAAAGCTACCGTCAGACCCATGAACGTCTTGCCTCATTGGACGAAGCGCTAGGTCGCGAAGACGCCCGCGGCGCGCCCTCCCCGTGGGAAGAAGTCCGCGACTTCTTTCACTATTGCGACAATTATATCGACTCGGTCGATCACGCTGCAGAACATTTCGCCAACCGGAAAGGCGGACATCGCAACATGCGCGTCGCCGCCGTTTCCACGCTTGGCAATGCGGGAATTTCGGTTGCGTTTGATGACACCGATGTCCTGCGCCGCTTTGATGCATCGACCAACGTGCTGCACATCTCTGCCCGCGCCGCCCCGGAATCCCAGACCTTTCAGTTACTGCTGCAAGTGGCGCTTACCAAACAGGATGCGCTGCTGGAAGCCACGCTTGATCTGGCCCGTTTCACCACCGCTGCGGCCCGCGATATCGCTAAAATTGGTCTGGCCAACTATTTTGCGGGCGCTGCGCTGATGCCCTACGCGCGGTTTCATGCAGCGGCGCAAAGCTGTCGGCATGACCTCGAATTGCTCTCCGGCGCCTTTGGTGCTTCCATCGAACAGGTCGCGCATCGCCTGTCCACATTGCAGCGCCCCGGCAGCAAGGGCGTGCCGTTCTTTTTTGTACGCGTTGATCAGGCCGGCACGATCACAAAACGCCATTCCGCCACCCGTTTGCAATTCGCGCGGTTCGGCGGAGCCTGCCCCCTGTGGAACGTGCACCGCGCGTTTGAAACACCGGGCAGGTTCCTGCGCCAACTCGCGGAAACGCCGGACGGCGCACGCTATATCTCACTGGCACGTGACATCTCGAAACCGGCGGGACGTTTCGGGGCACCGGTGCGCCGCTTCGCCATCGCCTTGGGCTGTGAAATGCGCCATGCCGCGCAACTCGTGTACGCTGACGGGCTGGATATGACCCGAGAATCCGCATTTGAACCAATCGGGATTTCCTGCCGGATTTGCGAGCGCAAATCCTGTCACCAACGTGCGGTTCCGCCACTAGAACGCCATCTGGTTGTTGATCAAAACCTGCGCGACGTCCTGCCGTACCGTGTTGATTAAGCTATATTTTTGACTTTCGCCAACCGGAGGCCCGCGCCTGCGCTTCTGAACAAAACCACCGCTCACCTTTGTGCGGATCAATGCCGGTTTTATCGTAATATTTCTGCCCCGGCAGGTGATAAATACGCACCCCTTTGGCACTGATATTGCCCTTGATCCGGCAGTTTGGATCGGGGGCCAAACGTCCTTTGATCCGCGTCAGGCGATACCGCGCGGGCGCTTCCATGGCAAATCCGTGAATCCCAAGATCGGCGACAACGGCTGCTTTTTCCTCGAGGTCGTAATCGTATGAATATTTGCGATAGGCAAAGGCCAGCCCGTCCGCGACCATATCCCGATTGATATCCGCCCCGTCCACAAAACACCTTGCGACGACACGACCATATCTATCACGGTCAATGGCATCACAGCGCGCTTGCGCACCCTGATAGCGGTCTCGCACCTGCCGCGTCACCCAGTCCCCACACCCCCAGTTCTGGCCGGTCAACGTGGTACAAGGCTGGTCACGTTCGGGCGCATCAATGCCATGCAGGCGGACGCGGATATCACCGACATCCAGGGTATCCCCGTCGATCACGCGGATTTCCCCGCGAAACTCTGCCGCCTCTGCGGACAGCGCAAGCACCAGCATCAGTGCACTCAATGACCAAATTCTTAACATGCCGTTAATGTGGAACAGCACGCCTTAACAAGCAACAGAAATCACAATATGTGGTTAGGGTTATCTTACCAAACCACTATCGCTGCGCAGTTTCCCAATCGGGGTGGTTCCAGGGTTCATCGTTGGATCGTGCCAGCGGGTCCAGACCCAACAACATATCAGACACTTTTTCCCCCACCATGATCGAGGGCGCATTCAGATTGCCATTTGTGATGCGCGGGAAAATCGAACTGTCCGCCACGCGCAACCCGTCAACCCCGATCACCCGCGCCTGCGGGTCAACCACAGCGCCACGATCATCCGCGCGCCCCATCCGGCAAGTGCCACAGGGGTGATACGCACTCTCGGCATGTTCGCGGATCACTTCGTCCAACTCTGCGTCGGTCTGATAGGCCGCACCCGGCTGGATTTCGTGTTTTACATAGGGTTTGAACGCCTCTTGCGCGAAAATCTCGCGGGTCAGGCGGATGCAGGTGCGGAATTCCTCCCAATCCTCAGGATGGGACATATAGTTGAACCTGATTTTCGGATCGTCCTTCGGATCAGCAGAGCGCAAGGTGACGCTTCCGCGCGAACGTGACCGCATCGGTCCGGTATGCGCCTGAAACCCGTGCCCTTCCGCCGCCGCCTGCCCGTCATAGCGCACCGCAATCGGCAGAAAATGGAACTGGATATCAGGATAAGGCACGCCTGCCTTGGACCGGATGAAACCGGCACTTTCAAACTGGTTCGACGCGCCCATGCCGGTTTTCGTGAACAGCCACTGCGCCCCGATCACCGCCTTCGAAAAGATATTCCAATGTTTATAAAGGGTAATCGGCTGCGACGCCGCCATCTGGATGTACATTTCCAGATGGTCCTGCAAGTTCGCCCCGACACCGGGCCGGTCGGCCACCACGTCGATACCATGCTCCGCCAGATGCGCCCCGTCGCCAATGCCCGATAACATCAACAGCTTGGGTGAATTGATCGAGGACGCGGCCAAAACCACCTCGCGCTCCGCCCCGATCACTTCGCGCTTGCCGCCACGCAACACTTCGACCCCCGTTGCACGTCCGTTCTCGATCACCACCCGCTGCGCAAGCGCCTGCACCAGTTCAACATTTCCGGTTTTCTGCGCGGGCCGCAAATAGGCATTCGCGGCAGACCACCGCCGGCCCTTCCAGACGGTTTGCTCCATCGGGCCAAAGCCCTCTTGCTGCTGGCCATTGTAATCATCCGTCACCTGATATCCGGCCTGCTCCCCCGCGCGCACGAAGGCCTCGAACAGCGGGTTTTTCCGCGTACCGCGACTGACGTGCAACGGCCCGTCCGTGCCGCGCCATGAAGGATCGCCCCCATGCCCCCCGGAATGCCAGTTTTCCATCCGTTTGAAATAGGGCAAGACATCAGCATAAGCCCAGCCTTGCGCGCCCGCTTCTTCCCAATGATCAAAGTCCTGCGCATGACCGCGCACATAGACCATCCCGTTGATCGACGACGACCCGCCAATCACCTTGCCGCGCGGACAGACGAGTTCGCGCCCGCCCAAATGCGGCTCGGGTTCGGACTTATACCCCCAGTCATAGCGTTTCATGTTCATCGGATAACTCAAGGCCGCTGGCATCTGGATGAACGGCCCCGCATCCGTGCCGCCATGTTCGATCACGATCACGCGCCGTCCGGCCATGGCCAACCGATAGGCCATTGCACAACCGGCAGAGCCTGCCCCGACAATCACAAATTCCGCTCTCATCACACCACTCCCGTGATTCTGCGCAGGGTCAAGGATCGCATCGCGACCGGGCTTTGCCCGGCTTGTCCTTGAGGCTACGCGGAATCGCACCTTCAAAATTGAACAGGTGTCTTGAGCCACAGTCTGTGGGCTCAAGCACCTCTCAGCAGCTTTAACTTGCTGCCCTAACTCCCCCCGCTACCGTCTATATTCAGGGGCTCACATCGCCTCGCAGACCAAATATGTAATGTGCGTCAGCACACCTTTGGATCCGCTTCAAAACGGCGCTTCGACATCGTCCATCCGCACAAACACCGATTTCAGCTGCGAATAATGCTCGATCGCCGCTTTGGAATTCTCGCGTCCGACACCAGAGTTCTTAGACCCGCCGAAAGGGGCCTCGACCGGCGCGTCATTATAGGTGTTGATATAACACGTGCCCGCTTCAAATCGCGCGGCCACGCGGTGCGCGCGGGTCAGATCGCGGGTGAACACGCCGGCGGCCAACCCGAATTCGGTGTCATTGGCACGGGCCATCACATCCTCTTCATCCTCAAAATCCAGCACGGCCATGACAGGGCCAAAAATCTCTTCGCGCGCGATGACCATATCGTCGGTGACATCCGCAAAAACGGTCGGCTCCATATAAAAACCGTCGCGCTCCAGCATCTTGCCGCCTGTGACCAGACGCGCCCCTTCAGCCTGCCCTTTTTCGATATAGTCCAACGCAATGGCGCGCTGGCGCTCTGACACCATCGGGCCAAAGCTGGTCGCAGGGTCCATCGGGTCCCCGATCACCGCATTGCCCAAACGTTCGGCCAGACGGTTCAAAAACTGTTCCTTGATCGCCTTATGCACAAAGACCCGCGTACCATTGGAACAGACCTGACCGGAGCTATAGAAATTACCCAGAATGGCACCGCTGACCGCGTTTTCGATGTCCGCGTCTTCGAACACGATCATCGGGGATTTGCCGCCCAGTTCCATGGTCACGTGTTTGATGCCTTCCGCCGCAGCGGCATAAACCTTGCGGCCGGTTGGCACGGATCCGGTCAGCGACACCTTGTCGACCCGCGGGTCCGTCACCAGCGACGCGCCAACTTCGCCCATGCCTTGCACCACGTTGTAGATCCCCGCAGGCAAGCCCGCCTCATGCAGGATTTCCGCAACCTTCAACGCGCAAAGCGGTGTTGTTTCAGAGGGTTTGAAAATCATCGCATTGCCACAAGCCAGCGCCGGTGCGCCTTTCCAACACGCGATCTGGGTGGGATAGTTCCACGCGCCGATACCGACACAGACGCCCAGCGCCTCGCGGCGGGTATAGACCCAGTTTTCACCTAGCTGGATGTGCTCGCCGGTGAGCGTCGCAGCCATGCCGCCGAAATATTCCAGCGCATCCGCCCCCGAGGTCGCATCAGCAACGCTGGTTTCCTGATAGGGCTTACCGGTGTCATAGGTTTCCAAGACGCTCAGGTCGTGGTTGCGTTCGCGCAGCATGTCCGCGGCCTTGCGCAGGATCCGGCCGCGTTCAGTGCCGCTCATCGCAGCCCAAGCCGCTTGGGCGCTCTTTGCAGCTGCAATCGCCTGTTCCACAATCGCGGGTGTGGCAGCGTATACTGTAGCAATTTTTTCGCCTGTGGCGGGGTAAATCACGTCAATCGGTGTGCCAGCAGTGTCTTCGACATATGCACCATTGATGAAATGGCTGGCAGCGGGCTGTGTGTCATAGGGCATCGGATAAGAACTTTCATGCCTCCGTCAGGAGGATTAAGGGCAAGATGAAGGGGTTATTCACCGCGCGGGAAGCGTTTGTTGTCTTCCAGCACGTTAAGGTCCATGTGATTGCGCATATATTGCTCCGAGGCTTTGCGCAGGGGTTGATAGTCCCAGGGGTAATAGCCCCCCTCGCGCAAGGCCTCGTAAACGATCCAGCGGCGCGCTTGGGATTTGCGCACATCCGCGTCATAGGCGGCCAAGTCCCAGCGGGCCTCGGATTTGGCTTTTAGCGTGATCAATGTCCCCTGATGGTCGGGATGTTCGGCGAGGTTCGTCAATTCCTGCGGGTCGGCGTCCAGATCAAACAGTTGATCGGGGTCCAGTGCACAGCGGTTGTATTTCCATTTACCATAGCGCAGCGAAACCATCGGCGCATAAGACCCTTCGGCAGCGTATTCCATCGCGACAGGTTCGGTGCGTTCCACGCCCTGCCCCATAGGCACCACGGATTGGCCGGTGGTCCACGGCATCACCTCGTCCATCGACACGCCAGCCAGATCGCAGAGCGTCGGGCAGACGTCGATGTTGCTGACCGGTGTGGTTTGCAGCCCTGTTTCCATTTGGGGCGCGCTGATCATCATCGGCACACGCGCAGAGCCCTCAAAGAACGACATTTTGAACCACAGACCACGCTCGCCCAGCATGTCACCGTGATCGGAGACAAACAGGATGATCGCTTCCTGACGCGTGTCCTCAAGCGTTTGCAGGATTTCACCGACCTTGTCGTCAAGATAGCTGATGTTGGCGAAATAAGCCCGACGCGAGCGTTTGATGTCTTCTTCGGTAATATCGAAATCGCGCCAGTTGTTGGCGTCAAAGATGCGCTGCGAATGAGGGTCGTGATCCTCATAGGCCATCGCCGGCACTTCTGGCAGCAGGTGCGCGCAATCCTCGTAAAGGTCCCAGTACTTCTTGCGCGTGACATAGGGGTCATGCGGATGGGTAAAGCTGACGGTCAGGCACCAAGGGCGCGCGTCCCCGCCCCGCGAAAGATCATAGAGCTTGCGGGTCGCGTTATAGGCGACCTCGTCGTCGTATTCCATCTGGTTGGAGATCTCCGCCACGCCCGCGCCCGTGACCGACCCCATGTTGTGATACCACCAGTCAATCCGTTCCCCCGGCTTGCGATAATCCGGGGTCCAGCCGAAATCGGCGGGATAGATATCCGTGGTCAAACGTTCCTCAAAGCCGTGCATCTGGTCGGGGCCGACAAAATGCATCTTGCCCGACAGGCAGGTTTGATACCCTGCGCGGCGCAGGTGGTGCGCATAGGTCGGGATGCTTGACGCAAATTCCGCAGCATTGTCATAGACGCCCGTGGCCGAGGGCAATTGCCCCGACATAAACGCCGCCCGCCCCGGTGCGCAAAGCGGCGAGGCCGTATAGCAATTGGCGAAACGTGTGGAGCGCGCCGCCAGTTTCTTGAGGTTGGGCGCGTGCAACCAGTCGACAGGGCCGTCGGGAAACAACGTGCCATTCAATTGGTCCACCATCAGGATCAGGATATTTGGTTTGGTCATTTTGTGGCATCCAGAAGCAGGTGCAAGGTAGACAGGGCGCTTGCCCGTGCCGCGGAGGCTGTGCCGCTTTGCGACAAGGCCGCACGCAGATAAAGCCCGTCGATCAGCGCTGCCATAGTTTCGGCGTCGGCTTCGGGATTGGTGCTCAGCGGGCGCAGCGCATGCCTGAGGTTCGAGCGCAGGCGGCGCTGATACAGCCGCAACAGGCGGCGGGTGCCTGCGTTGGTCGGGGATGCGGCATAGAGCGTCATCCACGCATTGACCGTTGCGGGCGCAAAACAGGTTTCGTCAAAACTCGCGATCACGATGGCGGCGGCACGGTCGCGCGGGCCGCGGGCCTCTGCAAGACGGGCGCGCACCTCGGCCCCGTATTCGGAGAGGATGTGGCGCATCGCGGCCAGAAAAATCTGGTCTTTGCCGCCGAAATAATGATGGGCCAGCGCCGTCGACATGCCGGCACGTTTGGCAATCTGACCGACAGTAACATCCAGTGAATGGGCGGCACCGATTTCGGCAATTGTCGCCTGCACCAGTGCGGAGCGGCGGATGGGTTCCATTCCGACTTTGGGCATTTTGGGATTCGCGTCCTTGGCTAATTCCCGTTCAGGGTAAATCGCCTTTTATTGACTAGTCAATCAATAACGCGAAATCACATCTTGGTCGCATTGGCATTCGGCGTGATCTGGCGGTTCAACATCGCCTCCCGCCAAGTGATAAATGTCACCGAACTGAGGATCACAAAACCGCCCAGCACCACCCAGATGTCCACCGGTTCGGCAAAGATGAACACGCCCAGCGCCGTGGCCCAGACCAGTTGCAAAAAGGTGACCGGCTGCGTCACCGTCACCGGTGCAGCGGCAAAGGCCAGCGTCATCGTATAATGGCCCGCCGTGGCGAAACAGGCGACAGCCATCAGGATTAGCAATTCAGTACCCGTAGGGGTGATCCAGACGGGAATCGCAAAGGGGGCCAGCCCCAGCGTTACAAAGACCGACAGCATCGCGACCACAACGGCCGGGCGCACTTCGTCAGCCAGCATTTTCGCGATCAGATAGGAACCGGCAAATACCACGGCCGCGATCAGCATCGCGATATGACCGGCACTGACCTCGCGAAAACCGGGGCGCAGGATGATGGCAGCCCCAGCGAGCCCCATGATCACGGCAATAATCCGCCGCATCGCCAGCTTTTCCCCCAGAAAAATCGCCGCACCAAGGGTCACATAGATGGGTGCCAGATAGTTCATCGCGGTCACTTCGGCGATCGGGATGCGGGTCATGGCAAAGAACCACAACATCACCCCAAAGGCGTGACAGAATCCGCGCAGTCCGAACAGCGACCATTGCCGGCGCGTCAAACGGGCGCTGCGCAACGTGCCCAGAACAGGGAACAGAAACACAAGGCCCATGGCATAGCGCAGGAACGCCGCCTCTGCCGCGGGCAGGCGCGGACCCATGTATTTCACCAAAGCCGTGACCATGATGAATACCACCCCAGTCACCAGCATCCAGAATATGCCCGTCAGCGGGCGGTGAGGAAGAGCCGTTGTCATGGCGGCAATCTGCGCCTGTCCGACCCAAAGGGCAAGATCAACCGAACAAAAGTTTTGCCGCAATCGCCCACATGGTCAGCGCAATCAACGCATCAAGCACTTGCCAGCTAAAAGGCTTGCCAAACAAGGGGCTAAGCAGACGCGCGCCATAGCCCAAGGCAAAGAAAAACGTGAAACTGGCAAGAACCGCACCGCCGCCAAAGGCAAGCTTGTCGGGATATTGTGCAGAAATGGACCCGATCAGCACAACCGTATCAAGATAGACATGCGGGTTCAGAAAGGTCAGCGCCAGCAGGGTCAGGATGACCTGCCTCAGGCTTTGTGTCGCCTCGCCCTCAATTTCCAGCGCCGCACCGCCCCGCCATGCAGAAAGCGCGTTCTGCGCGCCGTACCACAGCAGAAACATCGCCCCGCCATAGCGCATCGCGGTCTCGAACCACGGCACAGCTGACGCAAGCGCGCCGAAACCGGCCACGCCCCCCGCGATCAACAGGGCATCTGTCGTCCCGCAGGTCAGGCAGACCCAGAACACATGTTGCCGCCGCAGTCCCTGACGCAGGACAAAAGCGTTTTGCGCTCCGATGGCGAGAATCAGCGTCAGGCTCAGGGCGTAACCGGGCAGGAAAGAGGACAGCATGACAAGCTCCTTTGGTGTCTCCGGCTTGACTACGCGAGAACCTCTGCATTACTCAAATTAAAGATCGTAACGTGAGATTAGAACCCCTTCATGCCCATTGACCCCACTCAGCTTGCAGCCCTTTCCGCCATTCTGCGCCTCGGCAGTTTTGACGCCGCGGCCAGCAGCCTTAATGTAACCCCCTCCGCCATATCCCAGCGGCTGAAGGCACTGGAAGAACAGGTCGGCGCGTCCCTGATCAACCGCAGTCAACCTTGTACGGCCACGCCGCTCGGCGCGCGCCTGGCCAAACACGCCGAAGATGTGGCCCTGCTTGAAGCGGCTGCATTAGGCGATCTGCGCCGCGACGGTGCCCTGCCCGCGCGCCTGACCCTTGCCGTACCCGCCGACAGCATCGCCACATGGCTGCTGTCTGCCCTTTCAGCGGTGCCCGACATGCTGTTTGATTTGCGGGTGGATGATCAGGACACCGCCGATGCGTGGCTGAAACGCGGCGCGGTCAGTGCAGCCGTCACCGGTCACCACCGCGCGGTGGCGGGCTGTGATTTGCATCCACTTGGCGCGCTGCGCTACATCGCGACGGCCAGCCCTGCCTTTATGCAGCGGTATTTCGCCAAAGGCGTCACCGCGCAAAGCCTTGCCCGTGCGCCGATCCTGACCTTCACCCCCAATGACCAACTGCAAACCCGCTGGATCACGGCCAAAACCGGCGCAACCCTGCATCCGCCTTCCCATCAGATGCCCTCGACCCATGCTTTTGTTGATGCCGCACTGGCAGGCATGGCTTGGGGCATGAACCCCGAAACGCTGGTACGGGATCATCTGGATTGTGGCCGATTGATCGCGCTGGACAGGGCCCTGCCGATGGATGTGCCGCTGTATTGGCAGGTCACCCGTGTGATGGCACCGGCCCTTGCCCCGCTGACCGCTGCCATTCTAGGTGCCGCAAGGGAACATCTGCGACAAGCGCCCTGAAAAAGCCGTTCTTTTATGACATCACACACAAATGAAAGTGATCAGGCATTTCCGCACTAGCAAAATCACGACACCGCCCCTACATGCCCTGCAGACTTAAAGGAAAAACAAGATGTTCGGCAAACAACAGACGCTCGAAGTAAGCGCACAAGAAATCTCGGTCATGGAAGCGGCGCTTCATACACAGTCGAAGATCTTGCACGTTCAGGCCGGCGCAGGCGATGCCGCTGCGGTGGCCCAATTGAACGTGGTCAAGCAGGTGCTCGCGCGCATCGCACAACAAAAACCGTCTACGCCGGAGCCGACGGGACGCGTCGGGTTTCCATGGTGCGGCCTTTCGCGCATCGCCGGCTAGGCGCCCCACCAAGCGACGCATGTGAAAATGCCGCCCCAAGGGGCGGCATTTCTCGTTTGGGCTGTTGGGTTGTGGACGGGCTTTATCCGTCGGAATCCTCGAACTGCTGCATCACCTCGTCTGATGCTTCAAAGTTGGTGGTGACGCGCTGCACGTCGTCATCATCTTCCAAGGCATCCACCAAACGCATCAGCTTTTCCAAACCTTCAAGGTCCAGCTCGCTGGTTGTGGTCGGCTTCCATACCAACTTGGTTGATTCTGACTCGCCCAACTCGGCTTCCAGCGCCGTTGCCACATCGTTCAGATCGCTGTCCGCACACCAGATTACGTGACCGTCCTCGGAACTTTCCACATCCTCGGCACCGGCTTCGATTGCCGCCATCATTACCGTGTCGTTATCCCCGACAGACGCGGGGTAAGTCACCTCGCCTTTACGATCAAACATGAACCCGACGCTGCCGGTTTCGCCCAGATTGCCGCCGTTCTTGGAAAACGTGGAACGCACGGTGGACGCAGTGCGGTTCAGGTTGTCAGTCATCGTTTCGACAATCACCGCCACACCATTCGGGCCGTAACCTTCATAACGGATTTCTTTATAATCCTCGCCCTCGCCGGCGACGGATTTCTTGATCGCGCGGTCGATGTTATCCTTGGGCATCGACGCCGATTTGGCTTCTTTAACTGCCAGACGCAGGCGCGGGTTTTTATCGGGATCGGGGTCGCCCATTTTGGCAGCAACAGTAATTTCCTTACTGAACTTGGAAAACAGCTTGGCGCGGATCTTGTCCTGACGCCCCTTGCGGTGCTGGATGTTTGCCCATTTGGAGTGGCCGGCCATGAGATACCTCGTCTGAATTTACGCTTTGCGCCTCTATAGGCCAGCACTGCTTGCACGACAAGGCGCTGGCACATATCCCCTTGCTCTGGCTGACGATACCAAAGATGGTGCGCCCATGAGCATAGATCAAATCATCCTCTTCTCCCTCTTCGGTGCTGTCTTTGGCATGCTGCTTTGGGGCAAATTCCGCTACGATATCGTGGCCTTTACCGCCCTGATGATCGGGGTTGTTCTGGGCGTGGTTCCGTCAAAAGACGCCTTTAGCGGGTTTGGCCATCCGGCCACGCTGGTGGTTGCGCTGGTTCTGGTGGTTTCTGCGGGGCTGGTGCGCTCCGGCGCGGTGCTGCTGATCACCCGCACCATGATCGACGCCTCGCGCTCGCTGGGGGCACACATCACGCTGATGGGGGCGATTGGCGGCATCCTGTCCGCATTTATGAACAACGTCGCTGCCCTTGCCCTGTTGATGCCCGTCGACATCCAGACCGCGCGCAAGGCGGGCCGCGTGCCGGGCCTCACCCTGATGCCGCTCAGCTTTGCCACCATCCTTGGCGGCATGGTCACGCTTATCGGCACGCCGCCCAATATCATCATCGCCTCGATCCGGCAGGAATCACTGGGCGAATCCTTTAGCATGTTCGATTTTGCACCCGTTGGCGGGATCGCTGCCATTGCGGGGCTGACCTTTGTCGCGCTGATCGGCTGGCGGCTGATCCCTGCCCGCGATGACGCCTCGCTCAGCACCGAAGACCTGTCGCAATATATCGCTGAACTGGTGGTGCCCGAAGACAGCAAACATATCGGCAAACGGCTCAATGATCTTGCGCCCGTTGCAGACGATGCCGATGTCGCCATCCTTGGCCTGATCCGCGACGGCAAACGCCGCTATGGGCAATCGCGCTCTGTCGCACTGCAAGCCGGTGACGCGCTGGTCCTCGAAGCGACCCCCGACGCTTTGGACGAATTTCGCAGCAGCCTTGATCTGGCGCTTGCCGATAGCGACCGCGAAGAACGCTTGAAAGCAGGTGGCGAAGGCGTTGAAATCATTGAGGTTGTCGTGACCGAGACTTCCCGCGTGAACGGCCGCACCGCACAGGCCGTCGGGCTGGCATGGCGGCGGCGCACGATCCTGATGGGCATTTCACGCAGTGGCCGCAAAATCACATCACGCTTGCGTAGTACCGAATTGAAAGCAGGCGATATTCTGCTCTTGTTGGTGCCACGCGACACCGCGGCGGATGTCACTGAATGGCTGGACGTTCTGCCGCTGGCAGACCGCGGTCTGGCCGTCACCGAAAATACCAAAGTGTGGCTGGCGATTGGCCTGTTCGGTGTTGCGGTTCTGGCAGCAAGCATCGGCCTGATCTACCTGCCCGTTGCGCTGGGTCTGGTGGTCATCGCCTATGTGCTGGCGAAAATCGTACCCCTGTCCGAACTCTACACCCATATCGAATGGCCCGTTGTCGTGCTGCTGGGGTCCATGATCCCACTGGGCGCTGCCCTTGAAACGTCCGGTGGCACCGAACTCATCGCCGGCGCGCTCATCGGCCTGACCGAAGGCATGGCCCCGTGGATCGTCCTGACCGTGCTGATGGTCGTCACCATGACCCTGTCGGATGTGCTCAACAATACCGCCACGACGATCGTCGCAGCCCCCGTTGGCATCCAGATGGCCCAAACCCTTGGCGTGTCGCCCGATCCCTTCCTGATGGCGGTGGCTGTCGCCGCCTCCTCCGCATTCCTCACCCCCATCGGGCATAAGAACAACACCCTGATCCTTGGCCCCGGCGGCTATAGCTTTGGCGATTACTGGCGCATGGGACTGCCCCTCGAAATCATCGTGGTTGCGGTTTCAATCCCGGCCATCCTGGTGTTCTGGCCTCTCTAACCTGCCACGACACCCTCCTCTTTTTGGCCTTATATACTGTCCGCACTCTCCCTGCGCACCGCCCGTCCGCGTTTATCCTCAAAAAATCAACGGAATAACCGCACTCGCCAACAACGACATGCTCAGGTTCAAGGGCACACCGATGCGCATGAAGTCGGTGAACTTATACCCCCCCGGACCGTAAACCAACGTATTGGTCTGATAGCCGATGGGCGTGGCAAAGGCACAAGATGCCGCAATCATAACCGCCACCACAAGCGGGCGTGCATCAATGCCAAGGGCCGCCGCCAAACTGATCGCAATAGGCGTCATAATGACCGCCACCGCATTGTTCGACACGATTTCGGTCAGAACCGTGGTCAACAGAAACACACAGAATATCACCGCAGTCAGCGGTAACGCGCTCAGTGTCGGCGCAATCGCATCCACCAGCATCGTGATCGCGCCCGAATTCTGCAACGCCGCCCCCACTGCCAACATCGAGAAAATCAGCGCCAGCAGGCGCCCGTCAACAAAGGAAAACGCCTCTTCCGCATCAATACAGCCGGTGACCAGCACCAAGGCCACAGCGATCACGGCCAGCATCAGGATCGGCGCGACATTCAGCGCGGCCAGCGCCACAATCCCGACCAGCGCGGCAATCGCAATCGGCGCATGGCCCCGACGATAGGCGCGTGCAGACGGGTGGCTGACATCCACCATGTCCATGTCTGCGGCCAGCCGCGCGATGTCTTCGGCGGCCCCCTCCAGCAGCAGGGTATCGCCAACTTTCACAATCAGCTCATCCAGTTGCAAACCGATGTTCTGGTTGCGCCGGTGGACCGCCAATGGATAAACCCCGTAGCGCCGGCGCAAGCGCATAGAGCCCAGCGCCCGCCCGACCATCCGGCACCCCGGCGTGATCAACACCTCCACCGTCGTGGTTTCAACGGCGGACAGCTGATCCACACGTTTCAATTCTTTGGTGGCCTGCAGGCTCAACAGCTCGGTCATTTCCGTGCGCAACACCACGCGATCCCCGATCTGCAATGCCACATTTGCCAGATTGCGGCGCAGGGATTCATCGCCGCGCACCACGTCAATCAACCGCACGCCCTCGCGTTTGAACAGCTTCACATCGAGCACCTCGCGCCCGATCAGATTTGATTCCGGCGGGATCACCGCTTCGGTAAAGAACTTCATTTTTGAACGCGTCGACAACATCGCGGCCATACTGTCACGATCCGGCAGCAGCTTGCGCCCGAACAGCGCCATATAGGTCAGCCCCCATGCGCATACCACCAAGCCAATCGGCAGGATCTCGAAAATGCCGAACGGCTCCATCCCCTGTGACCGCGCCACCCCGTCCACCAGCAGGTTCGTCGACGTCCCGATCAAGGTCAGCGATCCCCCCATGATTGCCGCATAACTCAGCGGGATCAGCAGCTTGGACGCCTTGGTGCCGAGCGTTTTACTTAATTGCACCACCACGGGGATCATCACCACCACCACCGGCGTGTTGTTCATGATCGCACTGGCCCCCATCACCGACAGGATCACCCCCACAACGGCAGATTTCGGATTGGTGCGGGCATAGCGTTCAGCCAGTTGCGTTAGCACATCCAGCGCACCCGTGCGCACCAGCGCCCCCATCACGATGAACATCGCCGCAATCGTCCAGGGGGCCGAGTTGGACAGCACCATGCGCGCGTCCTCATAGGGCAGCACACCGCTGGCCAGCAGCACCGCCGCGCCACCAAGGGCCACCACTTCGGTCGGGAAAGATTCGCGCAGGAACATGATGAACATGATCGCGACCACCGTCAGCGACAGGACCGCGCTACCGGTTTGGGAAAGGGAAAAGACGTCCATCACTGTTTCCTTAACGCGGACATACCGCCGTTCAACTTTCGCCCATCGGCAAAGGCTCTGCAAGCTTGGGCCGTGGCTGCACCAAATACATGCCGGCAAACATCGCCCCCAGCGCCAGCCAGATTGTCGAGGCATAGGCCTCGCCCAGCATCAACCGCGCCCAGATCAACCCGAACCCTGTCACGAGATAGCTCACCTGTACCGTAAACACAGCGCCAGCGCGCCCCGCCAGCCAGACATAAGCCGCATAGATAAACGCATGGATCACGCAAGACCCCAGCAAGGCCAGTTGCGGCACGGGCAAGGGCAGTTCCGGCCGGATCATTTGTCCTGTCACCAGCATCACCGGCGTGATCATCACCAGCGCGACAAGCGAAGCGCCCAACATCACCTGAAACGGATCCAGCCCCTGCGTCCCCCATTTGGCAATGAAGTTGCTTTCAAACGCGTAGAAAAATGCGGTCAGCAGATAGATCAACGCCCAGCCCACCGGCACCGCCTGCCCCAGTTCGACAGCGGGGGCGACGATGATCCCAACCCCGATCAACCCGAACCCGAGCCCGATAAACCGCCGCCAGCGAAACCTTTCACTGCCCAGCGCGAGGGCAATCATAAAGGCGAACATCGGAACCACACTCAGCAAAAGCGACATAATGCCCGCCGGCAGGTGCACCGCCACTTTATAGCTGATGGTATTAGGCAAAACCGCGCCGATCAGCGCAAGGATTACATAAAGCCGCAAAGCGCGCTGGTTGATTGGCAAGCGCTTGTGGCGCAGCGCGCACACCAGCGCCATCAGTACCACACCAATCACGGCCTGCCAGAACAACAGTCCGAACGGCCCATATCCGGTGCTGACCGCAAGTTTTGTCATCGGCTGCGTCGCGCCCCAACCCGCGCCCATGATCATCAAACAGCAGGTGAAAAACGCAATCTCGCGCGATGTCATCGTGGTGTCACGGGGTGCTGGCCTGCAACGCGCCACCGGTGCGCACGGGCACAATGCGGGTCGCCTTGCCGGTCTTGTCGTCGGTTTCGATATAGACGCCCGAAAGCGTTGCCTCGCCGTTGGCGGGGGTAAAACGTTCCTTGGGCATGCCGGTGATAAAGCGGCGCAGCGGTTCGGTTTTTTCCATCCCGATCACAGAATGATAATCCCCGCACATGCCCGCATCCGAAAGATAGGCCGTGCCGCGCGGCAGGATCATCGCATCCGAAGTCGGCACATGGGTGTGCGTCCCCACAACCAGCGAGGCGCGCCCGTCACACCAATGACCCGTTGCCATTTTCTCTGATGTGGCTTCGCAATGCATGTCGACAATGATCGCCGACGCCATGCCGCCCAGCGGATGGGTTTTCAACACACCATCCAGCGCGGAAAACGGATCATCAAAGGGGCGTTTCATAAACACCTGACCAAGGGCCTGCGTGACCAGAACCTTGCGCCCGTTCTTGGCTGTGAACAGCCGCGCGCCCTTGCCCGGTGCGTTTTTTGAAAAGTTCAAGGGCCGTACAATACGCGGTTCCTGCTCGATAAAGCTTAACATGTCCTTTTGATCGAACGCATGGTCGCCCAGCGTCAGACAATCCGCCCCCGCATCCAGCAGGATTTTCGCATGCGCCCCCGAAAGTCCCATGCCACCGGTCGCATTTTCACCGTTCACGACGACGAAATCCAGCTTCCACTCCGTGCGCAACCGCGCCAGATTTTCGCTGATTGCACGCCGGCCCGCGCGGCCCATTACATCGCCAAGGAAAAGTATTTTCATACGCCGAGAGCTAAAGCCTCCCCCCTGTCGCGGCAAGTCCTGTTTTCACGATCACTTTTAACGCAGGAGGGGGCGCGGTTAGATCCGGCTTGGCAGGTCCTCCCAATAGGCGCTGCCACGTGAATAGTCGTATTGATTTTTCGCCATATCCTGACGTGAACGCGCTTCTTTCATGTCTTCAAACGCACGTTTGCCCAGTTTTTTCGCACAGGATTCCGCTTCTGAAAACTGTTTGGTCAGCTCCATGCAATGCAGATAATAGGTTAACATTTCAGCCTGTGCCGCTGACAACACGGCAACCTTGGTCAGAAACTTGAAATTCTTCGCCAGCTCCGCCGCGTATTCCTTGCGCATGGCATAGTCTTTTTCCCATTTCGCACAGATTTCGATCGACTTTTTGCACAGGTACTCGATGTCCTTGAGCGCCTTCCTGTGTCTGTCGATCTCTTTTAAAAGCGGGCGAATGGCGGCGATTGTTTTCTTGCAATCGACAGGTTCAAGCCCCTTCTTGCTCTCGGCTTTATACGCGACGAAAACCTTCTTTTCGAAGGTGTCGATCTTTTCCTCGGGCCATTCGGATTTGTTCTTCAAGGCCGTGTTCATACGCTTGACGTCGGCCTTTACCTTTTTCTCGGCTTTCTCGATCCATCCTTTCTTGAGAACACTTTGCAAATCGGACACTGAGTCCATCGTTGGCTTGCTCCCGACTTTGTCGATTGCTTTCCCAACCTTATAGATGTTCTGCACATCTTTTGCGCTTTGCGGTGTTACCGCATCGATAATCACATCCAGCATGTCAGACATGGGAGATCCTTCCATTCATTTAAAAAAATTCGTCTTAAATGAGGGAAAGTTCGTCTAAAACATCTGACCGGTCAAGACCCGAGCACAGACCGGTGGCATGTGCTAGGGCGCGATTTCGATCACGCCTGCTTCCGTTACGATCAAATCAAGCGGTTGATCTGTCGCTTCCAACGGCAGGTCATCCACTTCCTGCCCCTCAAAAGCAAACCCGATGGCGAGGGTTGGCCGTTTCGCCCGCAACATTTCAAGCGTGCGGTCGTAAAAACCGCCCCCATAGCCCAGCCGTCCGCCATTCCGGTTGAACGCCAGCAGCGGCACGATCAATATCTCGGGTTCGAAAAACGTTTGTGTTTCAGGTATTTGCGCCCCGAATACGCCATTGATCATCACCGTATCGGGCGTCCATTCGGCAAACCTCAACGGCTGTGCCTTGGCCTTGATCACCGGCACGCCCACGATACCATGCGCCGTCGCTTCGGCCATTGCAGGGGTTGGATCAATCTCTGTGCGGATCGGCATGAAACCCGACAACGGCACCCCGCGATACCCTGCCAGAACCTCGCTTAGGTAACCCGCCTGCGCTGCATTTGCGCGTTCAAACAAGGGCTTGCGCCGCGCAAAGGCAGCCTTGCGCGCCGCCGCTTTGATTTCCGCCAGATCGTTCATAACAACACCGCCGCCGCCAGACCGAGAAACGCAAAGAAGCCCACAACATCCGTCACGGTCGTGACAAACGCCCCCGAGGCCAGCGCAGGGTCAACCCCCACCCGTTCCAGTAAGATCGGGATGCCGGTCCCCGCTAGCCCTGCGACCACCATGTTGATCACCATAGCAGCCGCGATTACAAGGCCCAGCGCCGGCGAGCCGAACCAGATCACTCCGACAATTCCCATCGTCACCGCGAATATCGCCCCGTTGATCAACCCGACCAGACATTCGCGCCGGATCACCCGCCAGACGTTCGATCCAGTAAGGTCTTTGGTCGCAATCGCCCGCACCGCCACCGTCAAACTTTGGGTGCCCGCATTGCCGCCCATCGACGCCACAATCGGCATCAGCACAGCAAGTGCCACAATCTGCGCAATGGCCACCTCGAACTGCGAAATCACCATCGACGCGGCAATCGCAGTGACCAGATTGACCGCCAACCATGGCAAGCGCTGCTTGGTGGTTTCAATCACCCGATCCGACAGGGAGCTTTCGCCGACCCCCGCCAGACGCAGGATGTCTTCCTCGTGTTCCTCGTCCAGAACCGCCATCGCGTCATCAATCGTGATCATACCAATCAAACGCCCTTCGTCATCGACAACGGGTGCCGAAATCAGGTGGTATTGGTTGAACGCATAGGCCACGTCGCCTTCGTCCTGCATGGCGGGAATAATCTGGAATGTTTCTTCCAACAGATCACGCAGCGCCGTTGTGCGTTTCGAACGCATCAACTTGCCCAATGTCACCTGCCCGACCGGATGCAGGCGCGGATCGACCATGACGATGTGGTAAAACTGGTCCGGCAATTCCTGCTCCGGCGTGGCCCGCAGGTTGTCGATGGCCTGTCCCACGGTCCAATGCTGTGGGGCCATGACAACTTCGCGCTGCATCAGGCGACCGGCGGAGTAGTCCGGCCATGACAGCGCCTTTTCCACCGCTTCGCGATCGGCGGTTTCCAGCACCTCCAGAATCGCTTCCTGCTGCGCATCCTCAAGGTCTTCGACCAGATCAACAACATCGTCGCTGTCCAGCTCGCGCACAGCTTGCGACAACACCTGCGGGGACAGAATCGAAATCACATCTTCGCGGATGGAGTCATCCAGCTCCGACAGGATCTCACCGTCGAATTCCATGTCGTAAAGCCGGATCAAGCGCACCCGGTCAAAGACGTTGATCTGTTCCAAAAGGTCAGCAATATCAGCCGGATGCATCGGCTCCATCAGCTCGATCAGCCGGTCGCGGTCGTCGATTTCGACGGCATAAAGGACCGAGGCGACGGTTTTTGGCCCCAGCTGGTAATTCTGCGCCTCGTCGTCATCGTTGGCGTTTGCGTTTTCTTCTACTTGGTCCTGCATCGCATCAGCCTCCGGATGTTATCGCGACCATAGGCAAGCCTTTGTACGAGGACAATGGTGCATGGCTTGTCGGCTTGGCCTGGCCCACGTATGAACAGGCAATGACACAGAAAAACCTATTGACCGGCCCCGCCCTGCGCTTTGAAGGCAACCCGATGATGCAGGGCTGGCAAGATGCTGTGCGCATCGACAGCGAGGGTGCGGTGTTGCTGGCCGATGGCGTGATTGCAGCGGTTGGTAGGGCCGACCAGCTGCGCAAGGCGCATCCGCAGGCGGTCGAAACGCTTTATGGCGACGACCACCTGATCTGCCCCGGATTTGTCGATGCCCATGTGCATTACCCCCAGACCGGCATCATCGCGTCATGGGGCAAGCGGCTGATTGACTGGCTCAACGATTATACCTTCCCCGAGGAGATGCGCCTGTCCGACACGGACTATGCGCAAGAGGTCGCCACCCGCTATCTGGATCTGACCCGCGCCCATGGCACGACAACCGTGGCCAGCTATTGCACGATCCATCCGCATTCGGTTGATGCGCTGTTTTCGGCAGCAGCGACCCGCAACCAGCGCATTGTCGCCGGCAAAACCTGTATGGACCGCAATGCGCCCGAGGGGCTGCGCGACACGGCGCAATCAGCCTATGACGACAGCAAAGCCCTGATCGAACGCTGGCATGGCACGGGCCGCGCCACCTATGCGATCACACCGCGGTTTTCACCAACGTCCACGCCCGACCAACTGGCGGCACTCGGTGCCTTATGGGGTGAACATCCCGATTGCCTGATGCAAACCCACCTCAGCGAACAAACCGACGAAGTGGCATGGGTGCGCGATCTGTTTCCGCAGGCCCGCGATTATCTCGATACCTATGAGGCCCACGGACTGCTTGGTGCGCGTGCTGTTTTTGGCCATGCCATTTATCTGGAGCCGCGCGAGATCGACCGGATCGCAGAAACCGGCGCGGCACTGGTGCATTGCCCGACGTCCAATACCTTTATCGGGTCGGGCCTGTTCGACATGGCCGCCCTTGCGACCCGCAATATCCCCATTGGGCTGGCAACCGACACCGGCGGCGGATCATCATTTTCAATGCTGCGCACGATGGCAGCGGCTTATGAGATCGGCCAGCTGCGCGGCACGCCCCTGCACGCCGCGCAACTGATCTGGCTGGCCACGGCAGGTTCCGCAAACAGCCTGCATCTCGGGGAAAAAATCGGTTCGCTTTCAACGGGGTACGAGGCGGACGTGACCGTTATTGACCTGTCCTCCACCCCCGCCATTGCGCAACGCCAAGCGCAAGCCAAGGACGCTTGGGAAAGCTTGTTCGCAACCATCATGATGGGCGATGACCGCGCAATCGCCGACGTCTGGATCGCCGGCGCGCGACAGCCCTAAGCGCCGTCCATCAACCCCTGCGCCAGCGTATTCTGCCGAGCAATCACCGCGCTCAGATCCAGCGTCGTGATCTGCCCGTCACGCACAATCTGGCGGCCCTCGACAATCAGATCGCGCACCGTGCTTGGCCCCGCCAGCAACAGGGCCGCCGGATCCCAGGATCCTGCCGTCTCTATCCCGCTGACGTCCCAGATCGCGATATCGGCGCGTTTACCAACCGCCAGCCGCCCGCAATCGGGACGGCCCAGCATGTCGGCCCCGCCGCGCGTGGCAATCTCAAGCGCCTCGCGTGCGCTCATCGCATCCGCGCCGTTTGCAACCCGTTGCAGCAACATCGCCATCCGCGCTTCCGCCACCAGATTGCCCGCATCATTGCTGGCAGAACCATCCACGCCCAAGCCCACCGGCACGCCCGCGTCGCGCAAGGCGCGCACCGGTGCAATACCGGATCCAAGGCGGCAATTCGAACAGGGGCAATGGGCGACACCGGTGCCGGTCTGTGCAAACAGCGCGATTTCGGCTGCGTCCAGCTTGACGCAGTGCGCATGCCAGACGTCACGCCCGACCCAGCCAAGGCTTTCGGCGTATTGCCCCGGACGACAGCCGAATCTCTCAAGCGAATAAGCGATATCTTCGTCGTTTTCCGCCAGATGGGTGTGCATCATCACCCCTTTGTCGCGCGCCAGTATCGCCGTTTCGCGCATCAGATCACGGGTGACTGAAAACGGAGAACAGGGTGCCAATCCGACACGGCACATTGAGCCTTCCGCCGGATCGTGAAAGGCATCAACCAGCCGGATACAATCCTCCAGGATCGACGCCTCGGTTTCGACCAATGCGTCCGGCGGCAGGCCGCCTGCGCTTTCACCGATGCTCATCGACCCGCGTGTAGGATGAAACCGCAGACCCAGCTCCGCGGCCGCATGAATTGTATCTTCCAACCGCGTCCCGTTGGGATAAAGGTACAGATGATCCGTGCTTAACGTGCACCCCGACAGCGCCAGCTCCGCCAGGCCGACCTGCGCCGAAACGTGAAAATGTTCCGGCGTCATGCGCGCCCAGATCGGGTAAAGCGTCTTGAGCCAGCCAAACAGCAACGCATCCTGCCCGGCCGGCACGGCGCGCGTCATGCTTTGATAAAGGTGATGATGGGTATTCACCAATCCCGGCGTGACCACACAGCCCGACGCGTCGATGCATGCGCCGTCACTGTGCAAGCCTTCGCCGCTTTCACAAATGATACCGTTTTTCAGGCGCAGATCGGCCGCCCTCAATTCGCGGCGGCTGTCGTCCATTGTGACAATAACATCAGCATTGCGGATCAGAATTTCTGACATAAGGGCCCCTCTTTCGCGATGGCCCATCTCATTTTTTCTGAACTGCGTTGACGGAAAACGGGAAAGAGCCTACGCGCCTACACCTTTAACGCAAATTTTACTTTATGGTCAATATTTTTGTAGGATTTCCAGCGCCTGCGCGTGGATTTCACGGTTTGCAGCGGCCAGGGCCCGTCCGCCCTCATGCGCAGGGCCGCCCTTCCAATCCGTGACAATACCGCCCGCGGCTTGGATCACCGCAATGGGGGCCTGTATGTCATAGGATTGAAGACCCGCTTCAACCACCAGATCAACCTGCCCCGCCGCCAATAGGGCATAGCCGTAACAATCCATCCCGTAACGCGCCAACTGCGCTTTGGACGCGACGGCCTGAAACCCGCTCTGGTCGGCTGCGCTGCCAACTTCGGGAAAAGTAGTCAGGATAATCGCCGCGCCTAAGTCACGCGGTGCGATTGTGTTCAGTTCACGCGGCCCCAAGGGTCCCGTCATCCGCGCCCCGTCGGGTGCGCCCTCGAACCGTTCACCGATATAGGGCTGGTCGATGATCCCGTAAAACGGACCATCCGCATCCGACAGCGCGATCAACACCCCCCATGTCGGGGTGCCGCTGACAAAACCGCGCGTACCGTCGATCGGGTCCAGCACCCAGGTCAGACCGGAGGTGCCCGCCTTATGGCCGAATTCCTCGCCCAAAACCGCATCATCGGGTCGGTGCTCAGCCAAAACCTTGCGCATCGCCTCTTCGGCGGCGCGGTCCGCCACGGTTACCGGATCATACCCGCCGGCAAGTTTGCTTTGCGTGTCAAGTGCATTGCCCCGAAAGAACGGCAAGATAACAGAGCGCGCCGCGTCCGCCATCAGATGCGCAACGCGGCGCACGTCCGCGTCAAAGGAGGGATGAGACATCAGGAAATCCGGTACGTCTGTCGGTGTCTAGGCAACATCGCTCAGCACGCGCGCCAGTTCAAACAGGCGACGACGCTGATCTTCGGGGATGGAATAATACGACCGGATCAAATCCATCGCTTCCTTGTCGCCCAGCAAATCGGCAGGCACGGTTTCAGCATGCGCCTGCGCCTCTTCTTCTTCCGTTTTGATCCCGTCAAAGAAGAACGACACATTCACGTCCAACGCATCGGCAATGTCCCAAAGCCGCGAGGCGCTGACCCTATTGGCCCCGGTTTCATATTTCTGGATTTGCTGGAACTTGATGCCCACCAGTTCTGCAAGCCGTTGTTGGGTCATTCCGGTAAGCCAGCGGCGCTGTCTGATTTTCTGACCAACATGTACATCGACTTTATGGGGCATCAATTTCAACTTTCTCAATCTTCGCAAGGGTTCACTGAAGCACGAGCAAGGGCAGCCTCAGTATTGGCACCGGCGTCACTCTACCACGTTCTAACAGTTTACAAGTCAGCGACCGGCGTGCAATTCAAATTGTAACGATTAAGACGTTCAGCGCCAAAAACACCGCTTAGTCATAGACTACACGCAAGAACGCACCAGATTTATTCTACTTTTTTCGATAGCTAGTGTGCGGCACCGCACAAAAAAAGCGCTTGGCCTCATTACCCTATGCCTTGTTCTTGCAGGAATTTATTCTCCCATAGGTAGAACTCACCCTTTGCCGAAACGATACCAGTTGCACATGTCATCGCGCCCCAAGCGCCGCTGGTCCTTGCGCGATGGGTATCGGCCATATCTTGCCGATACCTGCAATTGTTAACCGATTCGCCTGCGTTACACCGCCCGCAGACGCTGGTGCGCTGCGCCAGAAAACGCCTGTCGCAACAAATCGACAAGCGTGTCATGCACCTCGCCGCTGCCTTCCGCCTTGCCGTAAAGGTTGATCTGCTGGACAGGCAACGCCGGCAGCGCCCCGCCGTGTTCGATCACCTCCAGATAAGGCGGCTGCGTGCCCTCGATCATCGAAGAAACGGCCAGATCTGCACTTACTGCGGCTTCGATGGTGCGGTCGCTTTCGGTATCCACGGTCATGTCCCACCCGATCCCCTCTGCATCCAGCGCCACAGCGATCTGGGCGCGAAACATGCAATGTCGGCAAAACGCCAGCGGCAGCGCGCGCGCGCGCCATGCAGTGCCCCCCGGTGCGCCAACCCACACCAACGGCTTATGCGCCAAGACTTCGCCGCCCTGATCCACGCCGGTTTCGGTTGTCACGATCACATCACAGTCGCCTTTGGCAAACTGGTCTTTTAACGTGCGGGTATATGACGCCTCAAGCTGGACCTTGACCCGCGGAAACACCGCATGGAACTGCTTAAGCACCTGCGGCACCGCCGGATAGACCACATCATGCGGCACTCCCAGCTTGATTTCGCCCTCATATGCCTGATGGGTCAAACGGCCGATCACCTCGTCATTCAGCGCGACCATCCGGCGGGCATAGGTCAGCAATTGCTCGCCCGATGCGGTCAGACCGATGGTGCGGCCGCTGCGATCCAACAAGGACAGATCCAGCATTTCCTCAAGGCGCTTGAGCTGCATCGACACCGCCGATTGCGTCAGGTGCAGGAAACCAGCCGCCCGCGTGACGCCGCCGGAATCGGCAACCGCAACAAAGGAGCGCAGCGTCGTGATGTCGAGATTTCTCATATATCAACCCTTGTGATGTAAGCGATAACAACCATTCGTTTTCATTATCCACCAAGGCCGTCCATATATCAAGCATCGAAATACGAAACAGCAAACCATCACATACACTGAAAGGTCACGACATGTTCTCCTCCTCCGCCCTCGCCCGCCCTGTCGCCTCCTCCCGCAACGTCAAGCCGGGTCTGGCCGCCCGGACCTTCGCAGCACTCGCAGTTTTGCGCAGCCGCAGACAGCTTGCAGCGCTGGACCAGCACCAACTCGATGATCTTGGGATCAGCGCCAAAGCGGC
This sequence comes from Sulfitobacter geojensis, assembly GCF_000622325.1. Classification (NCBI taxonomy): domain Bacteria; kingdom Pseudomonadati; phylum Pseudomonadota; class Alphaproteobacteria; order Rhodobacterales; family Roseobacteraceae; genus Sulfitobacter; species Sulfitobacter geojensis. The sequence goes on from NZ_JASE01000005.1 coordinate 2,959,818, forward strand.
CCAAGCCGAAGCAAACCGCCCGATTTGGGATGTACCGGCGCATTGGGTCAAATAATGCGGAAAACTCTGCCCTCTACAGCGGGTTACACCTTGTAATGTGGGCCGCGAATTCCGATATTTGATGCAATACCGTGCCGCGCTGCGTGCGTGGTAAACAACCCTTTTGCCAAATGGAGGTCTTTCATGGCTGACGTGAATACAATCCGGAGCACAGCCGGAGCCCGCGCCGCCGATATTGACGCGGGGCTGCGCGCCCACATGAACAAAGTTTACAGCACAATGTCGATCGGCATGCTGATCACATTTGCCGCCGCATGGGCGCTGGCCGGCCTTGCGGTCACATCCGACCCCTCTGCCGCGTCCGCGCAGCTGGGCCCTGACCAGTACCTGACCGGCCTTGGCTATGCGCTTTATGCCTCGCCGCTGAAATGGGTCGTAATGTTTGCCCCGCTGGCCTTTGTTTTCGGCTTTGGTGCTGCGATCAACAAGATGTCCGCCGCGACAGCACAAACGGTATTTTACCTGTTTGCCGCCGTTATGGGTGTGTCGATCAGCTCGATCTTCCTGATCTACACCAATAACTCCATCGCGCAGGTCTTCCTTGTGACCTCGATCGCCTTTGCCGGTCTGTCGCTTTACGGCTACACCACGAAAAAGGACATCTCGGGTTGGGGCAGCTTCCTGATCATGGGTGTGATCGGCCTGATCGTAGCGTCGATCGTCAATATCTTCCTGCAATCCAGCGCCCTGATGTTCGCGATTTCCGCAATCGGCGTGCTGATTTTTGCCGGTCTTACCGCCTATGACACCCAGCGGATCAAAACCGAATATATCTCGCATGCACACCACGGCGACACAGAGTGGCTGGGCAAAGCGGCGATCATGGGCGCGCTGAGCCTGTATCTGAACTTTATCAACATGTTCATGATGCTGCTCCAGCTCTTCGGCAACCGCGAATAAGCGTCCCTACCCTGAACGTTTCGAAAGGCCGGTCCCCCGTGGGCCGGCCTTTTTCATTTCAGGAACCTTGTTGCTGTCAGGAGAACCGCAATGCTTGAACTGCGCCCCAACTGCGAGATGTGTGACTGCGACCTGCCGCCAGAGGCCCCGAACGCGCGCATCTGTAGCTACGAATGCACCTTCTGCGCTGCCTGCGCGGATGAGGTACTGTGCAACGTCTGCCCCAACTGTGCCGGTGGGTTTGTGCCCCGCCCCATCCGGCCGGCAACCGCACGCCGCGCAGGCACCAGCCGCCTGCATCAGACCCCGAGCGACAACCGGCTGCACCTAAAGTACGATCTGGAAAACATCACACAACTGGTAATGGCGACCAGAGACATCCCGCCCGCCCAACGCTAAAGCCAGGCGGCGCTGAGAAGCCCTTTCCCATCCCCGCCCCTAAAACGCAAAAAGCCGCGCAAACTGCCCGGCCCTGCGTAACAACGAAAGTCAGATCTTACTTGATCTTGCCTTCTTTGTATTCAACGTGCTTGCGCGCAACGGGGTCGTACTTACGAATGACCATTTTTTCGGTCATGGTGCGTGCGTTCTTTTTTGTAACGTAAAAGTGGCCTGTGCCCGCGGACGAGTTCAGACGGATTTTGATCGTGGTTGGCTTCGCCATGATAGTCTCTCCTGCTGCACCGCCACTCCATGGGGGATGCGTGAATTCTGAGCTTTGGCTTTTAACGGGATGGAGGTCCGAGTCAACAGCAAACGCTGCGTTTTCTTATAACTCCACCCGCACATCATGCATCCAAAGTTTTGCAGGCCGCGAAAGCATGAAAACCACCACATCTGCCAGATCATCCGGTTCGGTGAAAATCTGGTTGGGCACGTCCTGCCCCGCCTTTGCAAACATGCCGGTGTTGGTACCGCTTTGATACAGGCCCGCAACCCGCACGCCGTTTTCCGCCTCGTCGATCTTTAACACATCGGTAAAGCCGCGCATGCCGTGTTTGGTCGCCGCGTAAACCGACTGCCCCTCTTCGGCCAGAACGCCGGATTTGGACACGACATTCAGAATCGCCGCCTCGGGCTGCTTGCGCAGGTCAGGCAGCACACTGCGGGTCAGGTGGATTGCACCGGTCAGGTTGGTGGCAACCGTGTCTTCGATCATCTGCGTGGCAATCGTGTCCAGCGGACCCGTCTTGTGCCAGATGCCCGCATTGTTGATCACGATATCCAAAGGGGGCAGGTCCGCACGGATGGCTGCTGCAGTGTTTTCGATCGCCACACGGTCCCGCATGTCGCAGACAAAGCCCTGCGCCTGTGCTGCCCCGCCTGCAAGACACTCGGCCGCGACGCCCTCAACCCGCGCTGGGTCACGCCCCAGAACGGCAACGTTGCAGCCCGCCTGCGCGAGCTTGAGGCATATGTGACGCCCGATCCCGTCGCTGCCACCTGTTACCAGTGCTGTCTTACCGCGAAGTTCCATGTACCGCATTCCTTCTTAATCGCTACATCCGCAACCTGACGCGGAATTTTGAAAAATTCCGGACCGTTTTCTTGCAAGAAAACGCCCCGCTAAACACACGCGGAAAGCCTATAAGCCGGATTTTGTCCCGAATGCAGACGGATCTGCACTCTTGGATGACCATTCCTCTGACCACACCGTTGCCGATGTGGCTATAGCTGCCAACCCGAACCTGCTGGGGCAAAAGCAGCCCTGCCGCAGCCCGAAGGCTGAGCGACGCGCGGTCCCTATTTGGCATTGCTCCTGGTGGGGCTTGCCGTCACCATCTTTGTTGCCAAAGACGTGGTGGGCTCTTACCCCACCGTTTCACCCTTACCCCCGTGTACCGCAAAACGGCGCGCGAAGGCGGTCTGTTTTCTGTGGCGCTGTCCGTCGGGTTGCCCCGCCCGGGCGTTACCCGGCACCGTTACTTTTTGGAGTCCGGACTTTCCTCGACAACATTGCTGTCACCGCGATCATCCAGCCTTCCGCGTGTGGGGCGGGCGTAGCGCGTGAACACATCTGTCGTCAATGCAGCAAATGGTGCACTACAGTATATAAGGCCAAAAAGAGGAGAGGCTTAGATCGAGGGCAGTGTGTAATCCGCATGCGTAAGCGGGCCACGACGCCACGGCGCAGAGCGCAGGCGGGTTGTGGCGAGCAGGGTCTCGAACGGCGTGTCTTGGGGGTAGCCAGCGGCATGAGCACAGCTTGCGAAGCTGTCTTCGTCAACAGTTTCCGGCGTTTGCGCGACGGTTTGCGCGGCAAGCCCCTGTCGCGCCAGACGCGCCCAATCGAAATGCGGGCCTGGATCAATTTTGCGCCCCGGTGCCATATCCGAATGGCCGATGATCCCATTTGCCGCAATGCCCCAACGGGTCATGATCGCCTGCAACAGCGTTTCAAGGCTTGCCATTTGCGGCTCCGCAAAGGGGTGTGTGCCAAGGTTGTCCAACTCGATCCCGATGGAGCGGGAATTGATGTCGTCCTGCCCGCGCCATGACCCTGCCCCGGCGTGCCAGGCACGTTTGTCTTCGGGAACCATCATCGTGACGGCACCTGTGATCGAAATCAGATAATGCGCCGACACCTCGGCAGCCGGATCACACAACCGTTCAATCGCCGCCTCTGCGCTGTGCATTGCCGTATAGTGCAAGACGACAAGCGAGGGTGTCAGCCCGTCCCGACGTGGCCCGCAGTTGGGCGAAGGGCGCGTTGTGATCTGGGGCTGCGTCTTTGGCACACCCTAGCCTTGCTGGGTGGCCTTGCGGTAAGGGGCCGGATCCCAGCGGCAGGCATATCCATCGCCATCAGGGTCCATCCCCTTGCGGTCCTTTTCAGGGCCACCGCGCGTCAGGAATTCCAGCTGTGCCTCGTCCGCTGTCGCGAATTCGGCGCAGGCGCGTTCGAATTTCGCCTGTTTGTTAAAGCCCGAGCGGCGATAGCGTGCCGTGCCGCGCGGATGCGAGGTTTGCAACGCATAGGCCACGACATTAGGTCCCGACGCCACGCGGCTGGGCAGCGCTTCGGGCTGGATCACTTGGTATTGCGAGCGGTTAGCGGCAAGACGCGCGGCATCTGCATCAATGCTGCGTTGACCCGACACCGCGTCAAAGTTGTTCTCGTTCGAGATACCAGCCGAATTCAGCACAGGGGCCGGATTGGACGGGCTGGCGTTCAGCGGGGCCACACCTGAGTTCGTGTCGGCATCATTGCCCAGACCGCCCGGACGCGTGGCATCAAGAACCCGTGTGGTTTCTGCCGCCGTCGCCGCCGCCGATCCATTTGCGGGTGTGCTGCCCAGTGGGGCGGCTGCCACCGATGCCGGTGCCGGCACCCCCGTCAACGCCGCCTCGCGCTGTGCGCGTTGGGCATTATACTGGTTGTCAAAACCGACACCACGACCGGATTCAGGAATGGTGGGCTGACAGGCGGCAAGCGCCACACCAGCGGCGAGAACAAGGAAACTACGTGCGATCATGGGTCCTGCTTTGTCGTTTTGACGATATTATTGCAGCGGGTTTACCACCATTTCTCGGGCTTGGCTACAAATCCTGCCGCGCGTTCCAGCGCATAGGCGGAGGACAGCAGATCGGCTTCTTCCCAAGGGCGTCCGATCAGTTGCAGCGCCATCGGCAGCCCCTGACGGTCAGTCCCTGTGGGCACCGCGATGCCGGGCAAACCGGCAAGATTCACGGTCACCGTAAACACGTCATTGAGGTACATCTGCACCGGATCGGCACTGGCCATTTCACCCAGACCGAAAGCCGCGGACGGCGTTGCTGGTGTCAGGATGCTGTCGATGCCTTGGGCAAATACATTTTCAAAGTCCCGTTTGATCAACGTGCGCACCTTGCGGGCGCGGTTGTAATAGGCGTCATAGAAACCCGCTGACAGCACATATGTACCGACCATCACGCGGCGCTGCACCTCGGGGCCAAACCCTTCGGCGCGGGTTTTTTCGTACATCTCTGTGATGCCATCGCCTTGATCCAGTGTGGCGCGGTGGCCATAGCGCACCCCGTCATAGCGCGCGAGGTTTGACGAGGCTTCAGCCGGTGCAATGACGTAATAAGCTGGCAGCGCATACTTCGTGTGCGGCAGAGAGATGTCGACAATCTCGGCCCCTGCGTCTTTCATCATGGCAATGCCGTCTTGCCACAGGGTTTCGATTTCCTCTGGCATGCCGTCCATGCGGTATTCTTTGGGGATACCGATTTTCTTGCCGCGCATGTCGCCGGTCAATGCCGCCTCGAAATCCGGCACGGGCAGATCGGCCGAAGTGGAATCCTTGGCGTCATAGCTGCACATGGCTTCCAGCATGATCGCTGCATCGCGCACGTTTTTGGTCATCGGTCCGGCCTGATCCAGCGAGGACGCAAAGGCGACGACACCCCAGCGCGAACAGCGGCCATAGGTCGGTTTGATGCCGGTGATGCCGGTAAAGGCTGCGGGTTGACGGATGGAACCGCCGGTGTCGGTGCCGGTCGCCGCCAAACACAGGTCCGCCGCCACAGCCGAAGCCGAGCCACCTGACGAGCCGCCCGGCGTCAGCGCCGTGTCGTCATTGCCACGTCGCCACGGGTTCACCGCATTGCCATAAACCGAGGTTTCGTTGGACGAGCCCATGGCGAATTCATCCATGTTCAGCTTACCCAACATCACCGCCCCTGCGTCAAACAGGTTCTGACTGACAGTGGATTCATACTCTGGCAGGAACCCTTCCAGAATGCGCGAACCGGCTTGGGACGGCACACCTTTGGTGCAGAACAGATCTTTCATACCTATCGGCAGACCACACATCGCAGGCGCATCACCCTCTTTCAGACGCGCATCCGCTTTGGCCGCCTGCTCCAGCGCAATCTCCGGCGTGTGGTGAACAAAGGCGTTCAACGCCCCTGCCCCGTCGATGGCTTTCAGGCAGGCTTCGGTCAGCTCTTTGGATGTGGTGTCACCGGCGCGCAACGCGTCGCGGGCTTCGGCAAGGCCCAGTTTGTTCAGATCGCTCATTATTCAACTACCTTCGGTACAGCAAAGAAACCTTCACGCGCATCGGGCGCGTTCTTCAGGATCTTCTCCTGTTGATCCCCATCCGTGACATTGTCCACACGGCGTTTCAATCGCTGGGGTGTTACGGATGTCATCGGCTCAACGCCTTCCACATCCACTTCGCTCAATTGCTCAATGAACCCCAAAATCCCGTTGAATTCCTGCGCCAAAGCCGGAAGCGCATCCGGCTCTACCTTGATACAGGCCAGTTTTGCCACACGCGCGGCGGTGTTTTCATCAATGGACATGGGGTTTCCCTTGCAGCGTTCTCAATTTCCTTGCCAATACCGCCCCAAGCGCCCCCTCGCAAGAGCAGGCTGGCGCTTGCAGGCAAAGAGGTTAAACTCTGCCCGAAATTTAGGGGGAAACACATGAAAATCATCTGGCTTGGCCATGGCTCGTTCCGTTTTGAAATCGAAGATCAGGTTGTGCTGGTTGATCCTTGGTTGACCGGCAATCCGATGATGACCGAGGACCAGCACGCCGCGGCGGTGGCCGGTGCCACGCATATTCTGGTGACCCACGCCCATTTTGACCATATCGCCGATGTGGTCGCGATCTCGAAAGACACAGGCGCGCCCGTGTCGGGCATGTATGAGCTGGCGCAATTCCTGACGGCCCAAGGGGCGGTCGAAGGACAGGCGTTTAACATGGGCGGCACGATTGCAATCGGCGATACGGTGACGGCCAGCATGGTCCCCGCCTCGCATTCCTCCACCGCTGATATCGGCGACACGCGCCGCTACATGGGGAGCGAGGCCGGTTTTATCCTGCGCGGCGCAGGGCATACCGTCTATATCTCGGGTGACACCGGCATCATGGCCGACATGGACTGGATCGGGGATTTCTACAAACCCGACATCGGCATCCTGTCAGCGGGCGGGCATTTCACCATGGGCATGGCCGAAGCCGCCTATGCCGCGAAACGCTATTTCAACTTCAAGACCGTGATCCCCTGCCACTACCGCACCATGCCAATGCTGGAACAATCCGCCAAGGTGCTGGCCGACGGCCTGCCCGGTGTTGATGTTGTCGAACCCGAAGTCCTGCAAGCGATCGAGGTTTAACCGCCTCTTTTCCCTGCAAAAAACGCCTTGAGCATCGCCTCAGACGCGGCGGCGTCAATTCCGTCATAAACCTCTGGCGCGTGATGGCATTGGGCATGGGCAAACACCCGTGCCCCCTGTGCCACGCCACCGGATTTCGGATCCCCCGCCCCGTAATACAGGCGCGCCACCCGCGACGCGGCAATCGCCGCCGCACACATCGCGCAGGGCTCCAGCGTCACATAAAGATCATGCCCGATCAGCCGCTCCGATCCAAGCGCCGCACAGGCCGCGCGGATCGCCAGCACCTCTGCATGGGCCGTCGGATCATTTAATTCACGGGTCCGGTTGCCCGCCTGCGCGACAACCGCGCCGGCCGCATTGACCACAACGGCACCCACCGGCACCTCGCCGCGCGCGCCCGCTGCCTCCGCTTCGCGCAGGGCCACATCCATGAAAGATCGAAACACCATTGCCCCAAAGGATCGCAAACCACGCCCTTTCGCAAGCCCGTCAAAGGCGCTAAGGCAGGCATATGAATAACTCAGCCAACACCGACACACCCAAAGGCGACCGCATCGCCAAAGTTCTTGCCCGCGCCGGCGTTGCCTCGCGCCGCGAGGCCGAACGGATGATCGAAGCCGGGCGCGTCAGCGTGAACGGTTCACAAATCACCTCGCCCGCGCTGAACGTCACCGATGCGGACCGGATCAGTGTTGATGGCAAACCGCTTGCCGAACCGGAACCGCCGCGCATGTGGCTGTATCACAAGCCGACCGGCCTTGTGACCACCACCCGCGACGAAAAAGGGCGCGGCACAATCTATGACGATCTGCCCGAGGACATGCCACGGGTGATGAGCGTCGGACGGCTTGACCTCAATTCCGAAGGTTTGCTGCTACTGACCAATGACGGCGGCATCAAACGCCAGTTGGAATTGCCCAGCACCGGCTGGCTGCGCCGCTACCGTGTGCGGGTAAATGGCCGCCCTTCAGAGGACGCGCTGGAGCCCTTGCGCAAGGGAATCACCATCGAAGGCGAACGGTTTTTGCCCATGACGGTGACGCTTGACCGCCAACAAGGCGCGAACGCATGGCTGACAATCGGCCTGCGCGAAGGAAAGAACCGCGAAATCCGCCGCGCGATGGAGGCGATCAACCTGTCCGTGAACCGCCTGATCCGCGTGAGTTACGGTCCCTTCCAGCTGGGCGAACTGAAACAGGGCGAAGTCGAAGAACTGCGCCGCAAAGTGGTGCGCGATCAACTGGGGCTGGTGTTGGAAGACGACAGTGGTACTGCCAGCAAGAAACCGACAGCGGTTAAACGTGCCCCGCGCAAGTCTTTCAAACCCCGCCGCTGAGCGGCTTCTTTCAAAGAAACCGACTGGAAAATTTGAAAATTTCCACCCTCCGCCGGCATGACTGCGCAAAAATTCCCCGTAATACACCGTTCACATGGAACCGCTCCCGCCGTATGAGCGTTTAACACTTATTCAAACGGGGAACATTCATGGCCGATCTTCTGACACTCGAAAACCTTGGCAATCTTCTGGTGCTCTGCTTCCTCCAAGCAGTTCTCGGCTTTGACAACCTCCTCTACATCTCCATCGAAAGCCAGCGCGCGCCTGTTGCTCAACAAGCGGCCGTGCGCCGCTGGGGCATCATCATCGCCGTGGCCCTGCGCATCGTGCTCCTGTTCGTCATCATCCGCCTGCTTGAGGCGATGTCGGAACCCTTCTTTATTCTCAATTGGGAGGGCGTGATCACCGGCGGCGTCAACTTTGCCACGTTGGTCTTTGTCATCGGCGGGGCTTTCATCATGTACACGGCAGTCAAGGAAATCGGCCATATGCTGTCGATCGAACATCTTGACACGGATGTGGACGCCAAATCCGGCAAATCCGCCGCACAGGTGGTCGCGCTCATCGTCATGATGAACCTGATTTTCTCATTCGATTCAGTACTCTCCGCCCTCGCCATCACCGATGTCTTTATCGTTCTTGCCATTGCGATCGTCCTGTCGGGCATCGCTATGCTGGTGCTGGCCGACAGCGTCACCCGCTTTCTTGAGGCCAACCGCATGTACGAAGTCCTTGGCCTGTTCATCCTGCTAATCGTCGGGATTGTCCTGCTGGGCGAGGCCGGCCAAGCCGCCGCACACGCCATGCATGACCCCGATCTGGCGCTGCGCTTCTTCGGTTACGAAGTCATCCCGATGTCGAAAACCACATTCTACTTCTCGGTTGTTGTCTTGGTCGCGGTGGAAGTAATCCAATCCGGCTATACCCGCAAACTCAACGCCGAACGCCGCACAGGGACGCGTCACTAGCGCCCGTTCGCCAGAACGCTTATGTTAGCGTTAAAGAGGTAACATGGCCCGTTTGTTGTTAATATTGATCATTGTCGCAGCCTGTGTTGCCTTTGCTGTCATATTATACGCACTCTGGACCCGTATCACTCAGGCAGGCCAACGCGACCTGCCCCCCGCATCGGGGACACACAAGGGACACGACATGGCATCATCAGGCATCCAGAAAGCCGCCTATATCGCGCTGATTGTTGTGCTGTTCGGCACCGCCTCCGGCTGGCTGGGGGGGCTGTAACAATGGCCCAGCGTTTTGGTGGCAAATACAGCCCTGACGGCGACAGCGCCGCCCCTGCCAAGCAACAGCGGCGTGTGCAGGTGAACCCCGCAGGCGGGCGCAGCAACGTGATGTTCATTCCCGCGATTGTGCTGGTTGCAACCACCCTGGGCGACGGGGCCATCCCGATGACCCTTGGTCTGTCCGGTGCTGCCCTCTGGACGCTGTCCGCTTGGCTCCTGCGCGAGGGGTTAATCGCACAAGCCGCCTTTGAAGAGCGCAAGGTCGCCCGCCGTCCCGCCCTGCCGCGTAAAATACTGGCGGCTGTCGGCATGGGGGTCGGCGCGGCGCTGGCCGTGATGGCCCATCAGAACACCACCGATATCCTGTCGCCGCTCCTGTTCGGCATCTGCACCGGTGCCCTGCATCTGGCCGCCTTCGGCATTGATCCGCTCAAATCCAAAGGCATGGAAGGCATCGACACCTTTCAGCAAGACCGCGTTGCCCGTGTGGTGGACGAGGCCGAAAAACACCTGACTGCCATGACAGACGCCCTGACCCGCGCCGGCGATCGTCAAGCCCGCGCCAAGCTGGAAGATTTCCAGGACGCCGCCCGCACCCTGATCCGCACGGTCGAAGAAGATCCGCGCGACCTGACGGCAGCGCGCAAATATCTGGGTGTGTACCTGCAAGGCGCGCGCGATGCGTCGATCAAATTCGCAGACATCTACAGCCGGACACAGGACGCCGGGGCGCGCACGGACTACATCGCGCTGCTGGACGATCTGGAACAGAATTTTGCCGCCCGCACGCAGAAATCCTTGCTGGATGACCGCAGCGATCTGACCATTGAAATCGACGTGCTGCGCGAGCGGCTGTCGCGCGAAGGGGTGCGCCTTGACCGGTAAGCGCCCTTCACCCAACACTTTAAGGAAGTGAATTAAATGTCTGACACCGTACGTGAAAAAGCCACTCAGTCTTTGGCCATGGTCGAGGAAGTGACCGCCGTTGTCCTGCCCGAACCCGCACAGGCCAATGCCATCGTCCCGCTGGAAAAAGCCGACAAGCCCATGGGCGACGAGATCAAGCGCCGCATGGCCGAGATCGACATGGACGACACGCAATCCATCGTTTCCTTCGGCTCGGCCGCGCAGGCCGAATTGCAGGAAATCAGCCAGTCGATGCTGGCCGATGTGCGCAACAAGGATGTCGGCCCCGCCGGTGATTCCCTGCGCAACATCGTCACGACAATCCGTGGTTTTTCCGTGTCCGAACTGGACGTACGCCGCGACCGCAGCTGGTGGGAAAAACTGCTGGGCCGCGCCGCGCCCTTTGCCAAGTTCACCGCCAAGTTCGAAGAAGTGCAAAGCCAGATCGACCGGATCACCGACAACCTGCTCAGCCACGAACACACGCTGCTGAAAGACATCAAATCGCTGGATGTCCTCTATGAAAAAACACTCCAGTTTTATGATGAACTGGCGCTCTATATCTCTGCGGGCGAGGCAAAGCTGGCCGATCTGGACGCGACCACCATCCCTGCCAAGGAAAAAGAAGTCGAAGCTGCCGCCGAAAACGACGCCGTCATGGTGGCGCAGGAATTGCGCGACATGCGCGCCGCGCGCGACGATCTGGAACGCCGGGTGCATGACCTGAAACTGACCCGTCAGGTCACCATGCAATCCCTGCCGTCCATCCGTCTGGTGCAGGAAAACGACAAATCGCTGGTGACCAAAATCAATTCGACCCTCGTGAACACCGTGCCCCTGTGGGAAACGCAACTGGCGCAGGCGGTCACCATCCAGCGGTCTGCCGAAGCGGCCGTTGCCGTGCGCGAAGCCAATGACCTGACCAACGAATTGCTGACCTCGAACGCGAAAAACCTGCGTGACAGCAACAAGATCATCCGTCAGGAAATGGAGCGCGGTGTCTTTGACATCGAAGCCGTGAAACAGGCCAACGCCGACCTGATTGGCACCATCGAAGAATCGCTGCAAATCGCGGATGAGGGCAAGGCCAAACGTGCCGCTGCCGAAGTGGAGCTGAAGGAAATGGAAGCCAAGCTGCGCGATACACTGGCCGCGGCCAAAGCGAAAAAGACCGGTTTGGGCGATACCGCCGCCGGTTCCGTTTCGGGCTAATCCGGCAGATGGCGGGCGCGGTGCACAAAATCATCAGGCGGTTGGGCGCTGCAACATGTGTTGCGGCCCTTGCCGCTTGTGCGGTTGAACCGGTGGTTGAACCTGTTGCCAAACCACAGGCCCGCCCCGCTGTCGTGGCCCCGCCCCCTGTCGTCGCCAAGCCGACCTCGCAGAAAAGCGCAATGCTGCGGCAGTATTTCAATCAGGTCGAACAAGCCCAACGCGGTCAGGGATTGCTGCGCGAAGATGGCGGCGGGGTCGACACGCCCTTCACCGCCGATATGCTGGCGCGCAACTTTGAACAGATCGCATTTTACAACGAATACGACGGCAACTTTTCCGGCCGTGGCGGGGCCAGCCCGCTGCGCCGGTGGGCCGATCCCGTGCGCATGCAGGTGATTTTTGGCGATGGTGTGCCGCCCTCCCAGCGCAAGGCCGATCAGGATGAAATCAACCGCTATTCCCGCCGTCTGGCGCGGGTCACCGGGCATCCTGTTTCAACCATCGGTACGCCCAATTTCATCGTGATCATCGCCTCAGAAGACGACCGCGCCGAGGCCCTGACGCAGGCCGCGTCCCGCATGTCCGGCATATCGGCAAATTCGCTCAGCGCGTTTCGCGATATGCGCCGCGACACCTATTGTGCCGTCGCCGCCTTTGCCGCCGGTCCCGACCGCAGCACCTACACCGCTGCCGTGGCGGTGATCCGCGCCGAAAACCCCGATCTGTTGCGCCTGTCCTGCATTCACGAGGAACTGGCGCAAGGTCTTGGTCTTGCCAATGACAGCCCCGCCGCGCGTCCCTCGATCTTTAACGACGATGACGAATTCGCGCTGTTAACCAGCCACGACGAATTGCTGCTCAAGATGCTGTATGACAGTCGCCTGCGCCCCGGCATGAATGCCAAGGACGCCGCCCCGATCACCCGCATCATCGCACGCGAACTGACCGGCGGGCCGCTTTAGAGCGCTGCACCGCTATCTTACAGAAACATCACGCTAAATTGCGCCAGCCCCACCGCCACGCCACGTTCGCGTGATCGCCATTGCGGCGGTGCGGCAGATGTCTATTTCGCCCTGTAGAACCACTTACAGGATTGTCTGAAATGAACGATGCGCTTGCCGCCAAATCTGCCACCATCCCTTTAATTCCTCTACTGCTGGCGGGTTTGATTGGCGAAATCGCCTTTGAACTTTACGCATGGCTGGTGTCGCCATTGCTCTTCGGCCTTAGCCTCGAACCGGCCAACCTTGTGATGGCTCTGACTCGCCTGTCGACCGGCATCCAACTGTCCTATGGTACCGCCTTTCCAATCCACTTTGTGATCGGGGCAGTCGGCTTTTCGCTGTTTCTCTGGATCGTCCACCGCGTAAGCGGCCGTGGCCTTGTGCTGTCAGGGGCTTTGGCAGGGCTTGCCTTGTGGTTTATCGCACAGGGCATTCTGGCACCGGTTGTAGGGCGTGATTTCATGATGGGCTTCGGGCCTTACACACAGTCCTCGTTCATCGGTCACGTTGGCATGTGCCTGCTGATGGCGCTTGTCTTGCGCGCCCTTCTCCCCCGTTCGCAAACAGCCGCGGGCTGACGAAAACCCCATCGCCTTCGCCTTGCCCGCCCGCTATACTGCGGACGGGTACAACTTAAAGGGCTGCGTAATGGGCATTTTCGATTTCCTCTCTGGTGAATTCATCGACGTCATCCACTGGGTCGACGACACCCGCGACACCATGGTCTGGCGTTTTGAACGCGAAGCCCACGAAATCAAATACGGGGCCAAACTAACCGTGCGCGAAGGACAGGCGGCGGTGTTTGTGCACGAGGGCCAGCTGGCCGATGTCTTCACACCCGGCATGTATATGCTGGAAACCAACAACATGCCGATCCTGACAACGCTGCAACATTGGGACCACGGTTTCAAAAGCCCGTTCAAGTCGGAAATCTATTACGTCAACACGACGCGGTTCAATGATCTGAAATGGGGCACCAAGAACCCGATCATCGTGCGCGACCCCGAATTCGGCCCCGTGCGGCTGCGCGCCTATGGCACCTATGCTGTGCGCGTCAGCGATCCGGCGCGCTTCCTGACCGAAATCGTCGGCACCGACGGCGAATTCACCATGGACGAAATCAGCTACCAGATCCGTAACATCATCGTTCAGGAATTCTCCCGCACCATCGCCCGCGCCCAGATCCCTGTTCTGGACATGGCCGCGAATACCCGCGAACTCAGCCAGCTTGTCGGCAAGGAAATCGCGGCGCAATTGGCAGAATACGGGCTGGCGATGCCGGAACTCTATATCGAAAACATCTCGCTCCCCCCCGCGGTGGAAGAGGTCATGGACAAACGGTCGTCCATGGGTGTGATCGGAAACCTCAATGAATACATGCAGTTCCAAGCCGCAGAGGCATTGGGGCGCGAAGGAGCCGGAGCCGGTGCAATTCAGGCCGGTCTGGGCGCGGGCCTTGGCATGCAAATCGGTCAGGCCGCCGCCGCCAGCGCAGGCCCATGGGGCGCACGCCCCGCCACGACCCAAGCGCCGATGGCACCGCCCCCGCCCCCCGTCGAGCATGTCTGGCACATCGCCGTGGCTGGCGAAACCACCGGCCCGTTTTCCAAAGCGGCCATGGGGCGCAAAGCGACAGAGGGCACGCTGACCCGCGACACCTATGTCTGGACCCCCGGTCAGGACGGTTGGCAACGCGCCGAGGACGTCACCGAGCTGGCGCAGCTGTTCACCGTGATGCCCCCGCCCCCGCCCCCGCCCGCAGGCTAAGACCACGCCAGAGCCTCACGATATCTCCCCATCAGGCGGCCTGAAACTTTCGGGCCGCCTGATGCGTTTCTTCTCTATGTTTTATCCGTCGGCTTTCACCCATTACCTGCCTTCCCGCCGCGCCGTGCTCAAGGCGGTGCATTGGGCCATGGTACCCCTGCTGATCTGGTTCCTGCTGGTCACCCCCGACGACGTGCTGCCCTTCGGGGCAAAGGCGTTCCAAGCCCACTCCATGCTCGCGCTGTTCTTTGTCACGCTCTGCCTGCTCTGGACCGCAGATTACCTGCGCCGTGGCCTTGCCAGTCGCCCCGGCCCGAAACTGTCCCCATGGGCGCGCACTACCCATCAACTTTTGCATAAATTCCTGATCTGGGGGCTGTTCGGCATCGCGCTGACCGGTTTTCTGCTGGGGCTCACCTCTGCCGTGCTGCTTAAGGCCGGTGGGTTTCTACCCATCGCACCGCCCCTCGACATGAAACAAGCGAATGAAATCATTGGCGCGGTCCATATCTTTGAATTCTACCTCGTCGCCCTCATCGCCGTGATCCATGCGCTGTTTCACATCTGGCGGCACGTCCATCTGCGCGACAATGCCCTGCGGATTATGACCCCCAAGGCCCTGCACCGCTTTTTATAAGCAACGCCGCTGGCAGAGCCGCACGTTGAGCGCTATGTCTGGGCCATGGACGATCACCTGACCCCAGACGCCCCCCAATCGGAATATCGCTTTCCCTGCGATACCTGTGGCAGCGACCTGCGTTACGCGCCGGATGCCGGGCGGCTGGTTTGTGATCATTGCGGCAATACCGAAGCCATAGAAGGCAGCGGTTTTACCCTGCACCCCATCGCGGAGCTTGATCTGCGCGCCGGGCTCGACGCAGATTTGCCCGCCGACCAGATGGAAGAAACCCGCGTCACCACCTGCCCCAATTGCGCCGCGCAGGTGGAATTCGACGCGGGCAAACACGCCACCGAATGCCCGTTCTGCGCCACACCCGTAGTGATTGATTCCGGCACCAACCGCCACATCAAACCCCGCGCCGTGCTGCCCTTTGCGCTGACCCAAGAGGTCGCGCGCGATGCAATGAATGACTGGCTGGGTGCGTTGTGGTTCGCCCCCAACGGTTTGCAGGAATACGCCCGCAAGGGGCGGCGGATGCAAGGCATCTATGTCCCCTACTGGACCTATGACGCCAACACTGACAGCAGCTATTCCGGCCAGCGCGGCACCGTCTACTATGTCAGCCAAACCGTGATGCGCGACGGCAAACGCGTCACCCGCCAAGTACCCAAAGTGCGCTGGCGTGCTGCTTCGGGACGGGTCACGCGGTTCTTTGACGATGTTCTGGTGCTGGCCTCCAAATCGCTGCCCAAGAAATACACCGATGCGCTGGAGCCGTGGGACCTGTCGGCCCTCGAACCCTATGCGCCTGAATACCTTGCCGGTTTCCGCGCCGAAGCCTATGCAGTCTCGCTGAGAGACGGCTTTGTCGAGGCCCGCGCCCATATGGACCGCGTGATCGAACGTGACGTGAAATTCGACATCGGCGGCGACCGCCAGCGGGTGCACAACATCGACACGCGCCTCAACAACCTGACCTTCAAACATGTGCTGCTGCCGGTCTGGTTGGCAGCCTATAAATACCGTGGCAAAACCTATCGCTTTGTCGTCAACGGACGCACCGGACGGGTACAGGGCGAACGCCCCTACTCGGCCATCAAAATCACCATCGCGGTGATCCTTGGCGCAATTGCCGCCGGGATCATCGGTTATCTGGCAGCACAAAAATGACCCCTTACGACACTCTGCACGACACGCTGAAAACACGCTATTCCTGCCGCGCCTTTCGCCCCGACCCCGTACCCGATGCCACCATTTCCAAGATTGTAGAGGCCGCACGCCACGTGCCCTCATGGTGCAACGCCCAGCCCTGGCAGGTCACAATCACCAAGGGCGCAGCCACGGACGCCTTTCGCGCCATGATCACCGATCTGGCCGCAACCGGCACCCTACCCGCACCCGACCTCGCCTGGCCCGCCGGATACAGCGGTGCCTACGCCGAACGCCGCCGCACCTGCGGTTTTCAACTTTATGATTCAGTCGGCATCGAAAAGGCTGATCGTGCAGGGCGCGCCGCCCAGATGATGCGCAACTATGCCCTGTTTGACGCGCCCCATGTCGCCATCATCCACTCCCCTGCCGAACTTGGGCCCTACGGTGCCATGGACAGCGGCGGCTTTGTCACCGCCTTCACGCTGGCCGCGACAGCCCTTGGCGTGGCCACCATCCCCCAAGCCGCCATCGCCGCCTATGCCCCACAAGTGCGCGACCACCTCGGCATCGCGGATGACCGGCTGGTGCTCTGCGCGATCTCTTTCGGCTTTGCCGACACGGACCACCCCGCCAACGGGTTCCGCACCGAACGCGCCACCCCCGCCGATATCATCGCGTGGAAAGAATAATGCGCGCGCTCCTGCAACGCGTCACCGCCGCAAGCGTTACCGTGGACGGCACCAAAATTTCCGAAATCGCCAACGGTCTGCTGATCTTTGTCTGCGCCATGCCGGATGACACGCCCGACACCGCCAAAGCCCTCGCCGCAAAAATTGCCAAACTGCGCCTGTTCAAGGATGCCGACGGCAAAATGAACCTCAGCCTGCCCCAGACCGGCGGCGGTGCCCTTGTGGTCAGCCAGTTCACCTTGGCCGCAGATACCACACGCGGCACCCGACCCGGTTTCTCCCGTGCCGCCAAGCCCGCGCTTGCAAATACGCTCTACGAAAATTTCGCCGACGAAATCGCGGCCCTCGGCATCCCCACACAGCGCGGTAAATTCGGCGCGGACATGTCCGTTGCGCTCACCAACGACGGCCCCGTCACGATCTGGCTCGACACCGATACATAATTCCTGTTGGTTTTGGTGAGCCCGCAGCCTCCTCGATTCTCACCACCTCCATCATCCCCCGCGAAGACGCCCGCAGGGCGGATGAGCGCGCGCGGCCTACGGCTCGCGAAACGCCTCTTTGCTTTTGTACAAAGGCTTCAGCAAATACTGCAAAACCGTCTTGGCTCCCGTGTGCAACTCCACACTTGCCTGCATCCCCGGTCTGATCCGCAGGGACGCCTGACGTTCGGTCAGATGCTCCGTATCCACCTGCAAGGTCACCTTGTAATGCGGATTGCCATCCGCCTCCCGCGCGTGTTCGTCCTTGAAGGTGTCGGCAGAAATCAACGTCACCTTGCCCTTCAACGTGCCAAAAATCGTGTAATCATAGGCCGAGAGCTTCACCGTCGCGTCCTGCCCCGGACGCACACCCGCGATGTCCTCGGGTTTGACGCGCGCTTCGACAAACAATTCCTCGCCCAGCGGGATAATCTGCAAAATCTCCTCACCGGGGCGCACGACGCCGCCAATTGTGGTCACAGACAGGTTGTTCACAATGCCGCGCATCGGGCTGACCAGAACCGTGCGGTTTAACTGGTCTGTGCTGGCCTTCAGGTTCTGGCGCAAAGTCGCCAGTTCTTTCAACACATCGGAATATTCCTGCGCCCTTTCCAGCTCGGTCTGGGTCGTTACCTCATCATAGCGTATTTGGGCATCCGCATAGGATTTGCGCGCCCGTGTGGCCTCGATCAACGAGACAATATTGCGCTCCAGCAAATCATTCATCAGGTTCGCTTCGCGCTCGGCCTCGACCAACACGCGTTTGGCCCCATCGGAACGGGACACAAAATCCGACTGACGTGCGCGCAACAGGGACCGTTCGGAATCCACAATATTGGGCGTGCGGGCCGCCCATTCATTTGGCACGTTGAAATCAAACTGCCCCGCCAGCTCTGCCTCAAGCCGCAAACGGCGGATCTCAAACGCAGAAATCTGGTCGCGCAGATCGTCGACAGAGGATTGGAATTGCGTCCCGTGCAGCCGCGCCAGAACGGCGCCGCGTTCCACGATATCGCCTTCGCCGACGGCCAGCTCGGCCAGAATACCCCCCTCAAGGTTCTGGATGATCTGCGGGCGCGAGGATGAAATCATCGACCCTTCCGCGCGGACAATCTCGTCCACCCATGCAAAGGCTGCCCAGATTAGAAATACCAGCACCGCCCCGCCACACAGCCAGATCACGGCCGAAGGGCCGCGCATCTGGCGGCTCATTTGCGCATCCATCGTGGTGGGGTTTACGAAACTCATGCGGCCTGCCCTTTTGTGCTGGCAAGATGGCTCAGCACCTTGTCTTTGGGTCCGTCAATTGTCATCTGGCCGCCCTGCAACACCAGCGTCCGCTCGGTCAGGGCCAGGATCGGCGCGCGGTGCGTCGCAATGATCGCAGTGCGCCCTTCCATCCAGCTTTCCAACCGGCTGACCAGTGTGCGTTCCAGCGTCTGGTCCAGCGCCGCCGTCGGTTCATCCAGCAGGCACACCTTCGGGTCCTGCAACCACAACCGCGCCCAGCCGATCGACTGGCGCTGGCCAATGCTCAGCCCCGCGCCATTGTCCTTGATCTCAAGATCCAGACCCTTGTGGTGTTCTTTGACGAACGGCCCCAGCCCTGCGAAATCCAGTGCCGCTTGCAAGCGTGCATCGTCGCGTTCCAGCATGGTCAGGTTCAGGTTGTCGCGCAGCGTACCGGCAAACAGGCGCACATCCTGCCCCAGATAACCGATCAACCGGCGCAAATCGCGCGGTTCGATCTGGCTCATCTCGGTGCCGTCAATCATCACCCGTCCGGTTTCCGGTGAATAAAGACCGCTCAGCAGCTTCAAAAGCGACGACTTGCCCGACCCGTTGGCACCCAGCACGGCAACCTTCTGACCGGGCAAGATCGCCATGCCCTTGATGTTCAAGGTCGGCGCGCCGTCTTCTTCATAGCGAAACGTTACATCGCGCAACTCGAAATGCCCCTTCAGGCTGTCGCGGCGCAGATAGCTGCGGCTTTCATCCGCGTCCTGTTCGGCGCTGGCGATCATTTCCAACCCGTCGAGCGCGGATTTCACATTGCCCCAACGCGCCATGGTGCCCGCCAGTTGCGTCAACGGCGACAGGGTGCGCCCCGTCAAAATGCCCACCGCAATGATCGAACCGACGGTGAATTGCCCCGCAAACACCAGATAAGTACCGGTAATCACTGCCGCCACATAGGTGCCCTGCTGCACGCCCTGGCTCCAGAACGTCAGGGTAGACGCCAGCTTGCGCTGCTCCGAGGATTTCACCGCCTGCACCGTGTTCAACTCTTGCCACAAACGCGCCACGCGATCTTCGCCGCGCTGGGTTTTCAACGTATCCAGTTCAAAAATCGTCTCGTGCAAAAGGCGCGATGACTTGGCCGACGCGCCTTGGGTCTCTTGCGTCAGACGGATCATCTTGCGCTGTAAAAAGAACCCCGGGATCACCATCAGGATACCGCCCAGCACCAGAACCCAAACCACGTTGCCCGCAATGCTGGCGACCAGAAACAGGAACACAAAGATAAACGGTACATCCGCAATGGTGCCAATGGTCGAGGCGGTAAAGAACTCGCGCACCGACCCGAATTCGCGCATCGCCGAAAACACCTGATTGGGCGCTTGCCCTTTGGCGTCCGATTTCATGCCCAAAATCCGCTCCATCAGGATTTGCAGCACGGAGATTTCAATCTGCCGCCCCGCCCCGTCCATCAGACGCGCACGGGCAATCTTGATAAAGGCCTCCATCAACAGGGCCAGCCCTGCGCCAATCGCCAATACCCACAAGGTCGCTTCGGACTGATGCGGGATCACGCGGTCATAGACCTGCAAGGAAAACAGCGCCACAGCAACTGCCAACAGGTTCGCCACAAACGACCCCATCGCAACCTCGCCCATCTGGCGTTTGAACCGGCCGAACTGGCCC
Source organism: Sulfitobacter geojensis (assembly GCF_000622325.1). Taxonomy (NCBI): domain Bacteria; kingdom Pseudomonadati; phylum Pseudomonadota; class Alphaproteobacteria; order Rhodobacterales; family Roseobacteraceae; genus Sulfitobacter; species Sulfitobacter geojensis. Next base: position 2,980,234 of record NZ_JASE01000005.1, read on the forward strand.
CAAAACCAATGTGGCGCTTCGCTTTCGGTCTTATGGGTCTCCGCGACCTTGGCCAATGGTGCTTCGGCGCGCACCAGCATGCCGGTAAAGAAAGGTTTGAAATCGCTGACTGGCACAAAGGCGCGGTTGTCGGGGCAGCTGGTGTCGAAAATCACCAGATCGCCGCGCGACTGCCCCATCACCAACAGCACCTGACCTGAGGTCATATAGGCCAGCGCAGGCCAGAAATCGGCGCTCAGCGGGCCGACTTTGGCCACCTGTGCCAACAATCCAAGCGAGCGCAGCCCGTGCGCAATCGCGGAGGCTTCGTCTTTATCCTTGGCCCCTTCACGGGTCGCACCGCCAATGGCCTCGAACAGATCGCGGCGCACGGCCTCAACCCCCAACAAACCGGCGTAGGTTGCGGCCAACTGCGCACGCACATTGATGCGGTCCTCAAAACTTGAGGCCTTGCTGGCCTCTGACGGCCGCTCAGCACCATTGGCCGCCGCAAGACGTCCCTGATTTCCGTTGCTAATCTTTAACGTGAAGGCGCGTTTCTGGCTCAAATCTCATCCCCATCGGCCAGCACGCCCAACAGGCGTGCCAGATCGATCTGCAACTGTGCAGCCTCATACTTTAACGTGACCTCGGCCTGCTGCTGGCGGGCAAAAGTCTCGTATACACTCACTACATCCATGACCTGCCGCTGCCCGGCGTCATACTGTTCCTGAAACACATCCAGATTGCGCTGCGCCTGTACGGTCAGACCACTGGCTTCGTCCGCTTGGCGCGACTTGGCGGCGATTTGCCCCTCAAGCTTGCGCAGCCGGCGGTTGGCGTCTTCATTGGCTTGCGACACCTGCCGCCCCGCCGCTTCTTTCGCCTCTTCGATGGCGCGCAGGGTGGCACCGGTGCCAAACCCCAACAAAGTGTCGGAACTGACACGCAGCCCCAAATCCGAATTTTCACCAATCGTCCCCCCTGCCGACAGGCCGGGCAGTTGGTCGGCGCGGTCGATCTTGGCCGCCGCAATGGTGCGCGTCTTCTCGGCTTCGGCCAGAACCACATCCAACGGCTGCGCGGATTGGGGCGAAACCCGCAACCCCGGCACGCCGCGCAAACCGCTTAGCGGGTCGATGGACATGGCGTTCAGTTCTGCAATCGCGGTATTCGCCGCCTCGACATTTGCGGCGCGGTCTGCACGGATTTCGGACAACTTCTGACGCAGGATGTTCAAATCGGAACTGTCCGACACGCCCCCTTTGACGCGCTCTGACATGATATATTCGAACCGCCCCATGTCGCGCAGCGACGCCTCGGACAGGGTCGCCTTTTCGCGCGCCTCTGCGGCAGTGACATACAGCGACAGCGCCGTATGCACACGGTCATTGGTATCCTTGGCCAAATTCACGGCCGCGACTTCAACATCTGCAATCGCGAATTCGCGTTCGCCTTTGCGCCGCCCGTTGTCGAACAACACCTGATCCACCACCAGATTGGCCACCAAAGACCCCAGTGACGTCAGGCTGATGTTCGGCCCGATCTTGGGCAACCAGTTCTTGGATGCCGCTTCCGAACGCAACCGTGCGGCGCGCAATTCGGATTCCGCCGCACGCGAATTGGCCGCCAGAACCGATGTCGCGACCCGTTCGTAACTGCTGCCTGCAGGCAAGGCAGAACTGCGCGCCGACAGCCCCTGAATGATCGCACTTTCGGAATTTACTTTTTCTGCGTGGCTGGGCCGCGCAACGGAGTTTGCATCAGGCGATTTGAGCCGCGCAACAAAGTCACCCGCGCTGCCGCCTGCATCCGACAAACATCCTGTCAGCGTGAATGCCATCGCACACACTCCGACTGCCCTGTTTACACCTTGCCCCATATCCTGCCCTCAACGTCTCGGTCTTTATGGCCGATATTATCGGGGGCGCGGGTCATTTGACGCCCGCGCCTCTCCTTGGTCTTTTCGCTTAGGTGATCACGTCAATCTGGTCGTCAACGATGATCGTGCCCTCGGTACCCAGTGAATAGGTCGTCTGACCGCCACTGCTGTTACCGCGTGTTGCACCCAAAATCGTGACCGTGTCATCGGCACCGCCGAGGATCATCAACTCATTGGAGTTGCTGGACAAGGCCAGCAGCGCCGCTTCGTCGATGGTCAGATTGCCCTCTTCGGCAAAGGTCATGTCAACGGTTTCGATGTTGTAGTTGCCAAGCGCCGGGTTGCTGATCGCGATGGTCGAATTCGGCGCACCGTCATCCAGCACCACATAGGTACCGGTGGTGTTTTGCGCATCATCCGTGGCCGTGATGACCAGATGCGAACCGTCCGGCACATCCGAGTTGAAGTCGATGTTGGTTTCGGGACGCGTCGTACTCGCACCGCTTTGCGACGCCACTTCCGTCACGGTGCCATTGTCCTGCACCTGATACACCGCCAACTCGTCATCGGTCAGATCGGTGGAAATGCCACGGAAACCAACACGTCCTTCGTTCAGGCTTTCGATTGCCGGTCCGGAAGGCGCAGAGGTATCAATCGCCAGCGTGTCGTTGATTGTATCGACGTTGCCAACCGCATCCGTGGCTGTCACCACGATGGCGGCATTGTATTCGCCCGAACGGATCGCGGAAGGTGGAATTGTCAGGCTCCAGTTACCCGCATTGTCGACATTCGCCACATAAGGTGTGCCGTCAAAGGTCACGGAAACGGTGCTGCCCACTTCGACTTCGCCGCCCAAATCAATACCTGTCGCCGCTTCGGCGATGTTGACCGTGCTGTCACGCCCGCCTGCCCCGTCGTCGATGCTCAAGGGCACAACTTCGGTATCCACGTTCACAACATCGGACACTGTCGCAGTGTTGCCCGCGCGGTCTGTCGCCTGAACCGATACGGTCGCGGTATACGTTCCTTCGGACACCTGACTGGAGGCATAGTTCGCCGTCCATGTGCCGTTTGCCGCCACAACCGCATTGACCGCCACACCGTTCAGCGTGACCACCACGGCGGTTGAGCCAACTTCGGTGGTGCCCGTCACTTGAACGCCGCCGCCGGCCAGACGCTCGGCCCCGTTGATGGTGCCGTCCCCTTCGACAAGGCTGGCCTGTACGCCAAGGTTGTCGACCCGCGTGTCCACTTCGACACTGTCAGAAGCATTAAGCGTGTTGCCGGCTGCATCTGTCGTGGTCGCAGTGATCTGTGCGGTGTAGACGCCGGGCGTTACATCGCTGTTGGAATAATTCGCTGTCCAGTTGCCTGCACCATCGGCGCTGACTGTCTTGCTGACGCCGCCCATGGTCACGGTCACAACCGCATTCGGGTTGGACGTACCGGTCAGAACCACGCCATCAGACGCTTCGACTTCGTTGATGATGTCGTCGCCTTCAACCGGCGCAGGGCTGATCGTCAGGATGCCCCCGTCACGGTCAATGTCCACGTTGCGCGTGATGGTATCGACGTTGCCGGCAATATCCGTGGCCACTGCCGTCATTACTGCGGTTTGCTCACCCGACGGAATGGTGTTGGCGGCAAAAGTCACCGTCCAGCTGCCATTCGCGGCAACCGTAGCGGCCTGATTGGACCCGCCAAAGGACACCATGACACTTGAACCGGGCTCGGTTGTGCCTGTCATGACCAGACCTTGCGCCGCTTCGGCCTCGTTGATCACACCGTCCGCACCACCTGTCGTGCCGGTAAAGGCAAAGTCACGCACCAGCGTGTCGATGTCCACCAGACCCGACGCCGTGCTGGAGTTGCCCAACGCGTCGGTCGCAACAGCCGTCACAGTGGCCTGTAATTCGCCGGTCGGCACTTCGCTCATCGCGAAATCCGCAGACCAGTTGCCGTTCGCATCAACGGTAGCTGCATGCGAACCGGTGCCGAAGGTCACAACCACAGTTGATCCCGCCTGCGCCGTGCCGGTCAATGTTACGCCGTCTTCCTGCTCGACCGCGTTTACGATGCCGTCTGTTTCGACGTTGGCCGTGTCGATGGTCACGTTTGAAACCGTGTCGATCACAACAGTGTCGGAAATTGTCGTGGTGTTGCCAAAGGCGTCCGCGCTGACAATGGTCACGCCGGTGGAATATTCGCCCCCCTCAAGCGTGCCTGCCGCCCAGCTGACCGACCAGGTGCCGGTTTCAGAAACAGTTGTGGTCTGCTCGATGCCCGCGATGGTCACCAGAATGGACGCACCCGCTTCGCCGGTGCCTGACAGGGTCACACCATCGGCAAAGCTGACAGCGTTAAAGAAATCGCCAACGGAGTCCGTTCCGGTCGACACTTCCACCAAGGGCGGCGTCAGGTCGATCACGTAACCCGGACCATCCAGAACCACCTCACCGCCTTCTGTCACGACTGTGACGACAGCCTCATAGGTGCCATCCGGCGGGAAATTCGGGGGCATAAAGCCGCAGGTGAAAAAGCCTTCTTCGTTGATGACGGTTTCAACCTGCACATCGCCCAGCGTCACAATGACCGTGTCGCCGGGGGCACCGCCGCCGGTGATCGTGATGACCTGCTCGGCATCGTCGCCGCCGATCTCGCCAACAAGGTCGGGATCATTGACATAAGGGTCCTGAACCAGATCGCGGTCGGGGTTTGGCCCGCCGGTGTCACCGCCGCCGTCGCCGCCTTCGCCGCCACCGCCGGTTTCATCACCAGAGCCGCCACCGGCACCGATAACCGCGGCGCCACCAACAACAGCGGCTGCCGCTGCGGCTGTACCGCCACCCAAAAGTCCGGCCGCACCCAGAAGCGGTGCGGGGAACATCGACACTTCATCATCTGCATAACCGGCCGCTGCCAGCTCGGTACGTCCCAGATAGATCAGATCATCAGACGGGGACCACTTGCCCCACTGCTCGGTCGGACCGAACTGCGCATACAGCTCGCCCGCGCCCGTATCCACAAACGCCACCTCGTTGAGATAGCCGTCAGCGGAGATGAACAGCCGGTTCGGCGTGCCTGATCCGTTGAAGTAATTGTCGATCGTGATCTGACGCCCGTCGGTCAGGGTGATCACCAGATCACTGCCCTCACGCACCTGCGTCGACAGATCGACCTGTCTCAGATTAAGGGAAATTTCCTGACCTGCGCCAGCCTGAATTGCATGGGTCTTTGCACCATCCGGCACCGTACCACGTTGCAAACCGCCCGCATTATCGCGGACGACGAAATCAATCGCCTTCATAACACCACCACTCTACCTCAAAGCACCCGTTCTATGCGGGCCTTCTCGTTATTAATTCCAAGGCCGGTCCGTTCATGCGTCCCGTGCCACGTTTATTCTTGCCATTTTGCTACCTTGAAATTGCCATTTTGCATAGGGGAATTTTGGAACGAATCGCTCATTCTACCTATGAGGGTGGCTATTCAACGATGCCTGCTGGAGAATTACCGCGCAAATACTGATACTTTTGCGCTTTACACAAAGGTTGCGCGGGTCAACATTGCAGCAAAGCAACAGTTGACAAAATATCCAACAGGACCAGCCTTTACCCCATGCCAACAACGCCCAACGCCCTGCGCACCCTCACCGAAGATCCCGATTTCGCGATCACCCTGTCCGACGGATGCCGCCTTTCGGCGCGGGTCTGGATGCCCGAAGATGCCGGTGACGATCCTGTGCCGGTGATCCTTGAATACCTGCCCTACCGCAAACGCGACGGCACCTGCGCGCGCGATGCCCTGACCCATCCGTGGTTTGCCGAGCGCGGCTATGCCTGTGTGCGCGTCGACATGCGCGGCAATGGCGACAGCCACGGCGTGATGGAGGACGAATACGCCCCGCAAGAACAGGCCGACGCGGTCGAGGTGATTAATTTTCTGGCCGCGCAACCGTGGTGCAACGGCCGTGTCGGCATGATGGGGATCAGCTGGGGCGGATTTAACGGATTGCAGGTTGCCGCCCTCGCCCCCGAACCGCTCAAGGCTGTCATTACCCTGTGCTCCACCGTCGACCGTTTTGCCGATGACATCCATTACAAGGGCGGCTGCCTGCTGAATGAAAACCTCGGGTGGGGGGCGACCATGTGGTCCTACTCCTCCAAAGCGCCCGATCCTGCGCTGCGCCCCGACTGGCGCGAGATGTGGCTGGAGCGGCTCAAGGCCGAACCGTTCCTGCCGGAAACCTGGCTGCGCCATCAACGCCGCGATGCCTATTGGCGCCACGGTTCGGTCATCGAGGATTACAGCGCGATCAAGGCCAAGGTATTGGCCGTCGGCGGCTGGGGCGACGCCTATAAAAACGCCGTGCCCCAACTGGTCGAAGCGCTGCCGGACGCCAAAGGTATTGTCGGCCCTTGGGTCCATAAATACCCCCATTTCGCTGTGCCCGAACCGCGCATCGGCTTTCTGCAAGAGGCGCTGCGCTGGTGGGACCGCTGGCTCAAGGACGCGGACACAGGCGTTGAAAATGATCCCGATTACCGCGCCTATCTGATGGACGGTGTGCGCCCTGCCCGCTGGTATGCCGAACGCCCCGGCCGCTGGATTGCCGAGGCAAACGGCGCCACCGCGCACCTTGACACGCAGGCGCTACACCTGACCGACACAGGGCTCAGCCCGACAGCCGGACCGCTTACCCAAACCGTCACCTCGCCCGCCCATTGTGGTGCCGAATCCGGTGAATACTGCGCCATTTGGCTTGGCCCCGAAACGCCGGGCGATCAGCGTGGTGATGACGCCCTTTCCACCACCTTTGACAGCGCCCCGCTGGAACAGGACATGGATATCGTCGGCGCACCGCAGATTACCCTGACCCTTGCCAGCGACCAGCCCCAAGCCCAGATTGCTGTGCGCCTTAATCATATCCACCCCGATGGCGCGGCGACACGTATTACCTATGGCGTGCTGAACCTGTCACACCGCACCAGTGCTGCCGATCCAACCCCGATGCCACGCGGCACCGCGCAGGACATCACCTTTAAACTTGATCACATCGCCTACCGCGTGCCCAAGGGGCACCGCCTGCGTGTGTCGATTTCGGATGCCTACTGGCCGCTGCTCTGGCCCTCCCCCACACCAACCAAGCTGTCCCTGTCCGCAGGCCGCATCGACATTCCGCAACGTCCCACCTTTGGCGGCGACGAACATTTCTTCGAACCGCCAACCGCCGCCGAGCCGTGGCAGGTGGACACCCTGCGCCCCGATGCGCATGTGCGCCGGCAGGAAACCGACACGGTCACCGGCACCGTCAGCCTGATCATCGAAGACGACTTTGGCGAGGTGCGCGACAGCGAGCATGGACTTGTCTCAGGCTCGGTCGCGCGCGAAAACTGGTCTATCCACCCGGATGATCCGTTGTCCGCCAAGGGTACATGCCACTGGACCGACACGCTGACACGTGACGATATTGCCCTGCGCACCGAGGCCCGCTGCGAAATGACATCCGATGCAACCCGGTTCCATTTGACCGCGCGCATCGAAGCCTTCGAAAACGACACTTTAATCTACAGCCGCGACGTGGCAAAGAGCATCGCGAGGGATCACTTGTAGCCAGACCGTTACATTACCATGCCTTTTAACGCTTGCGAGAAGGACTGAAATGCTTAACGTTGATTCATCAATCAATAAAACTTGCGCATAAGCGCAGACACCTCACGGGAGATATCCAATGAATAACGAACTGAAACATCTGACGGGCAAAGTTGCCTCCGGCCTGATGACGCGCCGCGAATTTGTCGGCCGTGCCGCAGCACTTGGCGTAACGGCCGCTGTTGCCAATACCATGCTTGCAAACTCTGCCGCAGCAGACGGCCATGCCAAACCGGTACGCGGCGGCATGATGAAAATCGCCTCTTCCGGCGGTGAATCAACCAACACACAGGATCCGGCACTTGTCGCGTCCGAAGCGCCCCTGAACAACATCCGCGCGTGGGGCGAACTGCTGGTCGAAGTCGACGCCAAAGGCGAACTTGACTACCGCATGGCCGAAAGCGTCGAAGCATCCGCCGACGCCAAACAGTGGGTTTTCAAAATCCGCAAAGGCATCCCGTTCTCCAACGGCAAAGATATGACACCGGACGACGTGCTGAAAACAATGCAGCGCCACTCCAACGAAGATGCGAAATCAGGTGCCTTGGGCATCATGAAAGGCATCTCCGAGATGAAGGTCGACGGCGACAACTTCATCGTCAACCTTGACACCCCCAATGCCGACCTTCCCTTCCTGATGGCCGACTATCACCTGATGATCCAGCCCGGTGGCGGCATGGACAATCCGGGGGCCGCAATCGGTACCGGTGCTTACACACTTGAAATCGACGAACCCGGTGTGCGCCATGCCTTCAAACGCCGCGATGACTACTGGGATGCGGACAACCGTGGTTTTGCCGACGAAATCGAACAGCTGGTGCTGAACGATGCGACCGCGCGTACCGCTGCGTTGCAGTCCGGTCAGGTCCACATCATCAACCGCGTTGACCCCAAGGTTGCAGCCCTGCTTGACCGCGCGCCCAACCTGCGTGTTGAATCGGTTGCCGGCCGTGGCCACTATGTCTTTATCGCGCATAAAGACACCGCACCATTCGACAATAACGACGTGATGCTGGCGCTGAAATACGCCATCAACCGCGACGAAATGGTCGACAAAATCCTGCGCGGCTATGGCACCAAGGGCAACGACATGCCGATCAACGCCGCCTACCCGCTGTTTGACGAAACCATCCCGCAGCGCGAGCATTCCATCGAAAAGGCCAAAGAGCATTACGCGAAATCCGGCCACGACGGTTCGCCGATCGTTCTGCGTGTGGCCGACGGTGCCTTCCCCGGCGCGGTCGATGCTGCCGCCCTGTTCCAGCAGTCCGCGCAAGCCGCCGGCATTCCGCTGGAAATCAAGCGCGAGCCTAACGACGGTTACTGGTCCGAAGTCTGGAACGTACAGCCTTTCTGTGCCTCCTACTGGGGCGGCCGTCCGGTGCAGGACCAGATGTATTCGACCGCCTATCTGTCGACCGCAGACTGGAACGACACCCGCTGGAAACGCCCCGAGTTTGACGAGATGCTCAACGCGGCCAAGGCCGAGCTGGACAACGCCAAGCGCAAGGAAATCTATTCCAAAATGGGCCGCATGTTGAACGAAGAAGGCGGTCTGATCCTGCCGATGTTCAACGACTTTGTGAACGGTGTGTCCAACAAAATCGGCGGTTGGGCCAACGACCCGAACGGTCCTGTGATGAACAACAAATCACACATCAAATGCTGGGTGATGGACGCTTAAGGCGGCCTGATCATGCACCCCATCTTAAAACTGATAGCTCAGCGCGTTGCGCTGGGCTTGATGCTCCTCTTCGCAGCATCCATCCTTATTTTCGGCGGCACAATGATGCTGCCCGGCGACGTGGCCCAGCAAATTCTTGGCCAGTCTGCGACCCCCGAAAGCCTCGCCAACCTGCGCGCCGAACTGGGCCTGAACGACCCACCCGTTGCACGCTATTTCCAATGGCTCGGAGGCTTCCTTCAAGGCGATCTTGGCACCGCTTTAACCAACGGGCGCGACATCGCCGAAAGTCTGGGCTCCCGCCTTGGCAACACGCTTTTCCTCGCCTTCTGGGCTGCCGTCATCTCGGTCCCGCTGGCCATCTTCCTTGGTCTGCTGGCCGTTCGCTACAAAGACCGCATTCCCGACAGGCTGATTTCGGCGGTGACCCTCACCACCATTTCAATCCCCGAATTCATGATCGGCTACGTGCTGATCTACTGGATTTCCATCCGCCTTGGCTGGTTCTCTTCTGTCGCCATCATCAATGACAGCATGTCACTGGGCCAGAAACTGAACGCCATCGCCATCCCCGTAATGGTACTGACCCTTGTTGTGCTGGCCCATATGATGCGCATGACCCGCGCGGCCATCCTGAACGTGATGCAATCGGCCTATATCGAAACGGCTGAACTCAAAGGCATGGGGATGCTGAAAATCATCGCCAAACACGCCTTTCCCAACGCCATTGCCCCCATCGTCAACGTGGTCATGATCAACCTCGCCTATCTTGTGGTTGGCGTGGTCGTCGTCGAAGTTGTGTTCGCCTATCCGGGCATGGGGCAATACCTTGTGGATCACGTCGCCAAACGCGATGTGCCGGTGGTGCAGGCCTGCGGCCTGATCTTTGCCGCCGTATACATCGGTCTGAACCTGATTGCCGACATCGTTTCCATTCTCGCCAACCCGCGTTTGAGGCATCCCAAATGACTTTTTCCCCGAAAAAAGGCATTTCGTGCGACCACCGCGTATTTTCCACGAAAATGCGCCGGGAGGCACTCGGTAGCGTTCAACCCCCAAACAGTCGTGACGGCGGGCGGGGCGTTGTTCTGACTGATTTTTCACCGAAAAAATCAATCCGTGCGACCACCGCGTTTTTGCCCTGCAAAAGCGCCGGGAGGCACCCGGTCATTATGGTAAACCAGAAACGGGACGGCGGGCGGGGCGTCTTTGGCGCAGCCCAAAGAGCGCCGTACGACGGCCAAAGCGAGACAATCTCATGAAGAATATCCCAATCTCCGCCATGATCGGCCTCTTCTTCACCGGCCTTTACTTTCTGATGGCCCTGTTTGCCCCTCTCATCGCCCCCTACGGCATGGCCGAAGTTGTGGGCGATGTCTGGGAACCCTCCTCTTCGCAGTTTCTGCTGGGCACCGACAGCATCGGGCGTGACCTGCTGACCCGCCTGATCTACGGCGGGCGTACCACGATCTTTATTGCGACCATGGCGACCATCCTCAGCTTCACATTGGGGTCCGTGCTTGGCTTCTTTGCGGCCGTTTCTGGTGGCTGGGTCGATCAACTGATCTCCCGCTTTATCGACCTTATCATGTCGATCCCCTCGCTGATCTTCGCGCTGGTGGTCCTGTCGGTCATGCCAACCACCACCTTTATCCTGATCCTGCTCATGGGCCTTCTGGACAGCACCCGCGTCTATCGCCTGGCCCGTGCGGTGGCGGTCGATATCACCGTGATGGACTATGTCGAAGCGGCACGTCTGCGTGGCGAAAAAATCGGCTGGATCATCTTTCGCGAAACCCTGCCAAACGCCCTCTCCCCGCTGGTCGCGGAAATGGGCCTGCGCTTTATCTTCGCGGTGCTGTTCATCTCGACCCTGTCGTTCCTTGGCCTTGGCGTACAACCGCCGCTGGCCGATTGGGGCGGCATCGTGAAAGAGAACAAGGAAGGCATCAACTACGGCATTCAAGCAGCCCTTTATCCTGCCTATGCCATCGCCACCCTGTGCATCTCGATCAACCTCGTGGCGGACTGGATCCTGAACCGCACCACATCACTTAAGGGAGGGCGCGGCTAATGTCAGACCCACAGTCCAACACACCCCTGCTCAAAGTGCGTGGCCTTAAAATCGGGGCCACCATCTTCCCCCCCGGTGAACGCCCGCGCCCGATCGAAATCGTGCATGGCGTCGATTTCGACCTAGAGGGCGGCAAAGTGCTGGGCCTGATCGGGGAATCCGGTGCCGGCAAATCCACCATCGGGCTGGCCGCGATGGCCTACGGGCGCGGTGGCGTGGAAATCACCGGCGGTGAGGTGCACGTCAATGGCCGCGACATCCTGCAATCGGGCATCCGCGATGTGCGCCGTTTGCGCGGTGGCGAAGTCACCTATGTCAGCCAATCCGCTGCCGCCTCCTTCAACCCTGCCAAAAAGATCATGGAGCAGGTGACCGAGGCCGCGATTTTCCAAAAGAAATTCACCAAAGCCGAGGCAGAAGCCCGCGCGGTCACCCTGTTTGAAAAACTGGGCCTGCCGGACCCTCAAAATATCGGCGAACGCTACCCCCATCAGGTGTCCGGTGGCCAGCTGCAACGCTGCATGACGGCGCTTGCGCTTTGTCCCGAACCCGATCTGGTGGTCTTTGACGAACCCACCACCGCGCTGGACGTGACCACACAAATCGACGTGCTGGCCGCGATCAAGGAAGCGATCCGCGACACCGGCGTGGCCGCCCTTTACATCACCCACGACCTAGCCGTCGTCGCGCAGGTCTCCGACCACATCATGGTGCTGCAACAGGGGGCGATGGTCGAATACGGCACGACAGACCAGATCATCAACAACCCGCAAGAAGAATACACGCAGGCGCTGGTTTCCGTCCGCTCCATCGCACATGAGGAAAAGACACCAACCGACACGCCTTTGTTGCGCGTACAAAACATCACCGCGCGCTACCGTGGCACCGATTTCGATGTGCTCAAGGATGTGAACGTCGACCTGCACCCGGGCCAGACCCTTGCCATTGTCGGGGAATCCGGTTCCGGCAAATCCACCCTCGCGCGGGTCATCACCGGCCTGTTGCCGCCATCACAAGGCAGCATCACCTTTGACGGGCGCACCCTGTCGCCAGACCTGCCCACCCGCAGCCTCGAAGATCTGCGCGAATTGCAGATGATCTACCAGATGGCCGACACCGCCATGAACCCGCGCCAGACCGTGGGAACGATCATCGGCCGCCCGCTGGAATTCTATTTCGGCCTCAAGGGCAAAGCCAAACAAGCGCGCATTCAGGAACTGCTTGACGAAATCGAACTGGGCGACGGGTTTCAGGATCGCTATCCCGCGGAACTGTCGGGGGGGCAAAAACAACGTGTCTGCATCGCGCGCGCGCTGGCGGCCAAACCCAAGCTGATCATCTGCGACGAAGTTACCTCTGCGCTTGATCCACTCGTCGCGGACGGCATCCTGAAATTGCTGCTCAAGCTGCAAAAGATCGAAGATGTGTCTTACCTGTTCATCACCCACGATCTGGCCACGGTCAAAGCCATCGCCGACAGCATCGCGGTGATGTTTCAAGGACAGGTCGTGCGCTATGGTTCCAAGTCACAGGTGCTGGCACCGCCCTTTGACGATTACACCGATCTGTTGCTGTCCTCTGTCCCCGAAATGAAACTCGGCTGGCTGGAAGAGGTGCTTGCGCATCGCAAAATGGAAAGTGCGGGCAACTGATGCGCCCGCACCGTTAACCCCGCAAAACATGCACCCCCCGGTGTACTGGGGGTGCACGGGGGGTGTACGCGGGGCGACACGGCTTTTTGCCATAAAAAACAGGCGTTAACCCCCGATTCGACGAACGCATGCTCATCTTTCGTTAACCCCCCCGCGCCCGCCACCATATGACCCCCAAACCGGAGCCGCCCCATGGACAACAAACTCCTTCTGATCATTCTCGACGGCGTGCCCTACCGCAATTTCCGCCGCCTGTTCGGCAACCTTGAAGGCTGGGTGGACAGTGGGCAGGCTCGTGTCTGGAAACACCGCGCTGCCCTGCCCTCGACCTCTGCCTCCTGCTACGCCACGATCCACACCGGCGTCACGCCACAGGAACACGGCTGCACCGGCAACGGCAATGTCTTCCGCCTGTCGCACAAGGACGTCTTTGCCCAGACCCGTGCCGCCGGCGGGGTCACAGGGGCCGTCGCCCACTCTTTCTGGTCCGAGTTCTTCAACCGCCATCCCTTTGATTACGTGCGCGATATTGAATACGACGAACCCGACAGCACCAGCATCAACCATGGCCGTTTCCACACCATGACCGGTTACGGGCTGGTCAACCAGATGACCCCCTCAGACGTTGATCTCTTTGCCACGCTGACCAACCTCTGCCTGCGCTACGGGCTGAACTACGGGATGCTGCACACCTGCACCTTGGACAGCATGGGCCACCGCTTTTTCCACGAAAGTCAGGAAATGGACCACGCCTGCCACGTCATGGACGAAATGCTGGCCCCCTTCATCCCCAAATGGCTTGCGGCGGGGTACGAGGTGATCGTAACAGCGGATCACGGTCAGGACGACCGCGGCCATCATGGCGGACGCGGTGCCTTACAACAGGAAACCGCGCTCTACTATTTCGGTCCTGCCAAGGGCCCCGCACCTGATGTTGTGATTGATCAGGTGCAACTTGCCCCGACGATCCTGCACCGCCTCGGCGCAGAACCCGCTAACACCATGAAAGCCAAGAGCTTTCTGAGCTAAATCAATAAGGCCAGTCGCGCCGCCCCAGTGCCGCGACGCCCGTCACAACACGGTCAAAAAACGCCGCCGCCCGCGTGCTCATGTTGCGGGCGCGCAGACAGGCATGGACCATGCCCGCCTCATTGAACCACACGGCCTGCCCGCCCGCATGCAGCAGTGCATCACGGTAGGTTTCGCCGTCACTGGCCAGCGGATCACACGCCGCGCTGACAACGACGGTAGGTGGCAAGCCGCTGAAATCATTGTCCTGAAGCGGTGCAAATCGCGGATCGTTCTCCGGCACATCCGCGCCGCCGGTCCGCACGGTTTTGTAAAACGCGAGATCCGCCATCGTGAGCTGCGGCGCGTTGGCATGGGTCACATAGGACCCCTTGCTTTGATCACCGCCAAGGCCGGGGTAAATCAACACCTGCCCGACAACACGCCCATCTACGCGCCCGCGTGCATGGTGCGCCACGGCGGCCGCAAGGTTGCCCCCCGCACTGTCGCCGCACAGTACTATGTCGCCTCTGCGTTCCTGTGCAATCGCCGCGAACGCCGCCCATGCGTCGTTGAAACAGCGCGGAAAAACCGCCTCCGGTGCCAGCGCGTAATCCACTGAAATTACGTCATAACCGGTACGCGCGCACAGCTCAGCACAGATGTCGTCATGGCTTTCCAGTCCGCCCACCACAAAGCCGCCGCCGTGATAGTAGATCACCGTGGTTCCGCTGTTGCCTGACGTGTACTGGCGGCAGGGCACTGCGCCGAAATCATGGTCCTGCACCGTCACCCCCGCAGGGCGCGGCGCATGGAAAACGCGGCACATGGTGTCATATGCCGCGCGTTGTTCTGCGATGCTCATTTGCACCGCATCCGGCGGATAGGCCGCGTCCAGACGGGCGATATAGGCCCATGTTTCCGCGTCTATCAGCCTGGTATAGTCAGGGTCATTCAAACCGGATCCCAAGGGCGCGTGAACCCGCCCAGCGCTGCATCGACATCGCCGTCAGACGCCCCGTTCATCGCCAACATCGCCACCAGACCCCGCTTTTTGTCGTCGATCACGTGATCCACCCGTGCCGCGACGCCCGCACCGCTTAGCGCTTCGTCATAGACCCGTGTGATCGCATCCTTGCGCAGGTCCGGCTTGAAGATCTTGCCAACCGCCGTCTTGGGCAACTCGTCCATGATCTTGATGTGCTTGGGCTGTGCCGCGCGTTCCTTGACGTGTTCCTTGCAATAGGCAATCAGCTCTTCCGGGGTCACCGAACCACCTTCCACCAATTCAACAAAGGCGCAGGGCAATTCACCCGAATGCGCATCCGGCTGGCCGATCGCACCGGCAAAGCCGACCGCAGGATGGCCCAACAGCGCCTCTTCGATCTCGGCAGGGTCGATGTTGTGCCCACCGCGAATGATCAGGTCCTTCGAGCGGCCCGTGATCCACAGATAGCCATCCGCATCCACACGCCCCAAATCACCGGTGCGCAGATAGCTGCCATCATAATACAGGCCTTTGTTCTTCTCCGCCTCGGTATAGGTGTTATCGACGTAAACCCCTGGATTGGATACACAAATCTCGCCGATCTCGTCCACGCGCGCCTCGATGTCGCCCTCGGCACTGCCTTTGACAATCTTGACGTCCGTATAAGGGAACGGGATGCCGATTGACCCGATTTTCTTTTCGCCGTCCACCGGATTACCCGACACCAGACAGGTGGCTTCGGTCATGCCGTAACCTTCCACAATGGTCATGCCCGTGGTCTTTTCAAACCGGCGGAACAGCTCCAACGGCAAAGGGGCAGATCCCGAAAAGGCGGTTTTCACACTGGAGATATCCGCATCAACCGGCACCTGCATGGTCGCGGCCAATGCCGTCGGCACCGAAACCACAAAGGTCACCTTATACCGCTCAACCAGCTTCCAGATATTGGTGAACACCCCCTCGCCGCGATACCCTTGCGGCGTCGGGAATACCACATGCGCGCCAGAGGCAACGGCCCCCATCAGCATCACCTGACACGCCATCACATGGAACAGCGGCAGCGGACACAGCATGACATCCTCGGCAGACAACAGCGTTTTCGCACCGACCCAGCCGTTATAGATCGCACCGGAGTACAGATGCTGCGCGACCTTGGGCATGCCCGTCGTGCCACCTGTGTGGAAATAGAAGGCAACGCGGTCTTCCTGCACATCCTCGAACGTCAGCGTCGTCGGCTGCTTGTCGATTTCCGCATTGAAGTTCAGATACTTCGCATGGTTCTCCACCTTGCCCTTGGGGCGGATCAACGGAACAATCCATGACTTTGGCGGCGTCAGATAACGCACCAGATCAACTTCAAGTACCGTGTGAACGCCGGGGGCCATTTTGACCGCCTCAGCCGTCTTTTCCGCCACATCCGTTTTAGGGAACGGCCGCAGGGTCACCACAATCGAGGCCCCCGTTTCGCGCAGGATCGATGCGATCTGTTCAGGGTCCAGCAACGGGTTGATCGGCTGTGCAATGCCAGCCACCGCGCCCCCCAAAAGGGTCAGCACCGTTTCATTACAATTGGGCAGCACATAGGCCACCACATCTTTGGGCCCGATGCCAAGACCGCGCAGCATATTCGCCGTCTGGGTTACCTTGGCGTGCAACTGCGTCCAGGTAAACGTCTCGGACTTGTCCTTCGGCCCGGACAGAATCTGAAAAGAAATCGCCTTGTGATTGGGAAATTTCTGTGTGGTTTCGCTGAGTTGTCCATAAAGTGTCGTGGGCACGTCGCGTTCGGCCCATGGCATCTCTGCGACAATCGCATTGCGGTCTTTCATCCCGGCGTATGGCATCGCCTATCCTCCCTTAGCGGCCAATTTTACGGCCTTTGTTATTTATCGAGGGAGGATGCGGTGGAATCGGGATTTCCGCAAGTATCGCCAGCTGCAAAACGCCGCGTCATTTGGGATAAAACCAACAAAAAGGGCGGCCGCACCTAATGTGCCGCCGCCCTGCTTTGCCTTTACAGCTTGCGGGTCATCCCCGCGTGCCGGTTACGCCGTTGGAATGCGCAGAACCTGACCGGGGTAAATTTTGTCAGGATGGCTGAGCATCGGCTTGTTGGCTTCGAAAATTTCGGGATAGCGTGACGCTTTGCCCAACGTCTTCTGCGCGATTGCAGACAGGGTATCGCCCTTTTCAACCGTGTGGAACGTCGGCTCGCCTTCGCCACCAGCGATCTGGTCATCCACAGCGGACACGCCTTCGACGTTGCCCACGGCCAAAATGACTTTCTCTTTCATTTCCTGGCTGACGGCATTGCCGCTGACTTTGACCTGATCGCCTTCAACGGTGATCTCAAGGCCTTCGGAATCCAGACCAAGGTCTTTCAACTCGTCCTGCAGTGCCGCGCCGGAAACTTCGGCATCGTCGTCACCGCCAAAAACCTTCTTACCGGCACCTTTAACAAAACTCCACAAACCCATTTCGGATCTCCCTATTTATATGTTCTACGCCAGTATGACTTGTTTTCCGACGCAGGTAAAAGGGGGAATTACGGGGCCTGCATGCCATCGGTGAATTGCAGCCGTGCCAGCCGCGCATAAAGCCCGCCCTTGGCCACCAGCTCGTCATGGGTGCCCGTCGCCACCACCTGCCCCTTGTCCAGAACAACGATGCGATCGGCCTTTTTCACTGTGGCCAGACGGTGCGCCACAATCAACGTCGTGCGGTTCTGGCTCAGAATGTCCACGGCTTCTTGCACCGCACGTTCGCTCTCGGCATCTAGCGCACTGGTGGCTTCGTCCAGCAGCAACACGGGCGCGTCGCGCAGGATGGCGCGGGCAATTGCGATGCGTTGTTTCTGTCCGCCTGACAACATCACGCCACGCTCGCCCAGATAACTGTCATAGCCTTCCGGCAGCGCGGTGATGAACTCATGCGCGGCCGCGGCCTGTGCGGCCCCCTCCACTTCGGCGTCGCTTGCATCGGGGCGGCCAAACCGGATGTTCTCCGCAGCGGTCGCCGCAAAGATGATCGGGTCTTGCGGGACCAGCGCGATGGCGGCGCGGAATTCCGCGCGGGTCAGGTCGCGCAGATCGACACCATCCAGTGTGACACGGCCTGACTGTGGATCATAAAAGCGCAACAGCAACTGGATGATCGTGGTCTTGCCCGCACCGGAGGGCCCGACAAAAGCAACGGTTTCGCCCGGCTTGATATCCAGCGTGACCCCTTCAAGGGCAACAACATCAGGGCGTGCGGGATAGGTGAATTGCACGGCTTCAAAACCGATTTCGCCGCGCACCGGCTGGGGCAAGCGTTGGCCCGCTTCGGGATCCAGCACCGTATCATCGGTCTGCAACAATTCGACCAGCCGTTCGGTCGCACCGGCGGCGCGTTGCAACTCGCTCCAGATTTCGGACAGGGCAGCAACCGCGCCCGACACCATGACCGCATAAATTACGAATTGTACCAGCGAACCGGCCGTCATGTCACCGCCGCGCACGTCGCGCGCGCCAATCCACAACACGCCAACAACACCGGAAAAGACCAGAAAAATCACGATCACAGTCATATACGCGCGGATCTTGATGCGCTCTTTGGCCTTGTCGAAAGACGCCTCTGTGATGGTCGCGAACTGCTCCCGGCTGGCGGTTTCGTGGCTAAACGCCTGTACCGTCTGCACGGCAGACAGGCTTTCGGAGGCGTTGCCCGAGGACGCCGCGATCCAGTCCTGTGTTTCGCGGCTCAGCTTGCGCATCCGTCGCCCCAGGGTCAGGATCGGCACCACCACGGCAGGAACGATCAACAATACCAACCCCGCCAGCTTGGCCGAGGTAAGCAGCATCAGCCCCAGCCCGCCGATGAAGATCAGCAGATTACGCAGGGCGATAGAAACGGACGACCCGATGACCGACTGAATCAAAGTGGTGTCTGTTGTGATCCGGCTTAGGACTTCGCCGGTCAGAATGCGTTCGTAAAATGCGGGGCTCATGCCGATCACACGGTCGAACACCGCCATGCGAATATCCGCCACCACCCTTTCGCCAAGCCGTGTCACCAGCGCAAAGCGCAACGCGGTGCCCAGCGCCAACAGACCGGCCACAGCCAGAGCCGCAAGAAAATACTGATCCAACAGATGCACATCGGCAGTATCGAAATTGTCGACCACCCTGCGCACAGCAAGCGGCATCGCCAGCGACACCATGGCCGTCGAGAACAGTGCGATACCAGCGGCAAGCATCAGCCAGCGATAAGGCATCATGAAGGGTAACAACGCCCGTAAAGATCCAAACCGGCGCGATTTTTCGCGTTCAACGTTGCCATTGGGGGCGGGATGCGGCGCAGCTGCCATCGGATTTCCTTTATCGCGTTCACGCCTGATGGCGCGGCTGGCCGTCAGCGTCAAGCGTCGCGGATGTCACAGGCAGGAATTATCTGGAGCGGGCGGAGGGAATCGAACCCTCATCTTCAGTTTGGAAAGCTGGTATCCAAATCCTAATTAATCACCTAACTTCAAATGGTTAACTTTACACCATATGTGCTTTAGTAGGTGATGTGTCGGAAACGAATTTCTGGAGCGGGCGGAGGGAATCGAACCCTCATCTTCAGTTTGGAAAACTGAGGTCTTAACCATTACACAACGCCCGCTCAGCGTGGTATGTCGTATTTCATGCTCGTTCAGAGGTCAAGCATCTGTTGGAAAAAGGGAGAGAAATTCGATGAGTAAACCGATTGCTGTGATCATAGGCGTAGGGGACGGGCTGTCCGCGGCTTTGGCGCGGAACCTTATGGCGGATTACTCTTTGACGCTGGCCGCACGCAGCGCGGACAAAATGCGGTCTCTGGCCGACGAAACCGGCGCACGCACGGTTCTGTTGGATGCGACGGATGAGAGCGCTGTTACGGCCCTGTTCGATGATCTGCCCGAAGCGCCCAGGGTCGCCATCTACAACCCTTCTGCGCGTGTGCGTGGACCGATCACCGACCTGTCTGCCGAGGACGTGCGCCGGGCTGTCGATGTGACAGCGATAGGGTCCTTCCTGACAGGCAAGCATGCCGCAAGACGCATGCTGGAGGCGGAGGCCATTGATGGCACGAAGGGCACCATCTTGTTCACCGGTGCGTCAGCCGGAGTTAAAGGCTTCCCACAGTCCGCCCCCTTTGCCATGGGCAAGTTCGCTCAACGCGGCCTTGCGCAGAGCATGGCGCGGGAACTGCATCCCAAAGGAATTCACGTGGCCTGGATCAATATCGACGGCGGCATCCTCAATCCCGGCCGGACCGAGCCAGAGGGCAAACCCGGCTCCATGCTGCGACCGGAGGCCATTGCCCGCACCTATCGTCATATGATTGAGCAAGACCGCAGCGCCTGGTCAAACGAAATCGCCGTGCGCCCCTGGGTCGAGACATTCTAGAGGGTTTGCAGCTACTGGACTGATATGATGCTAAGCGATGATCAACTTGACCAACTAGATGTGCTGCTGCTGTCCCATACTGATGAGGACGGCATGCTCCTCAGCGAGTTTGACGGCTTCTGCGCTGGCCTGATTGTGTGTCCGGAGATGGTTTTGCCCCGCGAGTGGTTGCCCTGCGTCTGGGGAAACAGTCCTGAGCACCTCGAGACTCTTGAGGGCGTGCAGGCCACGATGGACCTCATCATGCGGCACTACAACGACGTTGCGCTTTCCCTGACCCCGCCTGCACTGGAATACGGCCCGCTTTATGATGAGGACAGACGGACGGGGGAGATCCTCTGGGGGTCCTGGTGTTGTGGGTTTGAGCGCGCGATGCGACTGCGTCCGAATACTTGGGAACGTATCGTTGAAAGCGACGACGAAGAAGCCGCCTCCTCCGTCAATATGATGCTTGCTCTCTGCAACATCGCCGAAGGTCAGAGCGATCTGCCCAAAGCTTCGATCAGAACACTGAAAGACCAGGCCCCCGACCTCATCCCGAACCTGGTACTGGCGATCAACGACTGGACAAAATCTGGCCGGCCAGATGCCCCCTTCCCTGCATGGTCCGCGGCAAATCAAACCCATGAACCGTTTAAGGGAAAGAAAGTCGGCAGAAACGCCACTTGCCCCTGCGGCTCAGGCCGCAAATACAAACAATGCTGTGGGGCCAACTGAACGTACTAGCTCTAGGTGTTCAAGTTGTTGGTCTCGAACCTAAGCTTGGGGTTCATTTTGTTTTTGGACCACGTCTCTGCCAACGACTGCAGCATATCACAGGAGCCAAAAATCGGCACCAGTTTCGCGATACGCTTTGTGAATGCCAAGAGCGGCAAGGCTAAAATTGCGGCCTTCATCGATGCAACGCAACTCGGCGGACCCGCACGTTTCAGAACAATTCAATTCCGCGGCAATGCAGCAAGATTTTCCCGAAGCGGCCGTTAGTCCTGGGGCAAGCCTTCGATCTGATCCGCATTGAATACGTGATACCCTCTATAAAGCTGCAATGCCAACGCACTGACAGCATTCAACTTTATCTCGATCAGTAACCTACGTATATGGTTCTTAAATGTAGACCCATCCCTTAGGTTGAATTAATCTAAGTACATGACAGACGAATCGAACAAGCTCTCACGTTGGCAACAGGATAGACGTGCACTCATAGAGCACAGAGTGTTTTGGCGCGGGCGCTTTGGCCTGGCAGACCTGATGGACGTAATGGGCCTAAGTCGCGCTCAAGCCTCAAAAGATCTCAACAGCTACATCAGCGACCATCCCGATCATATCGTCTACGACAAAACGGCCAAAACCTACATACTCGGCCCCAAGTTCGCAGCACACTACGCCGCGCTTGATCCTTCAGAGTATCTCGATGACCTTTTGTCTATTTCGCGAGGTGGTTCAGTAACTGCTGCGGATTGGATTGTTTATCAGCCCGAAATTTTGGCAACCGCTGTCCCAGGTCGAGGAATAAGTGCACCCACGCTGCGCAATGTTCTGCTCGCTTGCGAGCAGCGTAAGGCGCTTGAGATCAGCTACCAGTCGATGTCCTCACCAGACCCAACAGACCGGACTATCGTACCCCACGCGCTCGCGCATGACGGGTTTCGCTGGCATGCACGAGCTCTTTGCCTGAGGGACCAAACCTTTAAGGATTTCGTCATCGGTCGGATTTTGAAAAGCTCGGTGAAAGACGCTTGCGACATCGATCCTCAAGCCGACCGAGACTGGCAAGAAACGATCACACTCAAAATCGCGCCGCATCCAGGTCTTTCAGACAATCAACGCAAAATCGTCGAACTCGACTATGCTATGAGTGACGGATTAGCTGAACTGCAAGTGCGAAAATGCCTTGTTTTTTATAACCTTAAGAGACTAGGACTTGACGTCAATTCTGAATTACGACGTCCAAACGATCAACAAATCATTCTTATCAATAGGGAAAGCCTAGGTATATCCAATGAATAACTATGCCACTCAATCCCTAAAAACGGAAAAACTCCGGAACTTCGGTTTCAGTGGGGAAAAAGGCGGAGCGCATGCTTCCCGCACGATTATGCTAGATGAGCTTCAACGGCTATTCTCTGCAATTCAGCACTCCGATGCTGAACGCGAACAATACCGCTCCGTGATTATTGAGGAAAACGCGCTAGGAAAGCGGTCCTCTAAAACAAGATCTCTCACGTATAGGCATCTTGTCGATCTTTACGGGCTCGATCCGAATATTTTGATCTTTCGTGGACTGCGATATTTTTGGGATCGCGATCCGGAAGGTCAGGCGCTTCTCGCTTTTTTGTGCGCTTTCGCTC
Organism: Sulfitobacter geojensis; assembly: GCF_000622325.1. Taxonomy (NCBI): domain Bacteria; kingdom Pseudomonadati; phylum Pseudomonadota; class Alphaproteobacteria; order Rhodobacterales; family Roseobacteraceae; genus Sulfitobacter; species Sulfitobacter geojensis. Next base: position 3,002,912 of record NZ_JASE01000005.1, read on the forward strand.
GTGACGGATTATTGAGATCATCTGCTCCCTTTATCACTTCGACGCCTGAAGAGGTGACGGTGTCACGGGAGGCAATGGAAGCGCACATAGAGGCGTTGTTTCCCGATCGTTTCAGCCCCGCGACGCTCAAATCCACAGCCCAAAACTTGAACTCTTCATGGACAAAAGCAGGGCATCTATCTGGGCGAGCTGTTAAAATCCGTTCCCGAGCTCAACCAACACCCGGAAACGCAGCGTATGCTGTCTTCTTAGGACACTTGGCAGGACTCAGAGGGCTTTCGATTTTTAGTAGCCCATACGCAAAACTACTAGACTGCAGTGCCGAACGATCACTCGAATTGGCACAACAAGCGGGTCAAAAAGGGTGGCTGAGTATCAACCATATTGGCGACGTGGTTGAAGTTTCATTTCCAAATCTACTGCCACGGACTGACCGAGAGTGGTTGCAATGAGCCGAGTCAAACGCCTCGTGAAAACCTACGCTCAGTTCATCTCTATACCATGGCGAGATGACGCCGCTGCGGCGCAGCGGGTGGTTTTTTGCGTCTACCATGAGACTGAGGAGCGAGCACTTAGAACCAAAATAGATGAGTTTGAATTGGCATCCAGACAAGCTGGACACGATTGGTGCCTTCACGACCTGACAGACACATTCGCAGAGTGGTTGGCATCACAGCGATATGCAAAATCATATTTCGAAAATCCAAGCCTGTTGGCGACAATATATCCAAGATACTTAGAGCATCTGGCCTTGGATTTTGAGCGCCGCACCTCTGAATTGGAATCGCCCCACAATAGTGTAATTGCTATTTCTGGCGTCGGCAGTTTGTTTGGGTTTCTCAAAGTCAAAGATGTAGTGGATCGCCTGGCCCCAATGGTTTCGGGTAGACTCGTGATTTTCTTCCCAGGCAGTTACGAAGACAATAACTACCGGCTTCTCGACGGCTATGATGGCTGGAATTACCTGGCCGTTCCGATAACAGCCGACAAAATATTTTAAGAAAGAGACCCCAAATGGAACTTCGCTCGCTCTACCGGCAAGACCCAACCGCCCGAAAACTCGTCAACGAGGGTGTCGCAAACGTGAATGATGGCACGTCGTCACTTGCGAGGGACGTGCTGCGGTATGAGCTCGAGACTTTTGTATGTGACGGACAGTATGGCTCCGGCATGGCGCATATCCTTGACACCTATTTGAGAAACATTGAACAGGCGCAGCAGCCTGCTGTTTGGGTCAGCGGCTTCTTCGGGTCTGGTAAATCCCACATGGTGAAGATGCTCCGCGCACTTTGGTTAGACACCACTTTTGAAGACGGTGCGACAGCGCGAGGCATAGCAGACCTGCCCCAAGACGTTCGCGACCACCTAAAGGAACTAACGGTTCAATCTCGTCGATTTGGCGGCCTTCATGCAGCCTCGGGAACGCTCGGTGCTGGTGCCAGCGGTAGCGTTCGCCTTGCCCTGCTTGGAGTTGTGTTTAGATCAGTCGGGTTGCCAGAACAATATCCTCTCGCTCGGTTCGTAATGTGGTTGCGGAAAGAGGGAATAGAGAAACAGGTTCATGCTCACGTAGAAGCCAGTGGGTATGACTGGGATGAAGAACTGGCTAATTTCTATGTGGCGGAAGGTCTCCATGCGGCCCTAATCGAAGCAAAACCACAGCTTTTTTCCTCGTCCAGTTCTATGGTTGACGCTCTTCAAAACACTTATCCGAATGTTCAGGACGTCTCCAATCAGGAAATGATATCCGCTATTCGGGCAGCGATTTCACGCGAAAACAAACTCCCTCTTACGTTGATCGTACTCGACGAAGTTCAGCAGTTTATCGGCACCAGCGGCGATCGAGCTATCGAAGTTCAAGAAATGGTCGAAGCAGTCGTAAAAGACGAAAGCCTCGGCGGTAAGCTCACTTTTGTCGGAACTGGTCAAACTGCGGTCACTGGCACGCCCACCCTTGCAAAGCTTCAGGGTCGCTTCACTATTCGCATCGAGCTTTCAGATACGGACGTAGATGCAGTGGTGAGGCAAGTTATACTTGCCAAGAATGCTGAATCCAAACCCAATATCGAGGCCATGATGCAAGAGAATATTGGTGAGATATCAAGGCATTTGAGTGGAACCAACATTGGCCATCGGCAAGATGACGTCGCTTTCTTTACGCAGGACTACCCCATCCTTCCGGTTCGTCGGCGCTTCTGGGAGGCCGCCAATCGAGTTCTGGATGCGTCGGGTACCGATAGTCAGCTTCGTAACCAACTGAGCCTTATTCATAAGGCGATAAGAGAAAGTGCCGATCAAAAGATTGGGTTCGCGGTCCCAGCAGATTTCCTCTATTTTGACGGTGCAGATAAACTCTTGCAGGCCAGAATTCTGCCGCGAAAGCTGCATGAAAAGACGATGTCTTGGATACATGGAAGTGACGAACAAAAATTAACCGCTCGCGCCTGTGGTATCGTCTTTCTGATAAACAAAATCACAAACAGCAATTCTGAAATTGGTATCAAGGCGACGATTGACACAATTGCGGATTTGCTAGTCAACGACCTTTCAACAGGATCATCTGGGCTTCGGAGCAAGCTACCCAAGCTTCTCGACGCATGCGATCTCATCATGCGTGTTGGCGATGAGTATCGAATACAGACAGAAGAAAGCTCGGCTTGGAACGACGAGTTCCTTGGTCAGAAGGCTACCCTGGCGAACCAATCGCATCGTATCGAAGCAGAACGGGATGACCTTATTCGAAAGAAATTTGGTGCGCTCGTTGGGCGTGTATCGTTGCTTCAAGGCCTCTCCAAAGTGACCCGTGAGGTTAGCGCAATTTTCGATCCGACGCTTCCGACTGATGAAAGTAAGCGGGTTTATGTATGGATCCGTGACGGCTGGGCAACTGACGATAATTCCGTACGCGCAGACGCTCGTCAAGCTGGCAATCAATCCCCTACAGTATTTGTCTTTATCCCACGGCGCTCTGCTGATGATCTGCGAAACAATATCCTCGAATTTAAGGCTGCGAGTGCAACTCTCGATAAGCGTGGCGCTCCAGATACCCCTGAAGGTAAGGAAGCACGCGGCGCGATGGAGACCATCCGTCAGGTTGCTGATGCAAAAATCAACGAGTTGATACTGGAAGCCATGTCCCGCGCGCGCGTATTTCAGGGAGGGGGCAACGAATTGACCGGGAATGGCCTACAGGCAACCGTTACCGATGGGGCTGAAAACTCGCTCACCAGGCTCTACCCGCAGTTTGCAGTCGCGGACAACATAGGCTGGTCGAAAGTATATGATAATGCTCACAAGGGAGCGCCGGACGCTTTGAAAGCGGTCGGTCACGAAGGGGAACCCGAAAAGAACGCAGTTTGCAAAGCCGTTTTATCTATCATCGCCGGTGGAAAGAAAGGAACGGACATCCGTGATCATTTTGAGGGTCCGCCGTTTGGCTGGTCGCGCGATGCGGTCGATGGCGCACTGCTCGCACTTCTTGTGTCCGGATTGATCAGAGCAGAGGACGAACAGCACCGCGCTTGTAATGCGAAGACGTTGGAACGTAAATCGATTGGCAAGGCGACATTCATCGTCGAGGCCACGACCATCTCAACTCCGCAGCGCATTCAAATTCGAAAGGTACTTCAGAAGGGCGGCCTTGCCGCGAAACAGGGTGAGGAACTTTCGTCGATTCCGCAGTTTGTTCAAAACATCACGGATGTCGCCAGACGCGCGGGGGGCGAAGCTCCAAAGCCGAAGACCCCCGACCTGTCATTGGTCGATGATATTAGGCGAGCCTCCGGCAACGAACAGCTCTTGTCCATCTACAACAGCAGGGACGAGCTTACATCCTTTATTGATGCCTGGACCCTACAGGCAAAGGAAATCGACGCTCGCTGGCAGAGCTGGGAGACCCTGCAACGCCTTGCGGAAAGGGCCAACGGCCTGCCTGATTCTGATGTGTTGCGGACGCAGGTTCAAGCGATCGAGGATCAACGTCAATTGCTGGCAGATCCTGATCCAATGAAGCCGCTGGTCGCGAGTTTCACGCAAATGCTTCGTGACGAACTCAATCGTCTCGTAGCGGCTTACAAACAGCAGCACGAGGCTGGAATGGCCAAACTAAAGGCTGACGATAACTGGCAGAAGCTTCAGCCTGATCAACGTAACCGCCTTCTCGCCGAACAGAAACTGACCAACAGTGACATGCCGGAAGTGAAGGTCGGCAGCGGTGCGGAGGTCCTTCAGACGCTGCAGACTTTGACCTTGTCCGCGTTCGAAGACCGCGTGAAATCACTTTCATCCCGCTTCAATGAGGTTCAGTCGCAAGCGGCTGAAATGATGGAGCCGACGGCCAAGACCATCCATCTGCCCAGTCGGACGCTGAAGTCCGAGGCAGACCTCGAAGCCTGGCTCGATGAAACCCGCAAAAACCTTGCAGTAGCCCTTGCTCAGGGCCCCGTGATTATTCGATAGGACACCGGTATGCAGCCGCTTGAAAAGACCCTTAGGAACCAACTGGAGCGCACTGTAAAAGCAGCGCGGACAGTGGCCGAAAGCGCAGCCGAAGCAGCGCTTCAACAACTGGGCGTCGGTGAGGCGTCCGCATTCGCACACATGTCGGATGAAGAAACCGATCTTCGGCGACGTTTGCGTATTCACGGACGTCAGTTGGGTGACAAGCGCCATTCCGAAAGGAAAACGCAGGAACTTGACCGGCTGATCGAAGAAGTCGGGTACGAGCATTGGCACCGTATGCTCTTCGCCCGCTTTCTGGCCGAGAACAACCTGCTCATGTACCCCGACCCCAGCGGGCCGGTCGCCGTCTCTCTCGAGGAATGCGAAGACCTTGCCGCCGATGAAGGCGCGGCCAACGGATGGGAACTGGCGGCTCAATACGCGGCCAGGATGCTGCCGCAGATCTTCCGGCTGGACTCCCCCGTATTCCAGCTGTCCTTGCCACCGGAATACCAGCAGCGGCTGGAGAAGCACGTTGAAAGCCTGCCGAGCGAGGTCTTCACGGCGTCGGACTCGCTCGGCTGGGTCTACCAGTTCTGGCAAGCGGACAACAAAGAGCGGATCAACAGATCCGAGGTGAAGATCGGCGCGCGGGAACTGCCCGCCGTCACGCAGCTGTTCACCGAACCCTATATGGTCAGCTTCCTGCTGGACAACGCTTTGGGGGCATGGTGGGCCGCCCGTCGATTGACAGAGCAGGACCTGAAAACCGCGACCAGCGAAGACGAACTGCGCCGCAAGGCGTCGTTCCCCGGTGTGCCGCTCGATTACCTGCGCTTTGTGCAGGACGAGGACGGCACTTGGGCCCCGGCGGCCGGAACGTTTGATGGGTGGCCTGAACAGCTGAAAGACCTCACCACGCTCGACCCTTGCTGCGGATCGGGGCACTTCCTTGTATCGATCTTCCTGATGCTGGTGCCGATGCGGATGGAATGCGACGGCCTGAGCGCGCAGGACTCGGTGGACGCGGTGCTGCGCGAGAACATCCACGGGTTAGAGATCGATCAGCGCTGTGTGGAACTGGCCGCTTTCGCACTGGCTCTGACGGCATGGAAATATCCCGATGCGGGCGGTTACCGTGCGCTGCCGGAATTGAACCTCGCCTGCTCTGGCCTGTCTGTCAGCGTGGCCAAGGAGGAGTGGAAGCAGCTTGGCTTTGGCAAGCAAAATCTAAGCATTGCGCTGGATTGGATGCACGATACGTTCCGCGATGCGCCTGTGCTTGGCAGTCTTTTGAACCCGGCGAAATCCGCTGCATCCAAGATTGTGGATTGGGATGATCTGTCTGCAACGCTCGACAAGGCGCTTAATCAAGAGACCCAAGCTGAAAGGCAGGAGGCAACAGTCGCCGCGCATGGCATTGCAAAAGCGGCAACGCTCTTGTCCGGTCATTTTGATTTAGTAATGACCAATGTTCCATATCTTAAGGGCGGCGATCACTCTGAAAAGCTGAAGGCGTTCTGTGAAAGAGATTACCCAAAATCTAAGTATGACCTTGCGACCGTTTTCATCGAACGATGTCAAGACTTTCTGTCATCAGCAGGTACTCTTGCGGTCGTAACCCAACAGTACTGGTTATTTCTAAAGTATTATGAAGGGTTGCGCTCAAAACTTCTAGCTGAAAGGCAAATTTCGTTTATTGCAAGACTTGGACCAGGCGCGTTTGAGACAATTTCAGGAGAAGTCGTAAATGTTTGCCTTCAGATCACCCACGCCGAAAAGCCAAATGCCGAAAGTAATATCTTTGGTTTTGAATTAGATGGAATCAACAACTTAAGTGACAAAATTCGTCATATATCGGAATCTGCACCACTCAAAACTTCTCAGATTTCACAGCTTAAGAACCCCGACTCTAGAATTTCCTTTGAGCTGAAAGAGGATTCTGGAAGTCAGCTTTCCGAGTTTGCAGACTTCGGGAAAGGTAGTGTTTCCGGTGATGGGCCTCATTATCTCCGGAAGTTTTGGGAATTTTCAAAGCTCGCCGAAGGGCATCAACTTTGGCTGAACAGTCCAGATTTAAGTTCGGCATGGACGGGACGGCAAGAAATCATTCTTTGGGGCGCAGGGGGCCATAACCCAGAAGTAGAAATAGGATTCCGTCACCATGGGCAACGTGTGTACGGAAAACGAGGGGTTGCGATAGGCAAAGCTGGAACGCTGCGTTTCACACCTTACAGCGGCGAATTATTCGACGACAATGTTGCGGTTATCCGACCTTATACGAAGGCTGATCTGAATGCCGTTTGGCAATTCTGCGTGTCTGGCCAGCTGCAGACGCTCCTGAGAATGCTGGACAAAAAGATGTCTGTGACTGCTGGAACGTTTACGAAAGTTCCCTTTGATCCCGCAAATGTCTCTTCGGTTAGTTTCGGTAATAGCCTCATCAAAGCGGCGACGAATGAATCCAATCAATGGATATTCCACGGCCATCCTTGTGGCTCCGTGACGTTAGATGAGAACAGCAATTGGATTTCTGATGGTAAGCTGCGAATCGACGATACGGTTCTTCAAGTCGCGGTCGCACGCCTGCTTGGCTATCGCTGGCCAGCCGAACTCGATCACGAAATGGAACTGGCGGATGAGCAACGCGCATGGGTGGACCGTTGCGACGCCCTGCTGCTCCACGCGGATGAAGACGGCATTGTCTGCATCCCGCCAATTCGCGGTGAAGCCAAGGCCGAAGACCGTCTGCTAAACCTGCTCGCAACCGCCTATGGCGACGCCTGGACGACCAGCACGCTGCCCCAGCTGCTGGCAAGCGCCGACCACGCGGGCAAATCGCTCGACACCTGGTTGCGCGACAAGTTCTTCACGCAGCACTGCAAGCTGTTCCAGCATCGCCCTTTCATCTGGCACATCTGGGACGGCCTGAAGGACGGCTTTGCCGCGCTGGTCAATTATCACAAGCTGGATCGCAAAACGCTCGAGACGCTGATCTACACCTATCTCGGCGACTGGATGAAAACCCAACGCGACGACATCGCTCGCGGTGTTGACGGCGCGCAGGAAAAGCTGGCTGCTGCCGAAGCGCTGAAGAAGAAGCTGGAGCTGATCCTGGAGGGTGAATCCCCGCACGACATCTTTGTGCGTTGGAAGCCGCTGGAGGAGCAGCCCATCGGCTGGGACCCCGATTTGAACGATGGAGTGCGCCTGAACATCCGTCCGTTCCTGACCGTCGGCGATGTGGCCAAACGGGATGCAGGTGTCCTGCGCGACAAGCCCAACATCAAATGGACCAAGGACCGCGGCAAGGATGTCGCCTCAGCCCCGTGGTTCGATACGTTCAATGGTGACCGCATCAACGATCATCATCTGAGCCTGGCCGAGAAGAAAGCCGCGCGGGAGGCCGCTAAGTGAAGGTGATCGACCGGTTGCAGAACGCTGTCCGTGGTGCGGCGGCCCATAATCCCGAGGTGCAGGTCAAACCCGCCTGCATCCTCTGGCCCGATCCGGACCGGCAGTGGGAAGCGGTTGTGCCGCAGCTTCAGGACGCCCTGCCGGAAATGGTGGTGCTTGGCGATTATGCACCGGAACGGCGCACAGGCCCTGCTATTTGGTTGCGCTGTGCCATCGCGGGGACCCTGGACAACATCGACTTTCCGGTTGGCAGCGTTCCGATCCTGTACCTGCCAGGTGTCGCGCGAACCGACCTACGCGCCGTGAACGAATGCCCCGACGCCCTCAAACCCCTCGCCGAGCTGCAATATCGCGGCACGATCTGGTCACAGGTCAGTGCCAAGGACTGGACTGTTCTGGCCTTCCTGAAATCTGCGCAGGGAGGCCTCGGCCTCGAGGTAACCGCCGACGCCGATACCCGAGCCGCCATGATCACCGCGCTGAACGAAGTGCTCGAGCAGGAGGTTTCCGCGCTTGACGGCAAAAGGCTGGACCGGGATTTCTTCAACGGTCTGTTGACCAGTGGGGACCTAACACGCGATGTGCTGACTTGGATCGATCAAGGCGACGCCTACACCGACCGCATCGGTCCGGCCGCCTGGGGAGCGTTCAGCAACATCTGCTCGTCCCAACTCGGCCTTGACCCCCGAACCGCTGGCGTTCTGACAGGTGCTGAAAAGCTTGCTGGCCGGGAGGGACAATGGGGCGCGGTTTGGGCGCGGTTCTGCGAAGCCCCGCAGCGATACCCGAACATTCCAAATACGCTTCGTAATTGTCAAATGCCGTCCTTTGATCTTTTGAGCGATATTTCAACAAGGGGGGCCTGGCCGCAATGGAACGATGCCGAAGAAGATTCACTGCGTCAAAAGCTCTTGGCACTCGGGGCGTCGACCGATGCGCAGGCGCGAACGACCTTGAAAGAGCTAGAAGAAAAACATGCGGCGAGGCGAACTCTGGTTTGGGCTGAAATGGGACACGCGCCGCTTGTCAAGTCGCTCAAGCATCTTGCTGTTCTAGCTGAAATAACAAAACAATCCCTGGCTGGCGGGACACTGGATGATGTTGAAACCAGCTACACCACAGGAGGTTGGAAAGCAGACGATGCAGTACTGTCCGCTTTGCAGGAGGCCCATACAGACGCCAACGCCACGTCAGTGATTGCCGCGTTAAGGTCGATTTATTTGCCTTGGGCCGAAGCGTCCGCACGCCATCTTCAGAAGCTGGTTGAAAGTGATGGCTACCCTGGTGGGTCAAATGCGTCAAAACCCAGAATAAGCCGCACAAACTCCGAATGCTTACTGTTCGTTGATGGGTTGAGGTTTGACCTAGGGAAACGGCTATCAATCAAACTAGAAAGCGCCGGACTGGAAGTAATTGAAACGCCAGCGTGGTCGGCTCTACCGAGCGTTACCTCGACCGCAAAACCTGCAGTGTCACCAGTGTTGCATAAGATCGAAGGACGCGACCAGAGCGAAGAATTCGATCCCTCAGTCGCTGCATCCGGGCAGTCTCTCAGGGGAGGTTATCATTTCAAGAAACTGATAACTGACGCGGGATATCAAATACTGAATCGAGGTGAAGTTGGCGATCCGTCCGGAACAGCTTGGACGGAATTGGCTGACATTGACCACGAAGGCCACGAACGCGGTTGGAAACTGGCTCGCCACATCGATGTATTGATCGCCGAGATAGAAAACCGCATCGTCCAGCTTCTAGAAAGCGGGTGGAAGAGCGTGCAAATTGTCACCGACCACGGGTGGCTCATGATTCCAGGAGGGTTGCCCAAAATCGAACTACCAACCGCTTTGTCGGTGAACAAATGGGGTCGGTGCGCGGCAATAAAACCTGGAGCGCAGACAGATATCCCCCTGTTTCCGTGGTTTTGGAACCCTTCCCATCACTTCGCCCTTGCCAACGGCATTGCCTGTTTCCGCTCGGGGCAAGAATACACTCATGGAGGATTGAGCCTCCAGGAATGCCTAACCCTTCACCTACAAGTGAGGCCTTCATCGAGCGCTCCAGCGACGACCGTTGAAATCTCAGATGTCGTTTGGAAGGGTTTGCGCTGCACGGCTGTTATCGCTGTTCCCAATGAGACTCTAACGCTTGATATTCGCCAGCAGCCGGCTAACCCAGGCAGCACTGTAGTAGTGAAACCAAAGCCGTTTTCAGCCTCAGGGTCCGCATCCGTCGTAGTCGACAACGAAGACCTAGAAGGGACCGAAGCAACACTGATCATTGTCAACGAAATAGGTGCAGCTGTTGGGCAAGTAACAATAAGTATTGGTGGAGAGGGTACATGATCGAACTCGACGACATTGACCGAAAGGCAGCAGCAAGCCTCGACGGGTACCTCGTTCGAAAAGACCTGGTCCGAACCTTCAGCCGACAGTACCCGGTTCCAACATACGTGGTGGAGTTTTTACTGGGCAGATACTGCGCCAGCATTGATCCAGAAGAGATCGAAGAAGGCTTGGAAATTGTCGAGCGGCAATTGAAATCTCGAACGGTTCGCGCGGGTGAAGAAGAGCTCTTTAAAGCTCGGGCCCGTGAAGAAGGCAACGTGAAGATCATAGATATCATCACTGCGAGGCTTGACGCCAAAACAGACTCTTACGTTGCATCTTTGCCAAGCTTGAGGCTGACAGATGTCCGAATTAGTCCAGAGCAAGTTCAGGAACATGAACGAATGTTGACCGGAGGTTTTTACGCCGAGGTCACGCTGAATTACGACGCGTCGATCGCCCAAGAAAGTAAGGGACGTCCCTTCGGGATTTCGGCGTTGCGGGAAATTCAGCTTTCTAAACGTAACGTGCTTGGCGATCTAGCGCAGGCACGTCAGACATTTAGTACGTCTGAGTGGAAAGACTTCTTGTTGCGATCAATTGGTATCGAACCGGTTGATCGTACAGCACGTCAGAAAGACGCAATTATGTTGCGTATGGTCCCATTCGTGGAGCGCAATTATAATTTGGTCGAATTAGGGCCCAGAGGCACAGGCAAGAGCCATCTGTTTCAGCAGGTCTCACCCTATTCACATCTGATTTCCGGCGGAAAGGCCACCGTAGCAAAGATGTTTGTAAACAATTCCAACGGACAACGCGGGCTTGTTTGCCAGTATGATGTCGTTTGTTTTGACGAAGTCTCCGGGATTTCATTCGATCAAAAAGACGGCGTCAATATTATGAAGGGGTACATGGAGTCGGGTGAGTTCAGCAGAGGCAAAGAAAGCATTCGCGCGGACGGCAGCATCGTACTGGTCGGAAACTTCGAAGTCGATGTCGAGCACCAACAGCGTATCGGTCACCTCTTTGGTCCGATGCCGCCGGAGATGAAAGACGACACGGCTTTCATGGATCGTATTCATGCCTTTTTACCTGGCTGGGACGTACCCAAAATCAACAAGGCGATACTGACTTCTCATTTTGGACTGGTGAGCGACTTCCTCTCCGAATGCTGGAGCCAGCTCCGGAACGAAAATCGCGTTGGTTTGCTTCAAGGAAAGGTATATTTTGGTGGTGCCCTATCGGGTCGTGATGCAAATGCTGTGAACAAAACGGCGAGTGGGCTGCTGAAGCTTCTATATCCGACACCAGATGACGTTCTCGACGAAGATATTGAGTGGGCTGTCCGAATTGCACTTGAGGCGCGTCGCCGGGTCAAAGAGCAACAGAAACGGATCGGGGCTGCCGAGTTCAGGAACACCCATTTCAGCTACACTATGGGCGATGACGGCGTCGAAAAATTCGTTTCAACGCCAGAATTACAGAATGACAATAGCATCGCAGGTGATCCATTGGAGCCTGGCCAAGTCTGGACTGTTGGACCAGGAGGCGAAGGTGAACACCCAGGGCTTTTTAGAATTGAAGTGAATGAAGGCCCAGGGTCTGGCGTTCGAATTCTAAACAAGCCAGTCCCCGCAGCTTTCAAGGAGAGCATTGGTTATGCCGAACAAAATCTCTATGCACGAGCGGCTCAGCTAGTTGGAGACAAGGACCCCCGTCATCACGAGTTCTCTGTTCAGCTCAGGGCATTTGACGCCGCGAAGACTGGCTCAAAAACAGGTGTTGCTGCATTGGTAGCCCTATGCACTGCCCTGCTAAAAAAACCTATTCGAGGCGGGTTGGTCATCGTTGGCGAGGTCAATTTAGGTGGCTCGATCGAGACCCTTCACAACCCCGTGGAAATGGTTGAAATCGCAGTAGAAAAGGGGGCGACAGCGATCCTGATGCCGGTTGCATGTAGACGGCAGCTTGTCGAATTGTCAGATGACATGGCGACGAAGGTTGATATTCAATTCTACTCAGACGCCCGTGATGCACTGCTTAAGGCAATCTCGGACATATCATGACATTGTGAGAGAAAGTGCCTGCTCAGGCAAAAGTATCACTTGAAATAAAACAAGAAATTAAGCGGATGTTAAATGTCCTTGAGAACTGACCCGGTAGCCCCATAAATTGTCACTGAGAATTGACCCATGTGCACACATGGCCCTGACGCTTTTGTTCAGGGAGATTTGGAGTGATCGACATGGGATTTTTGAGTGTCATTCGACGCTGGGCATTGCGTGATAAAATGCCGATACGAGAGATTGCGCGGCGCACGGGTTTATCTCGCAACACTATCCGGAAGTACCTGCGTGAAGGCGCGGCCGAACCGACGTTCAAGACACCGTCGAGGCCAAGCAAGCTGGATCCTTACGCGGATCGGTTGTCGGCATGGCTTTTGGCGCAGACCCGTAAATCTCGGAAAGAGCGGCGCAGCGTTAAGCTGATGCATGAAGATCTGGTTAAGCTCGGGTACGATGGATCCTATGAGCGCGTTGCCGCTTTTGCGCGTGCATGGCGGGCTGATCGGCATCGCGCAGAACAAACGACCGGGCGCGGGACATTTGTGCCTTTGATGTTCCAACCCCACTCTCACACATGCTTTGCATGTGTTGCCGTGCAACGGGTGAGGTGTTCCAGTTCGACTGGAGCGAAGACTGGGCCACGATCGGGGGCGAACGCGTCAAGTTGCAGGTGGCACACACCAAGCTCTCACACAGCCGCGCCTTTATTGTTCGGGCCTATCCTTTACAGACACATGAGATGCTGTTCGATGCCCACTGGCATGCATTCCGCGTGTTCGGCGGCGTTCCGGGACGAGGCATCTATGATAGCGAGACCTTGTTCGCCATTGGTTCAAGAACAATGGACGAGCGAAGACGGCCGTAGATCGTGTCGGTCGCGGGAAACAACGCGACATCAATGCGCGCTTCAAAGCGATGGCCAGCCATTACGTCTTTGAACCTGAGTTCTGCAATCTGGCGGCGGGCTGGGAGAAGGGCCAAGTTGAGAAGAACGTCCGCGATGCCCGGAACCGGCTGTGGCAGGTCATGCCTGTATTCAAGGATCTGGAGGAACTGAACCAGTGGCTTGAAGACCGTTGTATAGCCCTTTGGTCCGAGACTGCGCATCGCGCGTTACCTGGCACAGTCGCCGATGCTTGGGCCGCAGAGAGGCCAACGTTGATGACTCTGCCGCCAGCCTTCGATGGCTTTGTTGAGCATAGCAAGCGCGTGTCTCCGACCTGTTTGATCACCTTCGAGCGCAACCGCTACAGCGTCCCAGCCAGTTTTGCGAACCGGCGTGTGAGCCTGCATGTTTATCCAGAACAGCTTGTCCTTGTTGCAGAGGGTCAGACTGTTTGCACCCATGACCGGATTATCGACCGTTCTCATCGTAAACCAGGCAAGGTCATCTACGACTGGCGTCACTATTTGGCTGTCATACAACGCAAGCCCGGTGCCCTGCGCAATGGTGCGCCGTTTACAGAGATGCCGGACATCTTCTGTCGATTGCAAAACCACATGTTGCGTAAGGAAGGTGGAGATCGCGAGATGGTCGATATCCTGTCCTTAGTTTTGCACCATGATGAGAGCGCAGTTTTGCAAGCAGTTGAACTGGCACTGGAAGCCGGGGTGCCAACCAAGACGCATACCTTGAACCTGCTGCACAGGCTGATTGACCCAAAGCAGACAAATCACCCTGAGATCGATCCACCAGATGCCCTCGCTTTAGAAACGGCCCCAAAGGCAAATGTGGATCGCTACGACGACCTCAGACAGGTAGGAGGAAAACGCAATGCGTCATGATCCTGCAGGATCCTCCATCGTCATCATGCTGCGCAGTCTCAAGTTACAGGCATGGCGCACGCGGTCGATGACTTGGTTGCACAAGGTGCGCCCGTGTTTGAAGCTGCCTCACCTATGTTGTCCCAACTGCTCAAGGCGGAAATGGCCGAACGGGAAGTGCGATCGATTGCCTATCATACCAAAGTTGCGCGCTTCCCATCCTACAAGGACCTCGCAGGCTTTGACTTCGCATCGAGCGACATCAACGAAGCCACGGTCCGACAGCTCCATCGTGGCGAGTTCATAGAGAACGCGGAAAACGTCGTTCTGATCGGTGGGCCCGGCACCGGCAAAAGCCATGTCGCCACCGCAATCGGCGTCCAGGCCATCGAACACCACAGACGCAAAGTGCGCTTCTACTCGACTGTCGAACTGGTCAACGCATTGGAGCAGGAAAAGGCCCTTGGGAAGGCCGGGAAAATGGCTGAGATGCTCACAAAGTGGTCATCCTTGACGAGCTTGGCTACCTGCCGTTCAGCCCGTCCGGCGGTGCGTTGCTGTTCCACCTTCTGAGCAAACTCTACGAGCGCACCAGCGTCGTCATCACGACCAACCTCAGCTTCAGTGAATGGGCGCAGGTCTTCGGAGACGCAAAGATGACAACAGCGCTCCTCGACCGGCTCACGCACCGCTGCCACATCCTCGAAACAGGCAACGACAGCTACCGCTTCAAAGCCAGTTCAGAGGCAGCAAAGAAAACAACAAAGGAGACGCCAACATTGACCAAAACCTAACTGCTGATAAACAATAAAGGCGGGTCAAATCTCGGTGAAAATACCGGGTCAGTTCTCAATGACATTCAACAGTTCGGTACAGACCTTAGCGCTTTGGGCTTTGTGGGCGACGTTGCCGTCCAACACATCGCTCAGTGAGCGAACAGTGAATGATATCTTTGACGAGGAGCATCATTTTCAAGACTCAGCAACACTGCGCAGAACAATGATTTCCTGTGGCCTGCTGACAAGACAAGTAGATGGAACCGATTACCGAAGGGTCGAACAGAAACCACCCACAGAAGCAAAGGCTATCATACGCAAGCTGAGCGCCAGACGAAGTACGCGTTCGACAGGAAAGACGGAGATGCAGAATGCATGAAGGATCATGCCTGTGTGGAGCCGTTCATGTCACTGTTCACAGTGACTTGCCAGAGCCCAATGCTTGCCATTGCAAAGCATGCCGCAAACAAACCGGGCACTATGGGGCTTCGGTAGACCTTCCGGATGCTGCAATAGAGATAGACGGAAAAGAGCATGTCCGATGGTATCGGTCTTCAGAAAAAGTGCGTCGGGGCTTCTGCTCTATTTGCGGATCGACGCTTTTTTGGGACCCGATTCACCATGATTGGTCAGCAGTCGCCATGGGCGTCTTCGACGGCGCAACTGACACTGGCCTTTCCATGCATATCTTTGTATCGGAAAAGGGTGATTACTACAAAATTACGGACGGTCTTCCGCAGAACGAACGCTGATCTGCTCGTCGTTCAAGCTGGCATAGCCGACGTTCATCATCCTTGCAGCATTCGGTAAAGTGGACTTTTCGGCAGCCTTCGCTGCTTAACTCGCAAATGGCCGCTGTTTCTCACGGCAGTCTTATGCAGATTGAGATTGGCGAAATCCCAACGAAGTAGGAAGTTTTGGACGTGACCGCGGCATAATCCGAAGCTCGGCATTATGCACCAGCTCGTGCGCAAGAGTTGAATAGAACCCCTCGGCCGGGGTCGTGGTTTCGGTGCCTGTGAAGCGACGGCGCTCGGGCATGCGGATCACGTCCAGGGACGGGATGAAACATGCTTTGTCGCCCCCCTCTTCGATCTGTGCGCCTGTGGTGCGCGCGAACTCTTCTGCGCGTTGGATCGGGTCGAAGGTGGGTTCGTCTGGAAGCTTTTCGGCCACAACTTCGAAACCTTCCACCTGGGCGGCGTTGAAGACGCGGCTTGCGCGGGCCATCATGCGCTCACCTGCCTCTGCCTCGCCAGTTTCTTCATTCTCGTCCTCGACTTCGAAGGTCTTGTAGAAGACGACGAGCGAGGATTTTTCACCTTTGCGCACCTGGCAGCCTTTCTCCTGCCACTGGCGATACGTGCCCCAGACATTGGAAGGAAACTCGCAGGTCAGTGCGGACACCCAAAGGCTCAGGACATTGATGCCGTTGTAAGGGTTCTTGGATGCGATGTTGACTGGACGCTCAAAGCTGCCGCCTTTGCTCGTGATCCAGGGAAGCCGGAAGTCTCCGGCGGTTTCGATCGCATCGACGATGCGGTTGGTGATCTCCTGATGGATATCGAATTTCTGTGTCTTGCGGGCCATGAGCTTTATCCTTTAGCCGTTTGAAAGCCGCGACTGTCGCGGCCTGATGGCGACCGGTGAGGCAGGACCAAACAGCTCTTGCACCCCGAAGGGGCGGGCAAAGCGAAAAGACAGCGCATGCCGTTGCGAGGGCTGAGGGGGTCTGCCAGGGCTGCCCAGAAGAAGGCCGTGACTGGCGCGCTCAAAACTCTTGGTGAGAACGGGAGAAGCGTGCCCCGCAAAGCGGACACGAAGAGAAGGATCAAAATCAGGGGATCAGCGGTGCTGACGTTACTTGATGCGAGAAACCGTTGAGCGGGATACCCCAAGAACGCGGGCGATCTCGGCATTGTCCTGTCCGTCGAGACGCATCTTGAGAACCACGTCGCGCTGAAATTGTGAGAGTTTTGGGGGTCTGCCCAACCTGCGCCCTGCCCGTCTGGCACGTTCGCGGCCCTCTGCGGTGCGTTCGGCAATCAAGGATCGCTCGAACTCTGCAAGACCGCCCAAGACAGTGAGAATGAGTTTACCGGTGGGCGTGGTGGTATCTGCCCATGAATCCGTCAAAGCCTTCAACTTCGCGCCCTTGGTTTCGATCTCGTGGACGATATCCAGAAGATCACGCGTTGACCTGGCCAACCGATCGAGGCGCGTGATAATCAGCACATCCCCTTCGGAGAGGGTGACCAAGGCTTTCCTCAACTCGGGTCGATCGCTCCGCGCCCCGCTCATCGTCTCCTGGAACACGCAATCGCACCCTGCCGTGCCAAGCTGTTCAAGCTGAGCATCGAGGGTCTGGCCGGAAGTGGAAATGCGCGCGTAGCCGATCGAATTCATTCACGCATTATGAACGCGATTTCTGCACGCTCCAAGTAATTGATATCATTGGATCAAGAAAGGTGTGCATAAGTCTTGATTATTCGACGCAAGCTCAACCACTGCCGTAATCAGCCATTTGTGGCGTAAGCGGTCGAAGAACGCGGCGAGTTAATCCTTCTCATTAGGACTGTTAAGCGCCAGGGCCATCTTTTCGAACGTGATGACCTGTCAGCCCGCCACCCTCGGTCGAAGTGCTGAGACGCAGGAGGAATTAATGCAAATATTTTGCGTATACTTCATAAACAACTTGACGGACAGATATTGCACCCCCATAAAAGAATTATTCAAATATGCAGCGCGAGAATCATAATGCCAAGATTTACCAAAGAAAATGTCCTGGACGAACTTCGTCAGATCCTTCTCATTCAAGCCGATCACCTGGTGATCGCGGGTAGCGTTGAGCTTGCGGAAGCATTCATTGGATTTCCGCAGCCCGAGGGTAGCTGGAACTTTTTTGATCATGACCCAAAGCTGGTGGACTTGAGCCGTTTCAACATCGCACATCAGTTTGACTGGTGCTTTGATTATGCGTTCAACCCGAGTGTTCTTACAAGTCACGACGAAAGCTATGTCCAAGACTTGCTCGTGTTTATTGATGGCATACCAAGGTCAGATAATGGTGGTGACAGGCTTCCGTTCCTTACCGACCAAGGCTTGTGTCATACAGTTGCCGATGCGACCTACGCGCGTTTTGCGTTGGAAGAAGGGTTTGATTTGAGCACTCGACAGGTCGCCCTCATGGCAAACATGACGGAAGGTGCCGTCCGCAATGCCTTGGCGCAAAAAGGAGACGGGGGGTTGCGTGCAATCCCTGGAACAAAAAATCCAGTCATGATTGAACACGCTGAAGCCCTGACATGGCTTCAGGGTCGCCGCGGCTTCGTTCCCACCCCCGAAAACCTCCGAGACGATCGGTTTCTTACTGCGCAAATTGCGAATGAACGCACAACTCAAGGGCTGGGTAAGTTAGTCAGTCGCCTGTTGTGGCCAATTTTTGGGACGCCTGAGAAAGCCCCCGCACAACTTGGTTGGTCGCCAGAAAAACTGGAGGCTTGGACCAACGGCACACAGATATTCTCTGTCGAGGATGCCGCGCACCTTGCCACGGCACTTAAACTGGACGTGCCTCTTTTCGTGGGCAAAGCCCAGGAAGTGGTGCTCCGCCGCGAATTTGATCCTGAAGACAAGGAGGCATGAAATGACCACATTAACGTTCACACATCACGCTGAAGCGCGTTTGAATCAACGAGGCATTCCTCCGTTTGTTGTCGAGCTTCTCGACAGGTTCGGATCAGTTCGCCGGTCGTATGGCCAAGAGAAGGTCTACTTCGACAAACGCGGGAAAAAGGCGCTTCGAAAGCACTTTGGCGGCGCAAGGGGCATGCGGCTAATCGAGCCCTTTCTCGATGTTTACGCTGTTCTCACAGATGACGGCGCTGTCGTCACGGTGGGACATATCCAGAAGCGCATTGGCAGGGAGTGAAACCTAGCATGACTATCCCAACTGCACCTGAAATTCTGCAAGAATTGATACTAGCAAAGCCGCGCCAGACCTGTGAGGCACCAAAGGATGCGCGTGGCATCTACGGCCTTTTCGACCATCTCGGAGAGTTCCGGTACATTGGCTCAACGTCGTCGATTAGCCAAACGTTCTACGAACGGATTCACCGTCGTCATCGTGCTGGTTCAGAGACCCACAGCCATTACTTTGCTCGCATGTATAATACCGGGCGGATGTGGGTCGACCGGAACGATCCTGATACAGCGAGTGAAATGAAGATCGTTCGTCGAATGCGCCAAGCCTTTATTGCGCAGCACTGCCGCGCTGTCTGGGTGCCACTACCGGATCACGCCCCCATTGCTGATCTCGAGGCCCAGGTCATTGCCATGGCACCTGCCGAGATGACCGCTTGGAACAATCGGGGCATGGATGCCTACGATGAGCCTGAAGGG
Source organism: Sulfitobacter geojensis (assembly GCF_000622325.1). Taxonomy (NCBI): domain Bacteria; kingdom Pseudomonadati; phylum Pseudomonadota; class Alphaproteobacteria; order Rhodobacterales; family Roseobacteraceae; genus Sulfitobacter; species Sulfitobacter geojensis. Next base: position 3,022,100 of record NZ_JASE01000005.1, read on the forward strand.
TTGGTTGACGCGCTGATCGAGCGTCTCAGTCTCAGCCCGTACGAACGTGAGGCGCTTTACCGGCAACGGGATCGCTTCTATGGCAAGAACATATCTGTTGCAGCATCTCATTCCTCCAGGGCTTTAAGAAAACGTGGTCTCCCTCCCCTGCCCAACGGTCCGTTCCGATTCTTTGCCCTCGATGTTGAGACTGCGAACCATGATCGTGGAAGCATTTGCCAGATTGGAGTCGCATGCGTGCGTCACGACGATAGCATAGAAACATGGGCTAGTCTTGTTGATCCCCAGTCTCCACATTGGACGTTCAGCGATCTGCACGGCATCACTAATGAAATGGTGCGGGGTGCACCAAAGATCGGTGCTGTAATTGACACGCTCAACGAGATTCTGAGTGGGCGCGCAGTCTACCAACATTCAGGGTTCGATCGAAGCGCTGTGCGAGCAGCCTGTGACAAACTCGGTCGCTCAGAACCCTCATGGGACTGGTTAGACAGTGTGGGCGTGGCGCGCCGGGCTTGGCCAGAATTGAAAGGCAACGGTGGGCATGGACTTGCTTCGCTCAAGGCGCACCTCGGGTTACGCTTCGAGCACCATGATGCCGGGGAGGATGCGCGCGCGGCGGCTGAAATTGTGCTCTTGGCAGAACGTGGTATCCTAGGCGCAACGAAGGATTTTGACGTACTCGACGATGAGGATGTTGGTTTATCCTCACCGCCCTCGCCGATGCGAAACACCTCGTCGCTTGAAACGGTGCCGCCGAGTCCGGTGAATGCGCCAGTCGCGTCATATCCAGCCGTCAATTCCTATGAAACGGAACAGATGATTTTTGTTCCTGTCGCGGCCGATGGCAGTGCCTTTGGGCCTGAATTAGCGAGGAACGGGCGCTATACCGTTGGCCCTAAGGGCGGCGAAGTGAAATTCGATGACTTCGGCGAGGCCCTGAAGGCGCTTCGTAATATGGACGTCCCCCGCTGGCGGCGCCCTAATGCGGTAGGAAATTGGGGTATCGTCTCCGGCCTGAAATGGAAGTGCCTACAGAAGATGTAAGTACAGGCAGGTTAGTAGCCTGCCTTACTCGCCTCTATGTCCCCTATTTGTTGACATTCATCGTGCAAAAATCACGAATTATGCACGCTCCGACCGGCCCTTTAGGATCAAGGACTTAAAGCGTGCACAAGTTGCGTGCATAAATGACAGGCCGTGCCAAACAGAAAAGGCCGATCAACCCTTCAAGCAACTCTAGTGAGCTTCAACGGCCACACAGCTTCATAAACTTCGATACCCTCGCTATCAGCAATGGACCTGATGAGCGAAGGTACTCGCTCAGCGACAAGGACCCCGTCCAACCGACCGGATGCAAAGTCATCCAGCTTGCCAAGCGCAAGTAGATATTCCGTGACCTGACAAACTGCGGCTTCCGATGCTTCAGCCCGCTTCAGTTCAATGATGAGCCAGTCACCAGTCTCTCTATCGCGAGCAAGGATATCGATCCTGCGCGAATTTAATCCTCCGTCGATAGGATACTCATCTTGGACAATGTCATACCTGTTAGCCCAAGGCGTATCGGTCCAGTTCTTGAGTATCTGCTGTTGAAGTACATACTCCGTCGTGAAGCCCTCACCAGCATGAGTCGCGCGATTGAGTGCCAAGACAGAATGATCAAAACCAGCTAACGCTTTCAAAGTTGGGATCACATCCTGACGTGCAACGACAAGATGACCCGACGATTTGTTGCGGCCTTCAAAACTAAACGGAATGTCGGCGTTGAAGAACTGAGCTTGGTATTTTCCGTTAAAGACAGCTACGCCGTAGTCGCCTTTGCCCGGGCGAAAAGTATCAATTGCAACAGACCACTGCTTTCCAGGGTCTGGAGAGAAAGCGAGGTAGACAACACCCCGCGTGTTCGGCCAACGGGCATTCCGGCGGGGATGATCGTTTCGGATCATGCACCCTAGCCCTGACCCGATTGCAGTTTCGATCAGCTCCTCAGTAGCAGGCGAAAGTTGCCAGTTCCGTGCGACATACGCATGGCCATCTTGGCGGACCAGAAGGCCTTCCTCAAGGGTCTCGGCCTCGATCCCGCCTGCAAACTTTCGTCTTTCTCCGACAAGCGACATACTCTTTTCCCTACGTGGATGCTCATTCAATAGGGATAGGGATAGAGTCAAACATGGACGTCATTATGGCAGTAAATGTCATCAAAGGTTCGGCATCGAACCATGACAGATCCACATCACGGCCTTTCACCCGGTCTCCTAATTCTGGCAGATATACCCCCGCTAGTACTTCGCCCACTTTGCGGCCAATCCACTCTCTACCATCGCGCAGCTTAGATCGCCGCCTCTGGTGGAAACGCACCAGGCCCCTGTGCGATCACCGCCAGCGCGCCCAACGGAAAGGCAATCCATGGTTGGTCCGTTTACTAGGATGTGGCCATGCTTGGATTTTCGCCCAGTGGGCCTGCCGACCAGCCTCACCAGGAAATCTCGTGCATCACTCCATTTTGCCTCTGCGCTCGGGCATGGATGCCAGAACTGCAAGAGCCATCGGTCTCACGTGCGTTGATGCCTGACAGCCGCAGCTTTGGCCCTTCTGCGCACCAAACTGGGCCGTCACCGTCCCAAACGTGCGTGGGTGTGCATCGGAACGATTGTCCTGTCTGAACGATGGGTGCATCAGCTAAAACCTGCACGGGTATCAAAGCCAAGGCAAAAAACACTGGCAAATTCCTCATATACCTCTCCTTTTTCTGTGCTGATCCGGCACCCTATTTTTTCAATTTGATGGAGCGTGTAAGCGTGCAAAAACCTTGATTTTTGCACGCATCGCCGGGAGCAATGTCCCTTCGTAAAGCAGAGAAGGTGACCTGCCCCCTCTCCCGATAGATTTGTCGACCGCTTCCCCACTTTTTCCAATCGGTTGGGGCAACAACAACAACCCAAATCTTAACACCTCAATCTGGGTACAAACTCTTCGGTCACGGGGTGCGAATTACCCGCATGTTAGTTAGGGTCAGGAAGGACCCAAAGGCTTCAAGCCGGCGCGGTTTACTGCACAATGGGCGGGAGCCAGACTTTCGCTGCTGTCTGAACGGCAGCTTTGCGCAGTTAGCGCTTCGGACAAGTGTTGCAGACGACCATGAACCGACTTTGCGTCTAAGGCTGTTCACCGCATTCTAACGTCCCAAAACCGGCCGTTCATTCAAGACGCCTTTCATGCAAACAGGGACTTCCCGCTTGCCAACTCTCGAAAACTTAAGGAGGGTGCGGAATTCACCTTATAATTGTGTCAGAGTTTACGTGCACGCTCAATTTCTACTGAAAATAGGATCTCTACCATGGCTCCAGAACCAAGATCACATAACGACCAGCTAATTGATCTTAACCGAGGAATGAGCACTTCATTGTCCGAACAGCAAGATCTTCAAAGAAAGTTGTGGGATACCCTTAAGGAGTTATTAGAACCAACGAAAACAACTGCACAAACTTCCGATCAGGAAGATAGTCCCTTCACGCCCGCGAGCCTGCGAGTATCCCAAGATCGGAGCCATGAAGCAATTTTTCTTACTGGGCGACGTGGTGAAGGCAAAACTACTGTATTATTGCAGATACTGGGAAAAATCGAACGAGGTGAATGGAAAGACTATCGTAGCCTTGGGCTGTTAGATCCAACTTTGCTAGAATCAAAACAAAACTTGATATTGTCGATCATTCAACGTATCCGCGAATACCTCATCAGTGACGAAATATCTTGGAAACACCGAAGCCAATCAGATGAAAGTGATTTAAAAAAGGCTCAAAATGCTTTAAGGACATTAGCCAAAGGCATTTCTGTGCTCGACGGCGTCGGGTCTAACGATCTACATGACGAAGATTGGTCAAACGCTTCATTCATTATGGATGAGGGCATGGAGCGGGCTGAGGCGGCTTACAGCTTTGAACAAAGTTTCCGTGATTTTGTTTCATGTGCGGCGAAGGCGGTCGGATGTGAGGCCTTCGTCATTTGTATTGACGACGTCGACACAAAATCGGAAATGGGAGCCCCGGTGCTTGAGGCTCTGCGCAAATATCTGACATCCCCCAAACTACGTGTTGTCGTTTCTGGCGACCCAGAGCTTTTGCAGTCACTCACCCGAAAGATCCAGCTCAATGGCATGGGAGGAGACTTCGTCGGATTTGAGCAAAATCTCAGTACTTCCCACCCAGAGAATTCCCGTATCGAAACCCTGTTAGAACAACTATCTGGGCTTGAAGATCAATTCCTCACCAAGGTTTTACCCCCACACAGACGCATTAAGCTTCAAACCCTAAACGAGATTACGACAACACAGGACACATCCATCAATTTGAAATGGAAAAACCGAGACGATGATGAAACTCCACTAAACGAAGAACTAGATATAATTATTGGTAGCCATTGGGGCGCACGGGATGCAAACACACTTCGAATGTACCGTTCAGCAATTCTCTCAATGCCTGTACGTAGCATTATTGAATTTCTTGAGGTATGGGATATCAGTGGTGCGAACCCTACTCCCGCCGAAGTTTCTGAACGTATGACTGAAATTTCTCGTAGCCAGCTTGCAGCGGCCGGCCTGCGGATAGACACAATCCAAAACATTCCCGATTTCACGATCAAGTTACGGCGCATCGTTGAGTGGATGTGCGAACAACCAACGCGTTGGGATGAATTTTCAAACCTTACTCCTGACGGTGCGCACGAAAGTAAAGATCGGGCGACTTTGGCTTTGTCATCGATCATTTCTGGCGGGTTGCAAAATACTATTCCTGGGACGATCCGCTTTTGGTTGCAGTTCGCCGCAATTGGAAGCCAAGTCGAGAGCGAAGGTTCTGTTGGCCATGGCAACCGGAAGAGTCATCTCGCTAAGTTTCGTGCGCATATTCGCTTTATGCAAGATCAACCATTGCGCGATTTTCTTGCCTATTGGGCCGCATGGGAGAGGAGCCCTAAAAGCGTAACAAAATTAAATGTAGAGAACTCTACATCTATTTTTGGCATACCTGTTGGAAGTGACCGGGTTCGCAATCCACCCAAAACCATAAAATATTTCTATGGCTTAGACTACCATAAAAAGGGTTGGAATAGATTTTACCAAGTCGGAAATGGCGAAAAAGACGGCAATACTCTTTCTTTAGATGAGATTAAGCAATTCGCCAAAACACTGCCTCAAGACCTAAAAGGCTTTCACCGGCAAATTATAGAACAGGGGGGGGTACCAAACATTTATGGAAAGGGCCAAGGTCGATTGTCGGGCGCGCTTTTCAATTCGATTGAAGAACTTGCGGCACGCGTGGATGATACTTCGGCTTCCATAGCACTTCTACCTTACACAAAAATTATAAGCGGTCAGGGTTATGATCACGGTAATTACGGAGTTTTGTCAATCTTGGCGGGCATCGATGACCTCATTTCGAATAATGATAAAAAGGCTGTACTTGCTTCTTGGCAGGGTACGCCTATCGCCCCTACTGCAACGAGAAAAGAATTAAGTGATCAAGAAGAGGACGTCGACTACATTCAAGAAGACGAAGAAAATCCCAAGGATAGGGCATCGCTATTTGAATTTGACGAAGACTTTGTCAAAGCTCTTGAGCATTGGGCCAATTCAAATGTTGACTTGCGGCCTGTTTCGGCTGTGTCGCTTGCGAATTGTTGGAAAACCTTTGCCGACGCCGTTCCAAGAATTTTCGACAACGCATCTCGAAGACAACATAAGATTTCAGAGAATAAGCTCTTTTTGGGGCGTCTCTTACATCGTCAACTCGTTGTATTCCTGCATAGCCTTGGCGTAGAAATGTACCGGCGCGAAGGCGGGCAGGCCAATAAAGCCATGCAAAATAGCCCGACAGGTTCAGATGAGAATTTCATAGATTTGCTCAAGCACATGCGGGATACTCAAATTCGTTCTGACGTAGATTCAGTTAACTTTAAAGTTGACCGCTTTGAGGATACGCCAGGCGGCGCGCTTTTCTATCATTTCCTCAAATGCCCACTTTGGGGTTATTATCTCGTGCCTTCATTGTTCGATAAGATCGAACAATTGAAAGACGTTACGGTCAAAAATGTTGTGTACACTCCACCCAGCGCTCCTAATGGCACGACTGTCACCTTTGATGGGCTTTATTACCTCCTCAACACCGTTCCAATCATCCAAGGTGATGGACGGTGAGTGCGCTATTCTTTCGTCGAGCGTTTTCTGATCATCAGACGCTCTACGAATTGTCCTGTGGGACAGTGCCCGACTACGAGGCATGGCGGCGACGTCTATACTTATTAGAGCAACGAGAGGTGTCCGGACAACCCGATCACCTTCTGAAAAGCTATCGTGATCTAAGGTTCCCATCTCGACCGTCCCCTAACAGCTCAGAGGCATTCGGAGAGGTGACTTGGAGCACGTTCGAAAACTTAGCGGATCGTTTCCTTGAAAGGCAAGCTGGGCGTTTGTGGGTGAAACGTGAGCACTTTCAAGAGTGGCATGATCTAATTACGCATCTCTCACCGCTCACCATCATCATCGCATTCCTCGTGAAGGAGGGAAAACTCGACGGGCTTTCTCCGCTCAAACTGCACGCCGCTCTGCGTTTAGAGCTTGGTGATAGCGCTTTGCTGAGCCCATACGATCCAACGGTCGAACACATCGTTGAAAACGAAGGTCTAAACGAGTTGCACATGCATCTCAATGGATCAACTGAATTGGACGTGATTTGGCCAGATGCTGTCGGTGATCCTTTAGGCTTTAAAGAAGAACTTTCGGACGCGGGTGAAGTACGTGACCAATACGAAAATATCTTACCTAATTGGACGGCCGAAAAGCTTTGTCGAGTTTTATACAGTGCGCGCCGGATGCGGCATCTGATTTGGCATGTAATTACGGAACAAGCGAGTGGGCGCCAACCAAAAACTGCCCCAGCCGCCGTCTATGAAATCATGAATAGCGAAAACTCGGATAGTGACTGCAAGGCTCTTTGGGGACGCGCGGTTTCGGGGCTCAAAATGGCCATAGAACCTAAGCTCCACCCAACTAACAGTTTGCTCGGGAATAGCAGCACGAGCGGAACGTTGCTGCATAAAGAGGCAGTGTTCCTCTTTATGGGAATGAAGGCTTTGAAGGAAAATTCCCTGCCCCAAAGTATAGCGTTGGCCACCTTTTTCGTTTTTTGCGTTCAACGTCAAATCATCGAATTGTCTGTTCAACAGCTTACCCAGTACGGCTTCGATCAGTTCCAAAAATTTACTTTGAATGAGGTGAGGTCTCGTGTTGAAATGTCCTATGAACACAGGTTTAAGCAAATAAATCAACGCCCTCCATATCGCACTATCAGACACTTGGAAGGCCGGTTCGCGCCAAAAGCGGATATTAAAAAGCTAGAAGCCATATTAGGCCGAATTGTTGACGGTGCCTGCCGCTTCCGTGCGCCTCAAATTTCCATAACTCAAACTGAAAAAGATATAGAGAGAAAGCGCGAGGAAAGACCCTTGAAGCGCCTTGAAAGACCCGCCGCACCCGATCTCATAGGTCTCGGTGATGATTTGGGTTTTGGGCGAGCTGATTTTGAACTATCCTTGGTCGCGCATTTTATCAAAAAGCCTACTCCCAAGAAGGACCGTCTTTTCATTAATAGGCGTAACGAACTACGCAAAGAAGCCGGAGTTCTTATAAAAACCCTGCAACGCCGGCCTGTTCTTTCTCAAATCGTGCGCGGTATCGACGGAGCTGCCAATGAGCTTCACACTCCAGCAGAGGTATTTGCTCCAACCTTTCGCCAGGCACGTGCAGCAGGCATTCCCCATGCCACTTTTCACGTTGGCGAAGATTTCCGTCATTTAATCGGGGGAATCCGCGCAGTCCATGACGCAGTAACTCTGCTCCACATGAAGGCAGGGGACAGAATTGGGCATGCTACGGCCTTGGGGATCCGGCCAGGTTTTTGGCTCGAACGTGCGCCGGAACGTGTCCTGCAATCACCTTGGGACAGCTTCCTGGATTTGGTGTTCGCCCGTTCCGCACTCTTTTCTGTGGAGGGGTTTTCTGCTGAAATTCGTAATCTGGAAAGCAAGATTGGCGACTTGTCTACCCGTTTGATGGGTAGAAACATCACTGCGCCTGAGCTTGAAGCCGCTTTTGCGCTACGCGACTTAGATACCTTAGAGTACCATGATAAACTGATAGGAAATCCGCCAGAATACACATATTTTGAAGCCCGCTCAAAAACGCTTGTCGCCGACAGTCTCCGTGCTGAAAACACCCGCATAGTGTATACTGCAAAAAGAAACCCACACATCTTTGCGCTTTTCATGGAAATCCAATCTAAGAGAATGTCTGATACGGATAATCGCCCACAAGAACTCGAGCGTGATCTATTACCACCCAGAGCGCTGTCTGCAATTCAATCTTATGTTATCAAAAATCTGAACCGAAGTCAGATTGTGATCGAGACACTTCCTACAAGCAATTTGAGAATTAGCCTTTACAAACGATTTGCGGAGCACCACCTTTTTCGTTGGCTTGGTTTAGACGATGAGGAACCTCTAGAGCATATTCCAAGATTTTGTGTTGGCAGTGACGACCCAGGTATCTTCGCAACCAATCTCAAAAATGAATTTTCCATGATTGCAAGTGTTTTACGCTGTCGATACGCGAGGTCAGAGGACGAGATATCTCAGTTAATAACATTCATGAACAACATTGCGCGAACTTCCCGCTTCAAGCCGGAGCAGAGCAATACGGTGGTGCAGAAATAAAAACTTTCAGAGTAAATTATGTGTCGCCTTACTTGGTGGTTTACATTCAAGACGGTGATTGTGAATGGCAGCGTTCTCAATCGTGGACCTAAATCTTAGCATTCGAAATAGAAGTACGGTTGTTACTCCCGGTGTTGAAAGGTCATCTCTGCTTTGGGCTGGGAGCTGCCTTTAGATGCGTTTCACACGAACGTCCGCTAAGGGCCGTCCTTGTCGTGGACTGTACGCCATTGATGCGAAAATGCTGCGGCCGATCTAATGACGGTTGAGAGCCCTTAGTGACCGTGTCGAGCTTGAGCTATTCGCAGTCGCAGCATCGCATTCTTTGCAGGGGACGGCCTTTACCGGACCTCCAATTGTTCACCAAACTTTGCACGATCGTGTTCCAAAGCAGCCATTGCTGCATCGTGAAGCAAATCACCGATCGTTTGTCCGAACGACAGGTAACGCTACCCACCTTTGCATCAGCGGATATTTTGACCGTAATCTAGTTGATAAGAGCCTTAACCAAAAGCGTTGCTGCCGCCGCCAGATAAATGCTGTCACCGTTCGCGACGTAGATTTCGTTGCGACCGGGGCGCGGAAGGCCGCGTGCGCGCCAATTTTTGACCACGACGACATCCTGATTTTTGAACCGGTGGCCAACTGCATGCCGTTGCCGTTTTACGGTTTTCACCTTAGCGCCGTGCTTTTGGACACTGTGTTTGATAATTGCTCTGTCTGCCACTGCGGTGCCCGGCAGAACAGCGGTTGTAGCTATCGCCAAGACGAGAACAGGTGCGCATCGTTTCATCCGGTTCTGCATTTGGTCGCTCCAAATTGTTACCTACCTATTCAACGTTTGGTGCGCATGTTTCTGTCACTGCAACCGAGAGATTGTTTGCCATCAACAGCACAGTAGCGAGTGGTCTATGGTGCCCCCGTCTCTTCTGGGCGCGGGGAAGCAAATGCGATCGGCCTCCCCATCGCGTGCGGGCGCTTTGGTGTGGCATCTGGATCTAATCCACTGTAACTACTGACACCGCTCCACTACACCCCCGCAGCTGCCTCAACCTCTGACTTCAGCCTCTGCGCCGCCCCTCCCGGTGCCGCTCCCCAGACGGCGATCCAGCGGTAGAAGATCGGCGTTAGGAACAGAGTGAACACGGTGGCAAAGCCCAAGCCGCCGACGATCACCCATCCGACGGCGATCCGGGCCTCGGCCCCTGCGCCGGTGGTCAGGATCAATGGCAGCCCGCCAAAGACCGTTGAAACCATCGTCATCATCACCGGCCGGATGCGCAGCCGCAGCGCGCTTCGGATGGCGCTGTCGATGTCCTCCCCTGCCTCGCGCAGTTGGTTGGCGAACTCGACGATCAGGATGCCGTTTTTGGCCATGACCCCAATCAACATGACAAGGCCGATCTGGCTGTAGTAGTTGAGCGAACCGCTGGTCATGGAGATCGCCAGCAAGGCAGCAGCAAGGCCGAAGGGCACTGTCATCATGATGACAACCGCGCTGGCGAAGCTCTCGAATTGGGCGGCCAGAACCAGAAGCACCACGATCAGCGCCACGCCGAACACCATGTAAATCCCCCCTTGGGAATCGTCGAGCGTCGCCGCCTCTCCGGTGAAAGTGATGCCCATGCCTTCGGGAAGAACTTCGTCGGAGAGCGTGAGCAGCCGGTCCATCGCCGTGGACAGGTTCACACCTTCGCCGAGGTTCGCTTGTAGCGAGACGGAGAGCGCGCCGCCGAACCGCTGGATCTGCGCGTCGCTCACCACCATGTCGAGCGATGCGACGGTCGAGAGCGGGACATAAGCGCCACTGTCGAGGCGGATGGACATGGACGCGATGTCGGACGGATCGTTGATCGGCGGCCCACCGGGGACGACATTCACGTCCACTTCAATGTCATCTGAAAAGACACTGACCGCCACATTGCCTTGCACCATGGCGCTTATGAGGCTTGTGACATCCGTAGTGTTCAGCCCCATGTCGCCTGCGGCACTGTCATTCACGGTCACTTCCAACTGGGCGTTGACGCTATTGTTTGACAGTTGAGGGTTCAGGAAGGTGGCATCCTGCGACATCGCACCGACAAGGGTGTCGGCGGCTTCGGTCATGTTCGCAAGGTTGGTGCCCGTCACGGCAAAGCTTAACCCGCCGCCCGCGCCTCGGATGTTCAGGCTGTTGGTTGAGCGGGCGCTGACCAGAACGCCTGGAACAGAGGCCAACTTGCCACTGATCTGCGAGATCAGCTCTTGCTGGGTGAAGTCGCGCTCGGTCCAATCGGGCAGGCGGACGACGACAATGGCACTGGTGCCGCCGCCGACGCCGATAATGCTTTGAATCGTCTCGATCTGCCCGCTGTCCTGATATGGCGCGAGAATGTCTTCAACGGCCAGAACCTGCGTATCGAGGTAGTCAATCGTCGTGTCCGAAGCACCGCGGGCCTGCACGATAAAGAAGCCCCGGTCCTCGTTCGGGGTAACGGCGGACGGCAGCGTCGTCGCGGCACCCATGGCGATGATGGCGAAACCGATGGCGACCGACAGAACCAGCAAGGGCGTGCGGATGGCGAAATCGATCACTCGGTCAAAACCACGCGCCAAGGCACTGGGTTCGGTAGGGCCCGCACTTGCCTGCGTCTTGCCTGGATCCAGAAGGGCCGACAGAACCGGCGCGAGGGTCAAGGCGGTGATTGACGACAGCGTGACCGCAAAAGCCAGCACAAAGCCGAACTCCGAAAACACGCCCCCCGCCTGGCCGGGCAGGAACGAAATCGGGATGAAGACCGCAGCAAGCGTCGCGGTGGTCGAGATGACGGCGAAGAAAACCTCGTTCGTGCCCGAAGCCGCGGCGGCAAACGCCCCCATGCCCGACTTCCGCTTGCGCACGATGTTTTCGACCACGACGATGGCATCATCCACCACCATCCCGGTTGCGAGAACCAGCGCGAGGAGGCTGATCGTGTTGACGGAAAACCCTGTTAGCCAGATCGCAGCAAGCGTGCCGACCAAGGCCACCGGGATCGTAACTGCCGGGATCAAGGTCGCCCTCGGAGAGCGCAGGAACAGGAAGATCACCGCGATCACGATGCCGGTGGCGAGAAGGATGGATTTGGCGACCTCGTTGATTGACCCTTCAATGAAGATGCCGTCGTCGGATGTGACCAGCAGCTGCACATTCTCGGGCAGTTGGTCGCGCAACTCTTCCACCGCGACCGCAACGTCGCGCGAGATTTCCAGCGTGTTGCCAACGGATTGGCGGGTGATATCGAGGCCAATGGCGGTTTCACCGTTTACGCGGGTGTAAACGCTGGTGTCTTCCGGGATCAGTTGGACGAAGGCGATATCGGCCACTTGGGTCGTGTCGTTGACCGGTAGCTGGTTGATGGTGTCCACGGTGACAGCTTCGTTGCCGACCCGCAGCGAAAGCGTTTGGGATTCACTTTCAAGCGCGCCAAGGGCAGTGTCGTCGCGGAGTTCGGCAACTGCGGTGGAGACGTCAAAGATTGTCAGCCCGCGGCTCAGCAACGATGGCATGTTCACCGCCACCCGGAATTCATTGGCACGGTCGCCGCGTAGGGTCACCTCGGCGATGCCGTCAACCAGTGACAGACGTTCGTAAACCGGGCCCTCGGCAAGTTGGGTAAGCTCATCAAGGCTGGCATCCCCCAACAGGGCAAGGCGAATGATCGCGTCAGCGTTGCTGTCGCTTTTGCTGACGGTGGGGTCTTCGATATCGTCAGGCAGAGAGCGCAAAGCCCCGGAGACGATCTCGCGCGCCTCATTGGCGGCCACGTTGGCATCCGTCCCGTCGGAGAGGTCGATGGTGATGCTGCTCGACCCGGTGGAGGACGAGGATTCAATGTAAGACATCCCCTCGAGTGCGCTCAGCGCATCTTCAAGGACCTGCGTGACTTCGGTGTCCACCGTGCTGGCCACGGCACCTTCGTAGGTGGTTCTGACGGAAAGTACAGGCTGGTCCACATCCGGCATTTCGCGGATGTCGACGCTGGTGAAGGCCGCGAGCCCGGCGATGATGATCAGCAGGTTCAACACGATCCCAAAGATGGGGCGCGCCACAAAAATGTCTGCGAAACCGGCCTTATGCGCTCTTTTCTCGAAACTCATGCGCCCGGTCCTTTGCGCGCGCCAGCGGCGGTGACCTGCGCGCCTTCACGCAGCTTCGCAGCCCCCTCGACCACGATCTCAGCACCCAAGGGGGCGTCGGTCTCGACCCAGACCCGATCGCCTTCGCGGTAGCGGATGGTGACAGGCACCCGGCGGGTGCTGCCCTCTTCGGCGACCCAGATGCCCGCGCCGCTGCGGTCCCACGTAATGGCGGTTGCAGGGACGACAGGCAGCGGGTCGGTCTCTTCGGTCATGCGAATGGCAAATGTCATGCCAGCGAGCAGCAAGCCTTCAGGGTTTGCGATCTCGGCTTTTACCGTCGCGCTGCGGGTCACGCTGTCGAGCCTGCTGTCGAAAGCGGTCACCTCCCCCTCAAAAATGCGGCCCGCATAGGTGGGGGTCGTAACAAGGACCGGTTTGCCCTCGGCCAAAAGGCCGATGGAGCGTTCCGGCACCTCGAACGTCGCCAGCAGGCTGGTGGTATCGTCAATGGTCACAATAGCATCTCCGCTCGACAGGCGGTCGCCCACGCTGACCTCGCTCAGCCCCAAACGGCCAGCGATCGGTGCTTTGATCGTCCGGTCGCCCAGCGCGACTTGGGCCAGCCCCAAATTCGCTTCTGCCAAGCGCAACGCCACCCGCGCTTCCGAAAGCGCCACATCGGTCACCACGGAACTGCCATTGCTGCGCAGGCCCTCATAGCGGGTGACCGTTTCCTGCGCCTGATCGCGATTGGCTTCGGCAATCTCGAGCGCCAGCCGTTCTGTGCGGTCGTCCAGTTTCAAGAGGAAATCACCCTTTTGCACCATCGTATTGGCATCAAGCGCCGTTTCGACAACCTCGCCCGCATCGGTCGCGGTCACTTCTGTCTGTTGAAGCGACACGGCGCTGCCGACGGTGCGCAGGACCAGTGTGTATGCGCGGCCCTCCAGTGGCGCGAGAACGACCGTGGTCGCCCGCCCCTGCCCACCGCGGCTCCGCCCAGATTGGGCCTCTTTGGGTGCCTCGGCTATCTCTGTAGCACTGCCGCCCCAGAGCTGCGCAACCTCATCCGGCACGCCGAATGCGATGCTGTAGGCACCTGCGATGATCATGAGGGAGAGGGCGGCGTAAGATAATTTCTTCAAATTCTTCATGGCTCCTGAAAGGCGCTGTCGAAAGGGACTGGGTGTCATTGGTCTTCCCAACTGCGCATTCTGATAGATCATCCTCACCGAACGGGGGACTGTTCTACGCTACGATCAATTGGAGGCGGTGCGAAATTTAATGGTAAAGAGAGACCCTGCGATGCTTTTTCTGCTTCTTATACGAAGAGCGAAGAATATTCCGTCGCTCAAACATTATCTTTCCGATCAAAAAGTGGGGTGTCTGTCGATCAGGGCAAAACCTGCGAACGCTGACTTGGACGGTGGTATGCTGGTGCCCTAATAGCAGCTTTTAATCCTTAGCAGCTATTGGTTGGCGAAAGCAGCGAAGGTTGGAAAACCGCCGTTCCTCCAAGAGATCTTCTCAACTGCAATGGAGACTGTGCGTCCGCAGCAAATGGCAGCAAAGTCCCGCATTGTGTGGATTCGCCAATCAACCGATTTCGCAGTCGCAGCGAATGACTGCAATGGCGAGCCCTACCGCAGCAACTTGACCGGTCGGCCAAGGTCGGCTTTGGGCCGTTTATGTTGGTCAGAGCAGGAACGTTTGGCTGGATCGCTGGAATGCGGCTAACCGCAGTTCCAAGCCGATTTTGTCGGATAACTCGAATATCTAACGGCCTGAAGTTCATGCCAAGACCTGTTGCGACCGCTAAATTGAAACCGAGTGTCCAGTGGAGCCTCTGGGAGGCTAGGACATTGCCAACGCAGCGCTCGGACTCGACAGCAAAGCGCCAGAGCTGCCGCCTATCGTCAAACCTCGTGGTGACCCGCACATTGAGCGCCTTAGTTACTTCGGTTCGCGTTTTCTATGGCATCTCGCGACGCAGTTGTACGGCATTTCGGAAACGACGAACAACCAAGAAACGGCTGATTATTCTGCCCGCTTCTAACAACCATTGTTCCCTGACTGCAGGTTGGGCATGTAGTGCCTTCGGTTACGGGTTCTTTCAGTCGAACGGATTGAACTGACGCGGCTTTACTGGAGCTAAAAGACAAAAGCCCTTTGGTGTAGTCACATTCGGGGTGCGCGCTGCAGGCTTCGAATGGGCCATACCTACCAGATTTCTGGCTGAGTGTACCGTTGCCACATTTTGGGCAGATCTTCAGCGTGGTAGTGTCGTTCTTGATCTCGGTATAGCCATCCTTTGCAAGCTCGATAACAAACCGTGAAGGTTTGTCTTGCAAGGTATAGACACGTGTTTGACGACGGGCGCGCGTCAGCGCCACATAGAATAGGCGGCGCTCCTCGGCTAAAGGAAAATCATCGGGCTCTGGCATCGCCAACTGCAGCACCGGATCATCAACAATTTGACTGGGAAAACCCATCAGACCTTCGGTCACATTGAGCAGCATCACGTAGTCAGCTTCCAAGCCTTTCGAAGCGTGCGCCGTCGAAAAGCTGAGGTCGAGTTGATCACCGAATGTTCGTTGCCATGCATTGAGGCTTGTGGGCTTGTCTTTGTGGTACCTTCCCACGAGCATGACGGTAACCTTCTTGCCGTTCTGCATGTCGAGATCGCCAGTCTTTGCAGCAACAAATAGTTGTTTCAAGTGCCTCTCTAGGCAATCCATCGCGGAGCTCACCGTCTCGGCTGCGAATACATGTAACGGCGGCGTCTTATAATTATTTGTGGATTCGACAGTTTTTTTGATCTGTTTTGGGTTCTTCTGAATGAACTCGCTGGATGCGTCGCACAGTACTTGGGGACATCGAAAGGTCTTGCTCAAAGTCAGTTGCGTCGCGCTCGGAAATGTTTTTTCGAAACCCGTCATGACGGTGATGTCTGCCCCCGCAAAGCGGTTGATGCCTTGCCAGTCATCGCCGACGACACACAGGTTTAAAGACGATTCAGCACTTTCTTTCAAAGCCTTGAGAAGTCGGAGCTTTGCTTGCGACACGTCCTGAAATTCGTCCGCTAGAACCATTTTATATGGGCTTTTGAATGTGCCGCTCTCGATGTGGTGGATTGCGGCCAGCAACATATCGTCAAAATCGACACTTTCTTCCGATTTCAAACGCCGCTGCCACTCATCAGCAACCCTCTCGTAAAGCCTCACAAAACGGCTCAGGCGTTCGCGGTGACTTCGTTCAAGCTTGGTAATTGAGTTGTGGAGATCCTGATGGCTTAGGCCATTGCTTTTAACGTGCTGTTGAAACGCGCGGATTGTGGAGGCCAACTGTTTTGTTGGGATGGGCTTTTGCCCAGGCGACGGGCGGCTCACATCAAATTCAAGGATCTCGCCGTGCTGCTCCAGCTCCAACCTTAAGCGATCAATGTCGTCGCCATTTCGTAAGCCGTGAGATGTGGTCTCAAAGAGTTGTGTCTCTTTTTCGTCGTGCAGCGTTCTTTTCCATTGGACTCCTGAAACATAGTCGACTGAAAAATGCGTCGGAGCTTTTTCTTCTTCATTCAGTGCAAAGTGCTCGTGATAGAGCCTGATACGGGGATAATAGAAATCAGGATGATACTGTGAATATTCTTCAGTGACAGTGTCGTGTTCGTATGGGCGTTCGTATTCATATTGAACACCGTGATAGAAAAGAAAGTCGCAAATCATCCGCTCTTCTTGGCTTTTCACGTACTTTCCGTCTGCAGTTTGAATGCTGCCTTGGCCGGTCGCGTCGGAGCGAGGTTGTTTGATGCTTTCCCACTCCCCAATATCACGCCCGTAGACTGTCCTGAACATATCCCAGTCTAGTCTGAAGCGAGGATCTCGCTGTCGCAGGTCTTCCACAATATCTGAAATCGCTTGAACGTCTCTGCTAGACTCAACCCAATCCGCCAATCTGGGTTTACGCCTTGTGCTTTTCCCGATCACTTCAAGACCAAAAGCATTAAAAGTCATTACGTTGATGCGTTCGACATTTTCTACGTCGCTGAGGCGTTCTTTGATGCGTGCTTCCAGTTCCACTTTCACGGACTTATTGAAAGCAAGTATCAGGATCTCTTCAGGCTGAGCGAGGCCTTCTTTTAACGCATATCCAACACGTGCAACTATAGTGGAGGTTTTCCCAGATCCGGCAGCTGCAACAATTTGAACTGCATCATCCATGCAGATACAGCAGTCCATTTGCTCATCTGTCAAAGGGTTGCTTTCGACCGAGGAGAAAAAGTCGATCAGTTTTTCTTTCTGGCTAATTAGAAAACTGGAATTGTGACGTACAAACTCCAAACGCAGAGCTTCTTCGCACCTGTTTAAGCGTGAACTAGCAATTATATCTAATGCTATTGAAGCGCCCTGCGAAGCGTTTGGCTTTTCTAACGAGCCTCCATTTTCATAGGGCGGAAATTCCTGAGCAATCTCAGATGCTAAGTTTTTCGGGATCCATTCGCTCCAGTTGACGATAGGCTCCCATTCGTTGCGCCACTCCGAAAACTCTGAATCACTGTCAATAGAAGGCAGCTTTGGTTGCTCTGCTTTGTTAGGCGTTCTACGGAGCACAGAACTCGATGGTTGCCGTTTTTTATCATCTCCGAGAAACGAGCCTATCCCGCCGATGATAGCAGCACCGATTATCAATTCTAACATTCCGTACCTCTATGAAACAGAGTTGAAGATCGCCGTAGAAAAGCCTTAAAAAAATTTAAGCATCTTGCACTTAGCAGTTGTTACGCAAAGGGTTGCTCAACACTGCATCATTAGACTTTAGAACGGTGGATCATTGTCGAATTTAGATGGCGGCTGCGGGTCGGTTACTATTTGTTCGCTTTCTGGCGTGTCACGTGGCTGTCCATCCGTGAAATAGATTTGGTAACCGTGTTCAGTACGGCTACGAACATGCGAACGTGCATTTGAAGTATCCCACGCAGAAAGATCTTCGTACGAACTAAATTGAGGCCCTAGAGTATATCCTTTTTCCTCCATAGTGCTTGACCAAGTACCTTTGCCGCCCATTCCTTTGGAGCTGGCACATGGTGACTCGCTTCTCCAAATCGACTCTTTGCTCCGACTTGAGAGTACACAACCCTGCGAGATGCTGTCGATAATATCAACCGCGTCTGCACCAGCACCGAATACATCTTCAAAATCACCCATTTTGGACCCTCCCTTATAGATACCGAAAATATAAAATGGGTTGGCGTCAAAATAATGACTTTTCTTAGCCGGAATCAAAATTCGTTCAACTCACAGTTCGCCTCCTGACCTGCCCCCAGAAACTGCCAAACTGTCGTTCGGCGGTACGAAGCGGCCCTTCGCCTCGGCTAAACGAGCACAGGGGGCGGCACGAAAGCGTGACAGGTCCACTTCTAGCGTCTCGCGCTTGCGCCATTTGGATACTGTTTTGACATTGATCCCAAGTTCCCGGCTTAGCGCCGCGTTCGTAGCTTGCGATCGCTGTATTGCTGCTCTGACGGCGTGCGTAGTCGTGGCGCAGCCATGACGTACTTGTCCCATAATGCTTCCTTCCATTCTAAAGAACAGATCGCACCCTCAAACCGTGGGATCAAACGCCTAGGCACTGCCGCCAACGGCCAACACCAAAACCGCAGAAAATGCCGCGTATAACTGCCACTAAGTCGTATAGTCTATACAGTTGGTACTAGTTTATACGGCTCGTTAGCTGCTTTACACTTTTTTCAAAAACCTTCTTGTCGATGTCATCGAGTCCTGCACTAGCTTTTTGCATGTGCAAAATAGACTTTGCATTACCCAGCTCTGTAGCAAGTGAGTGCGTGGCAGCCCAACGAATTTCCCGGTCTTTGGACTCCAGTTGAAGATGAAGCAATGCACGCCGTATTTCCAAATCCTTTTCGTAGAAAATTCTATCCGCAATCGTCCAATTTGCATCGGCATTTCGTATCAATTCACTAAACGCCGAACGTTGTACTAAAATCGCTGAATTTAATTTCTCAAAACAACTTGTAGTCAGTTCTGCCCGACGACCTAAGTCATCCACTTGCTGCTGGATACTCTCAATTCTATCGAGAACCCCATAGATCCCGTCCTGACTCCTTTTTTCTCGCCAAAATGCAAGTATTGAAGGTAGCCCGAGAGAAAAAGCTATCAACAGACCTGCTATTGCAATACTTGTTGGAATATCGATAGACATCTATGGTAACAAGCTCTCAATCTTGTCGGCAAGGGAAACTGGAGAACTATAGTCCATTTTGCGGAGAATTTCAATTTTACGAGGCCCACAGCGATCGCGAATTGCCTTAAGAAGTTTTCGATCACTCGCCGCAGTCAAAACGACAAATCGCCTTGGGAAAACATCCGGTCTTGCATTGGCTAGATAATCGATCAATAGAAGACCAGTCTTCAGAAAGTCCTCTGTTTCGGTCCGACTAAATTTGGAAACACCCTTGTCTTCTGTAGCCAACATTATGTCGATAACAGCCAATTCTACATCGTTCGCCTTTTCCAATGTTTCGTAGGCAATATCTGCATTTGGGAGACTATCCACGCTTCGGTTTCGAAGTCTGAGAGGCACGGAGTACTCCTGTACATATGGAACGTCTTCATCAACAAAATAAATCACTCTAGACACCAAATATTGGAATTTTGACTGCAAAACACGTAGTATACTCTCCGTCCCGTTTATCTCTCAGGTATTCAATACTGCCCATGAGATGCTCCATGATGAACCGGCACTGATACAATCCAATTCCAGCGCCACTGGTTCGCCTCCTCATCGCATTTTCAGCCTGGTACGTCTCATTAAAAATGTAGTCCGCATCTTCTTCCGGTATGCCAATTCCATTGTCGCATACGCAGACAGAGACGAAGTCCTCCTCCAAACACCAAGATATCCGGACCTTAGCTTCTCGAGAAGTCTGGGAGTACTTCACGGAATTTTCAACCAAATTCTTAAAGACGATCAAAAGCAACTCCACATCCGTCAAAATCTGCGGGATCGTCAGATACGCATGCTCGACCACATGATCCGTCATTGACGAGGAGGGTGCCGCCTTTGTGAAATCATCAATTGCCACCTTGAACCCTGGAGCCGAATAGCATCGCGCTACTGAAGAAATGTAGTCAGGTAATTTCGAAATTACTTCCCCAAAAAGATTCGCCTGAGTAAGAATGATCTTCGGAAGTTCTCTTTCGTCACGCGTCTTAAACACACGTACTTGCTCGTGGATGCTTTGCATGAACGCCAAGGAATTTGGCAGTGAGTGAGATATATAGTCCGGAAAATGAATTTTTTGCTTTGCAAATTCATCGATGTTGTGCAGCGCACCTAGAACAGTCAGAACATTATTCTCCAAACTATGAACAACACGTTCAAACTCACTTGTTTTCGCCTCAACTTTTTTGAACATGTGAATAACAACGCTGCATAGGTTTAAGAAATAGTCGACGACTAGTTTGTCTTCCCAGGAAAAGCTGGAGATCTTTCTATGCGAGTTGTGTGATAACACTTTGTTTGTTAGCCTAAGGACTCCATAACATTTGGCTTTCTGTCCCGACATCAGTCCTAGAAAGTTGGGCGAGAAGAATGGTGTTACCATTGCGGAATGAAATCGACTCTCTGTTGCTTCTCGATATTTAGGTGCCGAACTGGCTATTTCCTGAATGTCAATTTCTTTTGCCGTTTCCTGCAAAAACGATTGTACTGTTAGATGCTCAGTATCATTCATTCGATAAAACGCATCGGCCTTTCGAACTGTCTTGTCCTGAAGACCAGTGGTCGCTGCCAACCGCAAACAATCGGCACGTTCATCATACAAAAAAAACGATCCCGCTTCGAATCCTGCTGAGGTTAAGTTTTGCAAGGCTTTGTGTAGAAAGCTGTAGTGATCAGAAACTGACATAGCTTTCTCGATCATTTGATCACGTAAGTTATGCAAGGTGACATTTGTCGAAGCACTTAACGCATGATCAATGGCCGTTTGGATGCTACCAACATTTTCAATCAAACGCTTTGTGTCTTTCGAGTTCTTGGTATAAAGGCAGATAGAAAGAGAAAAATCCTGATCAGCGATAAATCGCAACGAGATAGGAAGCACGACTGCCGAAGTTAGCTGGTATTTCGAAATCAAGTCTTGATCACGAAATCCCGAAGCGTCCTTCAATGAATGAACGAGTTCAGGCTTGCCATTTTTTACAACTCTTCCCGCTAAAGAATCCAGTCCAAGAGAAAAGTCGAGGTAGTTCCTGTAACGAAACCCCACTTGACCGCGCAAAACCAGCCCAGTTTTAGATACGTTGAGTGAATACATCGAGCATGCGGCCAGGTTGAATTGCTCCCGTAAAATCTCCAATATCTTTTGCTCAGCTGGAGCTATCTCCAACTGAGAGGTTTCCATTATCTGTAGGAAAAAGTTCTCGTTGAGCTTTGTCTCAGACATAAAAATCTCGCTAAACCTTGTTGCAAGTTGATTTCACTGCCCCGCGATGTCAATGGTTTTCGTACTACGATGCTCGTATTGCACTAGATAAATTGGAAATTTGGGTTGTGGATCGCCAGCATATGATACTCTTACTTAGCGTCATCGATCGCTTTCTCCGCGCAAAGCTATTTTTTGAAGATCGTTTAAAACGAATGTGAAAACCCAACCGCCCTGAACAAGGAGCCAACAGGCTAACCAACTTTGTTGGTGAGTAACCGCTTTCACCAGAAGTAGAGATTATTGACTTACTCGCGGAACGGAGCACAAGAGTTTAACAAGCTGTTTCCGGTGAACTGAAAACCGTTAGAGATTTCGCCGCAGCAGATATTGCATGAAAGGCCGCCCCATCCGCGTCCCGCAGGTCTGATCAATTTGCGGCGACAGTGCGGTCTGGATTCAGGTGTTCAACCCAGTTTTGAATGACGGCTCTAGCGACCGAGACTGCAATGCAGCGACGATCGTGTTGTAAGAGTGAATGGATGCTGCGTCAGCAAAGGCGCGAACTTGAATGGCGGCAATGTCCGCTGACCTACGTTTGAGCCAAAAAATTGCTGCACGATGCAAGAACGGTTGCAATGTCGGGCCGCATTGCAGCATTTGAACCCAGTCGTGAAGGGCCGATTTGGGCCGAGAGAAGCAGCAGGTCCCAACAATTACCTGGAAATAGTTTGCCGCGCTCGCAGCTTGCGAATGGTGTTGCAACGCAGATAATCTGGCTTCGAAATTATTCGATTGCGGGAGGCGATAATGTTTGCACGCAGCATAAAGAATGCCCTGAACGAACTGGCCGAGGCGTCCGACATCACTTCCAATCAGGCCAGCCTTGAACGCAGCAGCACAGCGTTGCTGCACGATCCCGAGCACGGGGAATCGCTGGTGCGCGCGTTAGGCAGCATTGAGCCGGATCAGAATGCGATTAACGAAATGTTGCAAGTTCTCACATCAGCGCTTGATGGTGCGCGGATGGCACAGGAAGGCGGTCAAGCGCGCGGCGGGGTTCTTATCGCGAGGTTGGAGGGTACCGTAGCGCAACTCGCAAGCAAAGGCGCGCTTACCATGTATGGCAGTCTGAGCTTGTCGCGGGCCTGGGTGCGGGCGGGGCTTGTCCCACCAGAACAACTTGGAAAGGCTGGAGAGGCTCCGAATGAGCCGGGACTGGGTCCACTGAATCCCGATCAGGCCGAGGCGATGTTTGACGATGTGTTTGGTGAGTTGATCGAGCAAGCCGATGGCGACGTCACTGTGCTGCACGAGGCTCTAGGCGAAATGCTGCCGTCGCTGCCTGCTGACGTGCGCGGGATGATCGTTTCGACGACAACGGCCCGGCCGGATGGCATATTCGGGCGGCTGGGCTGTGCGTTCCTGGTTGATCCGTCCGAAGACACCCGACTGGCGGCTGCACTGGGTCTGGCCGACCGGCTCGCCAAAGGATCTCTCGAGGCGGAGGTAGCGGCACAATTGATCATTCTCCGCAGTTGGTTACCCAGTGATGCGGCCCGAGCAAAGCTAGACGACGTTCTGCGCGATGCCATGCGGAAAGGAGTTTCCCGCGGTGCGATCACCGAACCGTGGACGCTTCACAAGGTCCTGGCCACCATGCCAGACGGCAGCGGTGCGCAAAGTATCGGGGTGTCGCTGCAATCTGGCAGTCGTCGGGTGCTGGCGATGCTGTTGCTGAAACAGGATTTCGGCATCAATGATGCCTATGTGGTCCCCTGCGCCTCAGCCTCAGAGCAGCGTAACATTTTGGCCAGCCTTGAGGCCGAAACCAATGCGATGGCAGTGTCGCCCGATTATCTGAGCAGCGCGCTGGAACTGTCGCTGGGCGATGGATTGGCCCATGGGCTGCCACCCGCACCCGGTCTGGTCGAGATTGCCGAGCTATGTGGCCTGACCGGGCTGCACCCTCGGAACCAAACCACCGCTGCGCTGCTGAACACGCCGGACCCCGGCGACGAGCTTGCCGCTTGCTCGCCTCAGGCCCGAGGCAGGCTGATCAACACCAGTGAATACTGGGTTGAAGATCACCCACTCACCGACTGCTGGTTCGAGGACAGCGACGCCTCGCGTGCGGCACTGGACAAACCGCGCACGCCGCGTGCCATGGATACGGCTCTGTGGAAATCGCTGGAAGGTCGCCGCGACTGGTGGGCTCGGATCATCGCGCACTCGGCGATGCTGTTGAAGGCAGGCGGGCATGACGAGCTGAGAGCTTTGTCGCGACAGCACAGGCCCTGCTTGCGGGCCGCGCTCTGCGCAAGATCCCAATTATGCTGGACATTCATGAGCAGACGATTGGTGCATGGTTGTATGGTGGCGCGCCGGAGGATAGCTTTGCCCCCGAGATCGAGTTGCAAATGCTAGGTGAAACCGATGACCTCCCTGCCCCGCCCGCACCAGAGGAAAAGGGTGAACTGGCTTAGATACTGAAACCCACGACACTGTCATCAGAGACAGTCGATGGCTGCCTTACCGCAATTTGCATCGCTCCGAAGATGATCATACCTGATCGCTGGCTGACGCCGGTGCTGAAAGAAGCACTCCCCGATATACCCGCGCCCAACATGCAACGGTTTCTTGATGTGCTGTTGCACCGCTTTATCGCGACGCTCGCGAACTTGTCTGACCCTGTGGATTTGGAGCGCATTTTCAGAAGCATGAGCACCGCTGGCCGGCGTGACTGGTCACAAGGATTTTAAGAGGGCAAACAGAACTTCAAAACATCTTGGCCTGCAAGGGCGCTAGGCCCTAATGACAAGGCGATGCTGCGTCAGATTGAAACCATGACGAGCGATCCTGCGACAGCGGTCAGCGCAATCCCTGTACTTGCCGCGTGGCTGACCAGGAGAATGGGTGCAGTTGGTCGTTGAGGCTCTGCCCTTGTATGCAGTTACCGGACCGACCCGTTCGGCCAATCGGGTCATGCGCCGCCAAAGCCTGTGGCACCGCAATCATTGGTCAGCTACACATCGCTCACATCGCCGCTTCAAGGCAGAGAAATCACGTTAAGGGCGAAGCAGTGCCTCCGGCCGGAACCTGTGGGCGCATCAGGGTCATTGAGCGTGACGGCAAAGCTTTTGGTGCCCTCGGGTGCGCCTGACCACTCCAGCGTGGGGCCGACATTGCCGCCTGCACAGCCGAAGCCTTCGAAGAGGAAATCACTGCTCAGTTGCTGACTCTCGGCAATGTCGGGGTTGGTCAGAGCAAAGGCAGGACGTAAGGGCCGGGCGCGTTTCAAATATGCGCTGCTCTCTAGATGGCCGCCGTTTGCCAAGCACCCTCACAGCAAGCCGCACTCCTCCTGAGTGCTGAGTTGTAAAGCTTTCAAACCAGCCAGCGCATCAACAGCGCTACGATCAGGCTTGTCAGCAGAGCGTCTACACGTCCCAACTGGCGCTGGCGTTGACTAAAACAGCATAGTGCCACTAGACTTATGGAGAAACATGAGTTCCGATGCGTGAGAATTTCACCACTACGCATCGTATCGCAGGAGTTCGTTATGCACACTGATCTCAAATCTCGCAGACGGTTGCTGGTCAATGCTAGCCAAAGCTATGTCGTTGCTGATGGCGCATGGCAACAGGGGCTACGCGAGGCCGGGGCATTTATCCCAGATGCTATCAACCACAACGTCTGGAAAATTGGAAATCCCGGATCACGTATCCGCAAGCTCTACGAGGCACGGGACCACGCATTACAGCGGTTGGTCGTTGCCCAGCTCAAAATACAATCGGCCAAGAAACGGATCCAGGATCGGCAGTCACGAACATCTCATGCCACCCTGTTTCTTGAAGTTCACCATGAGCTTTGAATAGTGGAATCCGGGTTGTACTCACCTACCCTGTCCCGGCGTTGAGTTAATCAACTAGTTGGCGGCACGTCGATCCCTGCTATCCAGGGCTTGATATCCACCACTGGTGTGCGATCAAATGCATCCGTTGTATCTATCCCGACTATCCCGGTCTCATGGTCAATCGATGTGATAATCGCAGCAGACATCGCTATAGGTTTTGGCCGAACTGGCGAACGCAGCGAAAACACACCGCGCGGTTCCGGCAAGTGCCGGGGAGATTGAACGACCAGATCGCGCGGCCCACGGTCCATCCAATAAAGCACCCAGATGGGCTGCCATATTTCCAAACCTTGAAGCCCTGCCGAGTAACTAGCCAAAAGCTCGATGCGGGCATTCCCACCACCGGCTTCTCGCCCCTGGGTAGTATTGCGCGGGCTGTCTCCCCGCGACCACTGCGACCGGATATGGCCGATAAAAGTCACACCTGCGTTGATCCGCTCTGCAGGGTCAAAGCCAAGCTGGACTTCCCCTTCTCGAACACCTCTTCCATCGACCACTGCGATCACCTCTCGTTCCTGAATGTATCTGACATCATCAGACCCGGCTCCACTCCGTTGTGCAAGGCTGTGACTCAGCAAATGGGGCCTGTGCTGCGGGTGGGGGGCCTGATTAGGGGAGCAGCCATGGGGCCGCTTGATCTGGGGGCCGTGGTGTGGTGGCCAATGGTTCGGGCAATCCATGCGCCGGGGGGCCGTGTGCGTGCCGTGCCTGTGGCCCTCTGGACTCATGGTTCTGCGTGGAGGCCGTCCCGTGTGGAGATCGCACGTTGCCGGGGTCGGGCATGTGGGGGGCGTCCTCTGGGGGTCATGAGGTCTGGACCCGTGAGGGGGGGGGCGCTTGGGTCCTTCCCCCGTCCTGTGGGGGCTCCGGGGGGTGCGCTGAGCCCCGGCCTCTCAGCGTTTTTGTTACATTATAACATATCTTACTTATTTCTGAGGGCGGTCATTCCTGTGAGGGGGATTTTTTGTTTTCTGAGGTACTGACGATGCCGACGAGGAAGAGACGACCACCCCCTCGTCGGCTGCCCCCCCTTCTAACTACCTAATAACAAATAATAATATATAGTATAATAGTAGGTAAAGAGGGTGACGAGGGGGTAAGGGGGTAAAATGCACAGAGAAGGGGAGAAAGGTATATGGGGGGCGCCCCTACCGATATGTGTCCTTTTACCCCCTCATGTCCTCTTATCTTCTCCAGAGTTAGCTGCCCCCCTCGTCGGCTCGTCATCACTTAACCCATTGATAATAAAAATGTATTCCGCTTTACCCCCCTCGTCAGTGGCATACCCCCCTCGTCACTCGAAAAGTCCCCCACATGGGAATGGGGTATTATAGCACCCATCCTCACGGGGGAGTCTCCGAAAACCCCGGGGGAATGTGGAAACGAAAAAAGGTCCCCCGTGTGGGGAGCCTCTCGGGTCGCGTTATGCTGTGGGGGTTATGAGGGCCAGTGATTGTTTACCCACGAGCCGCCCTCCCTCTCGCAGTCTTGTCTGTGGTGCCCGCATCCGAACCCCCAGAACTCCGAAGCTGTGGCATACGGTTTGCCCCAGCGATGAATACCTCGGTGGCAGAGCCACCGTCCGAAGGCTTTAGAGAAGGTCGCTGTCATCGTCATCTCCATAGCCGTGTTTACTGTCAACTTGCGGGAACTCGGGATCGGGGGCTTGCGCCGAATTGATAACCCGGAAGCCTTGGGTCTGTTCTTCGGGCATCATGCAGGGCCGGAGCAAACGCATGGCCTGCCTCTTCCGAATCCTTACTTCTGCATGACGCCAACCGATCTTCTGCATACCGTCGAGGAACTGAAGGTATGCAGTGTGCTCCTGCCCGTTCATAGGCCCGTTCCTGTTCACGTTCATAACGTGGCGGAACAGTTCTGACTGCGTGATCGAGACCCGACAGACGGTTGTCTTTTCGATGTCGAGACCCTCGTAGTGTGTTTCCAGCAGATCAAACCCGTCTGTGTTGAGAAGGGATTGCAAGGACACTTCTCTGTTCATCCACTCTATCGCTTGGTCCATCCAGTTCTCGAACATCTCTTTCTTACGAGCGACCTCTTGCACCACCAGTGCAATCTCGGCGGCTTCCCCGGTCAGGTACAGAGGCAGGTCTCTACCGGAGGGGGTTTCTTTCCGCATCTCGACATACGCCTCGTAGGCCGCACGCCAGATACTAGCCTTGGCGTGCATGATGGCATTGGAGTCGATGGGCGTGTCTTTGACTTTCATGGGCCAGAAACGACGGTTCCCGGTAGGGTCTCTCAGGTAATCTTTGTTGTTGGTCGTACCGAAGATCACACACTGGCGCGGCAACTCGGCCATATGCTTCTCGTAGGAGAGGCGCACGTCGTCATGCTGCCGCGACATGAAGGACTTCGTGCTGTTGGCATCGCCCTTGGTCAGAGAGGACAGTTCTGGCAGTTCCAGAGCCCACTTGCCCATCATGTGTTCAGCGG
Source organism: Sulfitobacter geojensis (assembly GCF_000622325.1). Classification (NCBI taxonomy): domain Bacteria; kingdom Pseudomonadati; phylum Pseudomonadota; class Alphaproteobacteria; order Rhodobacterales; family Roseobacteraceae; genus Sulfitobacter; species Sulfitobacter geojensis. Next base: position 3,049,780 of record NZ_JASE01000005.1, read on the forward strand.
TCTCTTTTTTGTTGCTCAAATCGGTCTCAAGTTCGCCAAAGTATTCTTGCCCATAAAGCCGTTTGATCGCGGTCGATTTACCGATGCCCTGAATACCTTCGAAGATCACAGCAAAGTCGAACTTGCAGCCCGGTTCGAACACCCGAGCGACCGAGGCGATCATGAAGAGCCGGGACACCTGCCGCGTGTAGCCAGTGTCCTCGGTGGCCCCGAAGAGGTCGATGAAGACTCGTTCGAGATCGTAGCCAGGTTCCCCGTGTTCTGCGTGGTCGAGGATGCGCTCACGAACCGGATGGAACCTGTTGGCCCGCGCGGCCATGCCTACGCCCTGCCGTACCCGCTCCATGGGCACGTTGATCTCGTAACCACCCTTATCCACGGGAGCCTCGATCAGTGCCCGGATGATCTCATCGTACTGGTCCTGCCAGCGGTCTCCGTTATGGGGGTCCTTGCAGGCGATGAACTCGCCGGGCTTCGACTTCGATTTAATGTCGTCGGTCATGACGATTTGGTAGGAGAACTCGTTATATGCGATCTTGCGCCAGAGCCTCGGATCGTTCGTACAGATCGTACCGACATTGTGGCTGTTGACCTTAATAATGCCGTCGTCGGTCAGGCTCAGGTCCTTAGCAATCCATTTCTTCGGGGGCGTCTCGGCCAACCTCCGGCGGTGCGTCTTGCGCAACTGGGGAGAGGCCGATGTGGCTTCGAGCGGCACGCCAAGGAGGTCGTCCAGTTCGGACTCCTCTTCTTGACCCATGTGGTTTCCCAAGTCCGAATCGTAATCCACGTCGTCATCGGACAGCATATCTTCGAGGTCGTACCGGCTCTCGGCCTGAGCGATCTTGAAGGCTTTGTCGTCGCGCAGAAACTCGGTCATCTTCTTCGTTGACGGCAGGTCCTTCAGCAGGGCATCCTTGGCTTCCTTTTCGTCAAACTTGCCGAACTTGTGAATTCGCACGGCGTCGTAAGCATTGGTCAATTTTTCTTGGATGTCATCTGTGCCGTGGTGCGAGTAGATGAACTTGTCATCATAGACGACGGCACCGTTGGAACTCTGGCCGCCGGTCCACGTCATCCGCGTGATCGCACCGTTGCTCCATTCGGTCGGCTCGTACATGTCGGCCAAGATGCCGGGCTCTCCGTCCTTGCCCACGACCAGATCGGTGATCGAGTAGGCGCGGCAGAAGTCACCGACCGGACCCTTCTTGTCAATAGGGTCTTCAGCGAAGTCTGCGGTTTCGCGCAGTTCATCTTCGCCGGGGGTGCGCGGCAGATTGGCGATGTCATGGGCGGACCCGTTGGTCAGTTCCCACGTCTCGATGGCATCCTCGTGATCCCAGAGATCACCGTCCTGTTTGTAGAAGACGTAGTGCTTCTCCATGTCCTTGGAGACGGTCGGCATATACATCATCTGCGCTGGGCGAAACGATACCTTGTCCACCCACTGCATCTCGTTGTCTGCGAACTTGGCCGTGATCCGGCTGGCAGCTTGGTAGCGATCCCGGGAGACAGGCTCCTTCAGGAAGACGATGATTCGCAACCGGGGGTTTTCCGGGGTGTGAGAGCGCGTGCTGTGGGCGATAAAAGCCGTCCCGGGGAGTATCTCTCCGGCCTGCAACATCTCGACAAATTCACGGGTCGCGTAGTCTATGTCGAGCGTAATCAACAGGCTCGGCATGATTGAATTGCGGTTCCGGTTCTCGCCCGGTTTCACGCCCCCGCGCATCATCCAACCGCCGGAACCTTTCAGTTTTTGCTGGCGCTTGTCGGAGGCTTTTTTGTACTCCGCCCACTTCTCCGGGGTGACGTGGGGCGTCTTGAAACGCTCTACGAATCTTTTGATCGTCTCTGTGGTGTTTTTGCTTTTTCCCAGGTTCACGCCGGAACCAAGAGAATAAAGTATCTTATTGGAAGATAAGGAGGTGAGAGAGGTCATTACGGCATTCTCCAGATACAGTTTTTTTATCGCCCAGCGCCATAACGATCGCTCGGGCGGGGCCAGCAAAGAACTGTTCAAAATGTTGGGTATACGGCGGATTTAAACCCGCTAGGTAGCTTCAAAGGGATAAGTTCACGGTCGGCCCTAAATGCTTAGACTGCGAAACAAGAAGGGTTTCTTGAGCACCAACTCATCGAACGGCCCTGAAGCGACTACAGAACTGCTACGCACGCTGAAATTTGTTGGACCATGAATAAATCATGCTGCCGGAAAACCAGCGTTGGCATACAATTTCTTACACAACATGCCGGTCCATCCACGCATCAAGATCGCACCGACGATACACAACGCAGCCGGAGAGTTTAATGAAGCTAGGGCCATTCGGACGATTATGGAGCATGCGGAGTTTCGCGAGTGTCGATTCAGAGACACCTGTATATTCCGCGGCTACTTTGGGCCGCATGTTCAGCGGCCACCCCAAGCTATTTTCAGGGTCACGTGAACCGCTAATGATTTCAGAAGTAGACATTGTGTTTCCTCACAGAAGTTTCAATTACTTCCGAGAGATGTGATGTTTAGCCAATTCGTTCGCCTCGAAAAACTGACGGAGTTTGTGGAGACGCTATCTTCATTCTATGTCGTTCGCTTCATCAAGCAAGTAGAAGTCGCGAAGCATGCGCGTTTCATTGTACTCACTACGGGACCGCGATCGTGCCCATATTTTCTCAATCTGTACTCTGTTTAGATTGGGGAGTTTCGACCGACCAATAGCTGCTTCCACGATCTCACTGGCAGTCGTGTCGTGGTCTCTGTTACTTGTGCGCGAATTGTTCTGAGTCATTGGACCTTTTCGGGACATTTCCAGATAAGACATCGCGTTAATGACGATAAAGTCGCGCCCCCAGGTTTGTTTACTAGGACGTCCCGGGCGGGCTTTTGGAGGTGAAAAATTTCCCAGAAGAAACTCCGCCGCAAATTCTCTTAATTTGGGATCAAGATCAGCATCGCAGGCCAAGCGCGTCCCCACGACGAAGGTTGCTAAATTGAACATTTCTAGTTGGCTCTCTGCCTGCTTCAACAGAAGATCAATGGATTTGGGTGGATAGACTACGTACTCAGGGTCAGTATCAGACCAATCGAGGCTGAGACCGTACCATGCTTTGACCCAGTCAGGACCCTGGCCGTAGAAACCACTGGCTACCAACTTATTAATTTCGTTTGCTGTTGATTGAATTTCAATTTCGAACTCCTCGAGCGGCAACTGTTCTGTCCTTTCAATAATCTCCTAAGCGAGATCCTATAGTTTGCGCTTCGAACGCAAGCTTCATGCAAGGTGGGAAATATGACACCAAGGCGCAGGCTTGATTATGTTGTCACTAATGATGGCACTACTTTTGCGCTCCACCTGCAATCCGGTTTTGAAGTTCCGAAATCGTGACCTCCATTGAGGGTCTAAGCGCATCAATCGATGGCATGGCATAACGCTGCCCAGTGATCGACAGCGGCGTGTGATTTAGAAGTCGACCCACAATTTCTTCCAATACACCAGCTTCCATCGCCACAGTTGCGAATGTCCTGCGATGCATATGCGGGTTGTACTTGAGCCTTTCGGGTTTTGTAATGTGGCCTGTCACCGACTTTGGAGACGGAAACACCCACGTTCGGCTGAGAGGGCGCAGCGGCGCGAGGATCTCATGATGCAGTTGGAGGATCGGCAGATCAAAACTCCGGCCATTCTTTGTCATCGGCAGATGAATGCGATCTTCATGGATTTGGTTCCATTGCAGCGTCAACGCCTCGGTTTTTCTGAGCCCCGTGAACAAGAGAAGCTCAAAGAACACACGATGGATTGGATTGTTCAGCGCATCGATCGTTAGCCGCCATTTCTTTAGGTCATCGATGATCCGACCATCTGGCTTATCTTCATACCATTCGATAGCCACAGTTGGGCACTCCGCCAGATCGTAGGTCCGGCGTGCATGATTGTAGATTGACCTGAAGCTGCGCAGGACATGATTGGCAGCGGATGGCGTTTTGGCCAAATCCTGATGGCGACGGACAACCATTGCTTTACTGATCTCGTCCAATGGCAATCGCATCCAGTCCTTGAGATGAAGCTCCAGTTGCTGACGGGTCCCACTTTTGTGCGTTTCAGATCGAAGCTTCGGGCGCGCCAGATAGACTTCCATTGCAGCCTCAAGCGTCGACGCACCGATCTGAGCCACCTTCCCTACCCCCCTACCCATCTTCAAGGCAAACCCAAGGGCTGTCTGCCGCGCGGCTTGCGCCGAGATGATCGGAAACCGCCCGACAAGGATGCGCTTGGTCTGGCCTCCTACGTCCTTTTGAAAATACCAGGTTTTCGAACGCTTGCCGACGAAGAGTACCAGCCCCTTGATCTCGCTATCCCAGTACTTCTGCGTTCCATCAGAAGAGTGCGGGAGCTTCCTTGCATATGTCTCGGTGAGCTTTGGCATTTTGTCTGCTTTTTGTCGGTATCAATCGGAAAAGGCATGAAGCGACAGGAACGCGAAAGACAAATTAAGTCAATATAAATAATAACATGGAATGAAATGGAACGTATCGGAAAATATAATCTTCAGTTTGGAAAACTGAGGTCTTAACCATTACACAACGCCCGCTCAACAAAAGTGTTAGTATTTCATACCTGTAAGGGCGTCAAGTAAGCCGTGATGGATAAGCTTAAAGATCTACGATCCAACTGAGAAATTCGGGGGCTGGCGAATTAACAGATCGCGGACGAAGCGCCATTTCGTCGCGGTTGCGATCAAAGTCTGCTTTAGTAGCCGAGGTTCCCGTAATCGACCCCTCAATCAACCACCGTGTCTCGCTCGGCTGCGCGAAGACGACTGAGTGTAACCGGTGTGACACCAAGAAAAGTTGCGATCAAGTAATGGCCGAAGAGCCTTTCGTGACGCGGGAAATTTTCGCGAAACCATGCAAGACGGTCCGCACCGCCAAGTGCGGCGAGGCACCATTCTCGGTCAGCCTTGCAGGCCAGTTCTTGCTGCAAAATGCCGTTTGCCCATTCGCGAATGGGCTTCGATGCCAACATCAGCGCAGTCAGGGTACGGCTGTCCATGTGCGCAACTAAAGCGTCCGCAACTACCTCTATGGAAACGAGCGAGGTCCCGTTTCTGGTTCTCGCGACATTTGGTGCGACCACGCAGGGGCCAGCGTGAAAGCCAACGCAAACTGCTCGACCTTTAGGATCGGTAATCTGGCTGGTGGCGCGCCCATCAAGAATGATGTGCTCTAATGGGTCTGGTTCGCCTTGCGTCGCGATGCGACGCCCCTTTTCTACATACTCCACAGTCCATGCAGCGGCGAACTCACGGGCGCTGTCTTTGTCCAAAGCGTTCGGAGAATGCGTGAAAAAACTTAAGAGGTCCAAATCGCGAATTCCTTATCAAACGATAATGCCAGCTTTGCTCGCACTGAGTACGACGGTGCCAATGGTAAGGAGAAAACCAATGAAAATGGTAATACCAACACAGCAGTACGGGCGGCAAGTGGCACTCTTCGGTCTCGCGGCTGTCGGAATCTATCTGTTGATGATCTTTGTCACTCTGGCGCACATCGAGACTTTGTCCGGCCTTCGCCCTTTCGACATGCGCCCCGGCGGATACTCGGTTGAACAGGCAAACTCGCTGCTCTCTGCCTTAGGATCTAGCGGGAGGCGCTATTATCTTATGCGACAGATCCCACTTGATCTCGCGTATCCCGCGCTCATGGCGCTGACGTTAGTATCATTGTTCAAATGGCTTAGATTGCGGGCCGTAAATCACAGGCTGGTTCAGATTGGGATTTGGTTTTCGATCTGGGCAGCTCTCACTGATTATCTAGAGAACATTGGCATCTGTCTCATGATCCTGACTTGGCCAGAAATACCAGCCGACATTGTCTTGGCGGCAAGTGTCGCTTCTATTGTGAAATCGGGCTTAACGACAGCTGCTGTCTTGATCGTCCTGCTTGGTGTCGGTTTTTCGGCGTTTAAAAAGATACGGCTTCGTTCCGTACCCCTATGCCGCTATGGCCGAGGCACCTACGATCCTTGAGGGGTACATGAGCCTTACGGCGATCTTTGCAAATACCGGCCTGTCTGAAACCGAGCGCTAGATCATCCTGATGATTAACAACCGCCTGAACGGCTGCAAATATTGCATTGCGGCACAAACAACGCTTTCGCAAATGGCGGGTGTTACCGGTGACATCATCGACGCGTTGCGCAAGAACACACCAATCGCTGATGCCAAACTTGAGGCGCGCCGTCGGTTTGCCATCGCCATCAACAAAAGCCGCGGCTGGCCGAGCCAGAAGCACCTCAACGCCTTAGTGGCAGCGGGCCACATGCGGCAATCTCTTCTCGAAGCGATCCTTGGCACCTCTCTCAAGGTTCTGTCGGACTACACAAACCACGCTGCACATACCGCGCTCGACGACACGTTCAATGCAAACCACTAAGATGTCGTGCAGCCGGTCGCGGCAGAACAGCGGGCTGGCAGGCAGCGGATGTTTAACCCGATCTGCCGGCCTGCACCCCCCGCACCTTACGCACCAACGGCTGTTCATCCCGGCCGTTGCTGTTGATCGTCCTAGTGTGAAATCATCCAAGGCCGCTTGGTCGGAAAACTCTTGGACCCGTCGGGACGATGCAGTGTTTTGCTGTTCTTCTTTGTGCCTGCGCTACAGCATCCACATCCTGGACCATGGGTGCTGGTGCGTTTGGGGCTATCCGCGCTGCGTTCGTTCGTCAGGCGACCGATACGGGTGCTTTGGCTGACGAACGATACATTCGGCGCTGTCAGCATAACGCGGGGCGATTGGGCCCCACAATCGGGGCAATCGTTTGGCTCGGCGCAGTGAGACATGCGTTCGATCGCTTCAAATGGGCCGCAATCCGCGCAGGCGTATTCATAGACGGGCATTGTTTCATCCTTATCGCTGGGAGAAGTCCGGCCCATATTCTGGGCCGGATAAATCGTTACCGGTCGTAGGCAATCGGCATATCGACAGAACCATCAAGATATTTGGTCGGACCATTGGCGTTCGGCATCATGTCCCATTCGAAAATGTCATTGGGCAGCCACAGCGTTGCACAGGCATTTGGAATATCGACGACGCCCGAGATATGACCCTGCACCGGTGCAGTACCCAAAATCGAATAGGCCTGCGCCCCCGTGTATCCGAATTTCTTGAGGTACTCGATGGCGTTCAAACACGCCTGACGGTAGGCAATATGCACATCAAGGTAATGCTGTTCGCCGGATTCATCGACGCTGATCCCCTCAAAAATGAGGAAGTCGTCGTATTTCGGCTTAATCGGCGATGGTTTGAAGATCGGGTTTTTGACACCGTATTTCGCCATGCCATCCTTGATGATCTCGACCTTCAAGTGCAGCCAACCGGCCATTTCGATCGCGCCGCAGAATGTGATTTCACCGTCACCTTGGCTAAAGTGCAGATCGCCCATCGAAAGTCCCGCGCCATCCACATAGACCGGAAAGTAAATCTTGCAGCCGCGGCTCAGGTCTTTGATATCGCAGTTCCCGCCATGTTCGCGCGGCGGGACCGTGCGTGCCGCTTCCGCTGCCGCTGCATCGCGCGCCTCCCCTTTCATGGCACCCATATGCGCGCTTTGCGTGTTGGGCAGTTCTGCAAGCGGCGGTACACGGTCGGGTTGGGTGTTCACCAGCTTGGTCTCGCGGGTGTTCCACATATCCAGCATCTTGCGATCTGGCAGACAGCCGATCAGGCCGGGGTGGATCAGCCCTGCGTATTTCACGCCCGGCACGTGGCGGGATTTGGTGAACATACCGTCAAAATCCCAGATCGACTTTTGTGCCGCCGGGAAATGGTCGGTCAGGAAACCGCCACCGTTCTGTTTGGAAAAGAAGCCGTTAAAGCCCCAGTTCAATTCCTCTACAGCGCCGATATCAAGGATTTCGACCACCAGCAGATCGCCCGGTTCGGCCCCCTTCACCCCAATCGGGCCGGAGAGGTAATGCACTTGTTCCAGCTCTACGTCGCGCACATCGGATGCGTCATCGTCATTCTTGATCTGCCCACCGGTCCAGTCATATGTCTCGATCTTGAAATCATCACCCGGCTCGACCCAGACGTTGATCGGAATATCGGGATGCCAGCGGTTGTGAATGTTCTCGTTTGTGTGGGGACTTTCACTTAGGTCCACCGAAATAAGAGTGTCGGCCATAGCGTTTTCCTTTCTTGCTTGCAGTTATACGGAGAGAAACTTTGAGACCTGCGCCTCGTCGATGCCGTCGCGGGGGCTGTCATGCACAAACGTGCCGTTTTCGATCACCATCACCCGGTCTGCGACATCCAATGCAAAGCTGAGCACCTGTTCGGAGACGACAATGGTCAGCCCTTTCTGGTCGCGGATTTTGCGCAGGGTTCGTGCCATCTCGCGGATGATCGACGGCTGGATGCCCTCTGTTGGCTCATCCAGCAGCAAAACCTTGGGGTTGGAGGCCAAGGCGCGCGCGATCGCCAATTGTTGCTGTTGTCCCCCGGACAGGTTGCCACCGCGCCGCGACTTCATTTCCAACAGCACAGGGAACAATTCGTAGATGTCGTCGGGCACTTTGCTTTGCCCGGTCACCGTCAGGCCGGTTTCGACGTTTTCCTGCACCGTCATCGCCGAAAAAATCATCCGCCCCTGCGGCACATAGGCAATTCCCTTGGCGACACGCTGATGGGATTTCAGCCCTGTCACAGCCGTGCTATCCACCGTGATATCGCCGGATTTTTCACCGACAATGCCCATCAGGGTTTTCATCAGGGTGGTTTTGCCCATCCCGTTGCGCCCCATGATCGCGACGATCTCGCCTGCTGGCACATCAAGATCAAGACCATGCAGAACCTCGGATTCACCGTAAGCTGCGCGTAACTTGTTCACATTCAACATACCGGTTCTCCCTAATGGCCCAGATAAACTTCGATGACTTTGGGGTCGGCCTGCACATGGGCCATCGACCCTTCGGACAGCATTTTGCCTTGGTGCAAAACGTTGACGCGTGTGGCGATGTCCGCAACAAATCCCATGTCGTGCTCGATAACGATCACCGACCGGTCCTGAATGATACGGTTCAGCAGTTCGGCGGTTTTCTTGCGTTCGGCCACAGACATGCCTGCGACGGGCTCGTCCAGCATCAACAGTTCGGGATCCTGAATGAGCAGCATGCCGATCTCGAGCCATTGCTTCTGCCCGTGACTAAGAAAGGCCGCTTTCTCGGCCAGCAGATCAGCAAGAAAGATCGTCTCGGCGATTTCCTGAATCCGCGCGGTAACATCTGCGGTGCGCCGGAAGCTTAGCGCGCCGAAAACGCTATGACCCTTTGGAAAACTGATTTCGAGGTTTTCAAAAACCGACAGGTCCTCGTAGACCGATGGTGTTTGAAACTTACGCCCGACACCTGCATGTACGATCTGGTCCTCCCGCATTTTCAGCAATTCATGGTTCTTGAACTTGACCGACCCATCCGTCGCTTTGGTGCGCCCGCAGATAAGATCCAGTACCGTCGTCTTGCCCGCGCCATTGGGGCCGATGATCACACGGCATTCATTCGGTTCGACATAAAAGCTTAGGTTATCCACCGCTTTGAACCCGTCAAAGGACACGGTCAGCCCCTCGACCTTAAGCAAAAACTGTCCGTGGGCCATCATGACACAGCTCCTTCTTTTGCGGGTGTTTCAGGGGTGGCTTTGCTGCGCTGTGCCCATAGCCGATTGATCTGTGGCATGATCTTTTCAGACCAGATGCCCGCCAGCCCGTTGGGGAAAAGCATCACAACCGCGATGAACAATCCGCCAAGCCCGAAGAGCCACAGCTCGGGGAAGCTTTCGGAAAAGCTTGTCTTGGCCCAGTTCACAAGAAGCGCGCCATAGATCGCCCCTTGGATGGAAAGACGCCCGCCCACTGCACAAAAGATTACCATTTCAATCGACGGGACAATTCCGACAAGTGTTGGCGACATAAAGCCCACCTGCAGCGTGAACATCGCGCCACCGATCCCGGCAAAGGCAGCCCCGAGGCAGAAGATAAAGATTTTGAAGCTGGCCACATCGTAGCCCGAAAAGCGGACGCGATCCTCTTGATCCCGCATTGCGATCAGCACGCGGCCCAGTTTCGATTTACGCACACAATGTGCGATAAACAGCACCGCAAGCAGCAACACGCCGTTTACGTAATACAGGATTTCCTTGGCCTCGTCGGTTCGGATGTCCCAACCTTTCAGCGTGCGCAGGTCTGTGATCCCGTTGACGCCGCCGGTATAACCTTGCTGGCCGACGATCAGAATGGTCAGGATGGCGGCAAAGGCTTGGGTGATAATCGCGAAATACACGCCACCCACGCGCCGGCGAAACATCGCAACCCCGATGATCAGCGCAAAGATGACCGGCACCAGCACAACGGCGACAAGTGTGAAGGTCAGGCTGTAAAACGGCTGCCACCAGCCCGGCAGTTCGGTCAACTGGTTCCAATCCATAAAGTCGGGGATACCCGGCGTGGACTGGATCGACGTGTTTTCAGGTGTCGACGCTTCTAGCTTGAGGAACATGGCCATGCAGTAACCACCAAGCCCGAAGAACACCCCCTGCCCGAGACTGAGAATACCACCGGCACCCCAGCACAGGGCCAGACCAATCGCCACGAACGCATAGGTCAGATATTTGCCGAACAGGTTCAGGCGAAAGTTGTCCAGTAATGCCGGTAACAGCAGCAGGATGATGGCTGCCAGAACGACAAACCCGATCCATTCCTGTCGTGTGAACAGAGCGTTTTTTGAGATAGTCATAACCAGTCTTCCCTACTTGCGAAGCTTCAAAGAAAAGAGCCCCTGCGGGCGGATCATCAGAATGCCCACCACAACCAAAAGCGTGAGGACCTTGGCCATCGAGCCGGACAGGAAGAATTCCATAATCGACTGCGCCTGAGAGATGGAGAATGCGGAGGCAATGGTGCCAAGGATGCTGCCTGCGCCACCAAAGACGACAACAAGGAAGGTATCGACAATATATAGCTGCCCTGCAGTCGGTCCGGTCGATCCGATCATCGTAAAGGCCGATCCGGCGACACCCGCAACGCCGCAGCCGATGCCAAAGGTCAACCTGTCGGTCCACTCGGTGTTGATCCCGACAGCACCTGCCATCACGCGGTTCTGGTTGATGGCGCGGACCTGCTTGCCCCAGTTCGAGCGGAACATCATGAAATAGACCGCCAGAGAAATACCCACAGCCAGGATCATCACGAAAATGCCGTTAATCGGGACTTCGATCATGTCGGTGACGGGCATTGATCCCATCATCCAGCTTGGAATGGTCACACCGACCTCGCGTGCGCCAAAGGCGGTGCGGTAAACTTGTTGTAAAATCAGGCTCAGGCCCCAAGTCGCTAGCAATGTATCAAGCGGTCGTTTGTAAAGGTGGCGAATGATCGCCCATTCGACCAGCAGGCCCAAAGCGCCAGACGCGATGAACGCCAGAAACATCGCCACAAAGAAATACCCGCCGAACAAAGCAGGCATGTAATCCGCAAAAAAGATGGAGACGAAATAGGTGACATAGGCACCAAGGATCATGAATTCGCCATGGGCCATGTTGATGACACCCATCTGGCCAAAGATAATCGCCAGCCCCAGCGCCATCAGCACAAATACGGAAAACAGGATCAGGCCAGCAAAGCCCTGCATCGCAAAAATCGCGCCGAGTTCGGCCATGGTAAAGTCGGAAAACATGCCGGCTCCTTTTCGAAAGTGTAAATGGAAGCGGAGGCGGCGTGGCCCGATTTGAAACTCTGGGCCACGCCTGCGAAACTTACTGATAACCCTCGGGGAAAGGGTTCGGCTCGACCAGATCGGCAGTTTCATAGACAACTTCATACTGGCCATCAGGCTTGGCCAGACCAACACGGGTTTTGGACCACAGATGATGGTTTTCGTGGACCTTCACATAACCTTCGGGAGCGTTTTCCAGTTCGATCCCGATCTGGGCTTCTCGGACCTTATCCACATCAAAGGAACCGGCCTTTTCAACGGCGGCTTTCCATAGCCACGGCCCAAGATAGGCAGCCTGCGTCACATCGCCGATCACAATGTCATCGCCCCACATTTCCTTGAAGGCTGCAACAAATTCTGCGTTATTCGGGTTATCCAGCGATTGGAAATACTTCATGCAGGCATAAGCGCCTTCCATGTTTTCGCCACCGATGCCCAAAATCTCGTCCTCGGTAACCGAAATAGTCAACAGGATCGGGTCTTCGGCAGTCATATCAATGCCTGCCGCTTTCAATTGCTTGTAGAATGCAACGTTCGACCCGCCCACGACAATCGCATAGATCACGTCGGGCTTGCGCAGACGGATCTTGTTGATGACAGAGTTGAACTGCGTGTGACCCAGCGGATAGTAATCCTCGCCAACAACCTTGCCGCCCAAGAAGTCTTCGATATGTTTGCGCGCGATTTTGTTGGATGTCCGTGGCCAGATGTAATCGGACCCCAGCAGATAGAAGGAATTCGCGCCCTTGGTTTCCTTGACCCAATCAAGGCCCGCAATAATTTGCTGCGTTGCTTCTTGGCCCGTGTAGATCACGTTCGGGCTTTGCTCCAGGCCCTCATAGAAGGTCGGGTAGTACAAAAATCCGTTGTTCTGTTCGAACACGGGCAGCACTGCCTTGCGGCTGGCGGACGTCCAGCACCCCATGACAGATGCGACCTTGTCACTGACCAGCAATTTGCGCGCTTTTTCAGCAAAGGTCGGCCAGTCAGACGCGCCGTCTTCCTGGATCACTTCGATTTGACGCCCCAAAACGCCGCCCATTTCGTTGATTTGTTTGATGGCCAGTTTTTCGGCCTGCACAGAACCGGTTTCTGAAATCGCCATCGTCCCGGTGATCGAATGCAGGATCCCGATTGTCACAGTATCATCGGTTACCGCAAGGCCGGTGGTGTTGACGTCGGCCGTTGCGTAATCTTGGGCGCGCAGCACCGATGGCGCAAACAATGCAGCGCCGAAAGCCGCAGAGCTTGCCATCATGGCGCGGCGGCTCATGGCGCCGTTATTCTTTGAAATCGGTTTATCTGACATGACCATTCCTTTTCAGAAAGCTAAAAGTTTAGGCGATTCCACTTACCGCCTCCTAGCTCACGATCAGTCAGACGGGCTGGCTCCGATATACGTCGAATGACGTATATGCCTGCGCATTTTGCCCCCTATGCTCTTGGACAGTGGACAAAGGTCTGAATTGGGGGAGAGGCCGCAGTCACCAGGATATCCTGGGCTGCGAGATCTCTTTGAGTGTGTGCGAGGCGCTTGAAAATGGAAATCGGACTACAGGCCACCCGGGAAAAGCGAACCTACAACCAGTGGGTTGCAAACGAGACGATGGAAGATTTTGCACTGCGCTTTACCGCCCGCCGTGCGCGCCGTTGGAGTTATGCGCGTGTCGCCAACACCGCCATCGGGTCGATTTCGTTTCTAGCTTTGGAGGCGATCGGTGCCGCGATTACAATAACATACGGGTTCGACATCGCTGTTTTTGCAATCATGTTTGTCGGCGCAATCCTGTTTCTGACCGGGCTGCCGATCTGCTATTACGCAGCGCGTTACGGCGTTGATATTGATCTGCTGACACGCGGTGCCGGCTTTGGCTATATCGGCTCGACCATCACTTCGCTGATTTACGCGTCCTTCACGTTTATCTTCTTTGCACTCGAGGCCGCGATCCTTGCCCTAGCGCTCGATTTCCTTTTCGGGCTGCCCATTTTCTTGGGCTATATCGCAAGCGCGCTTGTGGTGATCCCACTGGTCATCAACGGATTCTCCAAGATCTCTTCGTTTCAGACATGGACCCAGCCGCTTTGGGTCATCCTGCATATCATGCCTTTCGCGCTGCTGGCGTTGGTGGGTTATGACATCGACACATGGTTGGCGTTTGAAGGCGCGCATGAGGGAAAAGGCACATCAACCCTGCTGATGTTCGGGGCGGCATCTGGCGTGGTGTTTTCCTTGATTGCCCAGATCGGCGAACAAGTTGATTTCCTGCGTTTTCTACCCGAACCCAAAACACGCAAAGACTGGCGCAAATGGTGGGCTGCCCTTGTTGCGGCGGGGCCCGGCTGGTCGGTGCTGGGGGTGCTCAAAATGCTGGCGGGGTCCTATCTTGTGACGCTGGCAATCCAGAATGCGGTACCACTTGTCGATGCCGCAGACCCTACGCATATGTATTACACCGCCTTTGATCAGGTCTTTGGATCACCGACCCTTGTGCTGGTGCTGACGGGGACATTCGTTGTTCTGTCTCAGCTAAAGATCAATGTCACCAATGCCTATGCAGGTTCTATCGCATGGTCCAATTTCTTTTCGCGGCTGACCCATAGCCATCCGGGGCGGGTCGTCTGGCTGGTTTTCAACGTCGGCATCGCGGTGCTGCTGATGGAGCTTGGGGTGTTTGAGGGCCTCGAACAGGTGCTGCGTCTTTATTCGCATGTTGCAGTGGCGTGGATCGGTGCGTTGGTGGCTGATCTTGTGGTGAACAAACCCCTTGGCCTCAGCCCCAAAGGCATCGAATTTCGACGGGCGCATCTTTACGATATCAACCCCGTCGGGATTGGTGCCATGGCAGTGGCCTGCGCTGTGTCCTTGCTCGCTGTGACAGGGGCGGTAGGACAGACCGCGCAAGCCTTTTCGACCTTCATTGCGCTGGCCACAGCCTTTGCGACAGCCCCCATGATCGCGTTCTGGACAAAGGGAAAATACTATCTGGCGCGGCCTGACGACACGCCCGCGGCCGAAGGCCTGCATAGTTGCTCGATCTGCGACTTTCGCTTTGACGCCGAAGACATGACCCATTGCCCGTTTCACGCAGGGCCCATCTGTTCGCTCTGCTGCACGCTTGACAATAATTGTCAGGACAGTTGCAAACCGCATGGCCGCATCGGGTACAACGTCAAACATTTCATCGACCGCAGCTTTGCGCCCAAAATCTCTGCCGCTATCCAATCGCGCTTTGCAAAATTCATGCTTTTCACCAGCCTTATATCGGGATTGTTGGGGGGCCTGCTGTTGTGGATCGGGACCAACGCAAACAGCCCCAATTTCACGGCCGTTCTTACTGTCATCTTCGGGAGCATCGTGATCGTCGTCGGCATCTCGGTCTGGATGTTCCTGCTTGTCAACGAAAGCCAGCGTAACGCGCGTGCGGAAACCCGCCGCCAAACGGATCGGTTGCTGCGCGAAATCCGCGCCCATGAACGCACTGACATCGCGCTGCAAGATGCCAAGGAAAAGGCCGAGGCCGCGAACCATGCAAAAACCCGTTATATGGCGGGGCTCAGCCACGAGCTACGCACGCCGTTGAACGCCATTTACGGCTTTGCCCAGATTTTGGAAAAGGATCCTGCGATCCCAAAACACCGGTTGGACTCCGTCACCACGATCCGGCGCAGCAGCGAACATCTTGCCGGTCTGATCGAGGGGCTGCTGGACATCGCGAGGATCGAAGCAGGACGCCTGGAAGTGATGCGCGACCGGATCAACCTGCGCATGTTCATCAAGCAGGTCGCCTCGATCTTTGAGGAAGAGGCACGCGAACGCGGGATTACGTTTACGGTCGAGACACATGGCAACCTGCCCGCATGGGTCGGGTTTGACGAAAAACGGCTGCGCCAAATTCTGATCAATTTGCTGTCCAACGCGCTTCGCTACACCGAACGGGGGTCGGTCTGTATGCGGATCACCTATCGCAGTGAAATCGCCTTGATCGAGGTCACTGACACAGGCATCGGCATCGCGCCCGATTTCCTGCCCCGTATCTGGCAACCCTTTCAGCGCTCGCGCCAAAACAGCGCACGCGGTTCCGGGCTCGGGCTGACAATTACCAAACTTCTGGTGGAAATTCTGGGCGGCGAGATCAAGGTGAATAGCACCTTGGGTGAGGGCAGCACCTTTACAGTCCGGTTGATGCTGCCGTCCCTTTCCCAAGACCCCACCGCCAAAGAGGGGATTCCCCCCACCGCCCATACCCTGCCTGTGATCGGCTATTTAGGCGCGCGCAAAACGATAATGGTGGTCGATGATGATGCCCACCACCTTACCTTGGTTACAAACTTGTTTGAACCGCTTGGCTTTAGCGTGGTCGTGGCCGCCTCCGCCGAAGTCGCGCTGGAAATGTTGACCGACATCACACCAAATCTTTTCATTCTGGACATCGACATGCCCGGTCAGGACGGTTGGTCTTTGGCGCAAGATTTACGCGCCAGCGGTCTGAAAACGATCCCCATCATTATGATTTCAGGTCATGCCAAAGACGTCGAAAGACCGAACCCGCATTTGGCGCTATATGACGCGTTCATCACCAAGCCTTACAGTCTGGATGATCTCGTATTCCGCGCCGCCGGCCTGTTAAAGCTCGACTTGAAAACCCAAACGGATGACGACGACGGGACACCCACCGCCGCGCACCTTGCGTCACATACGGCCGAGCACATGATTGAACTTGCGCGGACCGGACAGGCAAGCAATCTGCGTCGCATGCTTGCTGAACTCGAAACAGAACGCGCCTGCCCGCCTGCCCTCCTATCACGCCTCAACAAATACCTCGCGGAATTCGACCTTGCCGGTATCGCTGAGGCGCTGGAAAGTGAAAAACATGAAACGGTCTAACCCAAGCCCTCAAAATCTTGCCCTCGTCGTGGATGATGAACCGGATACCTTGTCGATGGTGTCTGCCGCGCTCGAAGAAAGCGGCATGTCGGTCATTGTTGCCCGCGATGGCCAGACGGCCATTGATCTGGTCGAACGTGTGCAGCCCGATGTGATCCTGATGGATGCGCTCATGCCCCATATGGACGGCTTTGAGACGTGCCAGCGGCTGAAAGCGCCGCCTTTGAGTGTCGCGGCACCGATCATCTTTATGACCGGATTGACCGAACCTAATGACGTGGTCCGGGGGCTGAAAGCTGGGGGGGTCGACTATGTGACGAAGCCCGTGGTGGTTGATGAATTGATCGCCCGCCTTGCGATCCATATCGCAAATTCCAAACTACTCCAAAGCGCGCGTGACGCGCTCGACAGCTCTGGCCGGTCGATTTTGGCCTTCACCCCGGACGGTGATCTGTCATGGGGGTCCGACAATGCGTTGGAAGCTTTTGACGTTAACGAAGTGGATCATGCGGCATTGAGTGAGTGGCTTGCCACTTGTGTCCGAAAACCACTTTCCCAGCTGCAACCCTTTGCAATGAAAGACTATCAGCTCTTCTATGTCGGGTTGTCGGCGTCATCAGAATTACTGGTGAAGTTTAGCCGCCAGCGCTCCATTTCAAATGAACAGCTCCTCATTGCGCAATGGGGCCTCACGCTGCGGGAGGCCGAAGTCCTCTATTGGCTCACACTTGGCAAAACCAATCGGGACATCAGCGCGATCCTTAGTCTCAGCCCGCGAACTGTGAACAAGCACCTCGAACAGATCTTTCAAAAGATGGGTGTCGACAACCGGACGTCAGCAGCCGTTGCTGCCGATCGCGTGCTGCACGGGACCGACTAAGACAGCAGTCGTGCCGCGCGCGAACACCCCCACCGCCCTTCCGTCAAAGGCTTCTGTGGTTTCTGGTTCCCCCCGATCCCTTGAGACATCCATGAACCGTGGGTTTCAGACCCTTTCGTCGACAGAACGCGCGATTGGAACCCTTTCGAGGTTCATTTGTTAAGTTCCTGATAGATTTACGAACGGGAGATTTTATCATGGAATATGCAGGGTTCGGCGGGTTCATCGTCCTGATTTTGAACATCTGGGCGATTATATCAATCATTGGCTCAAGCAACTCTACCGGTTCAAAAGTTTTGTGGACTGTTCTTGTTCTTGTTTTGCCGATCTTAGGTTTTATCATCTGGCTTATCGCCGGACCGCGGGCGAACAAGCGGATAGCGTGATCACGACACCGCAGACAACGGCAAAGCGCGCGGGGGCCCCCGTGCGCTTTTTTGAATCGCAGGCCCTTTCAGGTGGAGCACGATGACCGACCCGACCGACGCGCAGAAAAGTGAAACCCAACAGCTTGCCGATACCCGTACCGGCTGGGCCGAGGACCGCACTGTGCTTGCCAACGAGCGTACCTTCGCGGCGTGGATGCGGACAGGGATGGCCAGCGTCGCCCTTGCCTTGGGCTTAAAGGCGGTTTTCAGAGTGACGGATTATCCAATTCTCGCGAAATCCGTGGCCGAGATGTTCATTCTCTGCGCCATCTTCATCTTCTGGACAGCCGCCCGCAGAAGCCGGAGCACACATCACAACACCAACACCCATGACGCCGCAGCCCAATCGCGGACGAATATGACGATCACCTCGTCGGTGTTCATTCTCGGCGCAATCTCGACTGGCATCATTTTGTGGCTGCTGTGATTACGATCCGCTAAGGCATCAGGCCCGCAGATCTATGCGTTATTTTCGGCAAGCGATTTTGCCCCCAGAAAATTCCCCAATATCGACAAGCTGGGCACGTTGTCACAGATCACCTTGAGCAGTACCAGAAACGGCACGGCCATCAGGGCACCCGGCACGCTCCACAGCCAGCTCCAGACAATCACGGTCAGAAATACCGAAACCGTATTCATGTTCAACCGCTTGCCAAGGATCGCCGGCGTGATGAACTGTGCCTCAAATGTGGTGCAAAACGCATAAAGAACGGCCGGCAACAGCCCAAGCCCCAGAGTATCAAAGTTCAAGATGCCAAAAGCCGCACAAAGCAATGTGCCAAACATCCCGCCCACGAATGGCAGGAAGTTTAAAGCAAAGGCCAGCACTCCCCAAAGAACGGGGTTGGGCAATCCGACCGCGAGCATCGCAAGCCCGACACAAACGCCAAGACCGGCATTGATCAGCGTGATTGTAAGGAAATAATGCGAAATCTGACGTTCGATATCGCGCGCGGTGTTTTTGGCGCGGCGTTTGTCGGATGAGTTGGGAAAGGCTTCGACCAGCTTGTCATAAAACATATCCCCCGAGGCCAGAATAAACAGGGCAAAGATAAGCCCAAGGACCATCAACGCCGTGAAGTTGGCGATACTCCCCGCGGCAAAAGCCAAAAGGCTGGGTTGTTTTACCGCGACCACATTGCTGCTATCGCCACCGTTGGCGAATTCTTCGACCTGCTCGCTGGCGTCCTTAACCTCTTCGATAGACGCAATAACGCCCTGTAATTTATGACGTAATTCCACTCCCATCGCGGGCGCGTCGGCTATAATTTCGGACACTGGGCCACTCAGCAGATAGGACGCACCTCCAAGTGTCAGCCCCGCACCGAGGATGACCGCCACAGCAGAAACCAGATTGGGAATGCCAAAGCGCGCGAAACTGCGCACCACGGGACTAAAGGTCAAAGCAAAGATCAAGCCGATCATGATAGGCAGAAATAGATCACGGGCAACGTAAAGCGCAGCGAAACCCAGTATGATCGATATGAAAATCAACAAGTTCTTGATTTTATGCAGGTCGTCCAATTATCTTACCCTTATGGACCAATGGGCACTGGTCGTTCCATTCAACTAAAAACCAACCAAACGGCAATTTGGTTCCCTCACTATGTCAAATATTAAAGACACCCCTTAAAAGACCGGATAACAGTCGCCCGACACTTCCTTTCTGGGATGCGCAGATGACAATCGAAAACAACCGATTTTTGGTAATGGGACTAAACGGTTTGGTTCAGTGCGACCTGATCGGCGCGATCAAAGAACGGTTTCCGGGCTTTGCTTCGGTTACTGTCGACACAGAAGGTGAAGCAATCGAAGCGACGAGGCAGGGCAAGGGGTGGGAATTCGCCTTTTTGAACCTGGGACCGGATGCGTTTGCAACCAGCGATCTTGCCAGAGCATTGGCAGAGTTAAAGACCAAAGTGATCCTGATGGGAAGTGCGGCCGAAGATGCCGCCGCCGATAGCCCCTTTCCGGTTCTTGTCCGCCCCTTCACGGGCGAGGACATACTGCGCCTTTTGGGATACAAAGGCTGAAGTTTTCGGTTTCCTTGAGCTGATCACGTCCTATATGTCGTTCTGACTGGCGCGCCTGAAGGACATCGAATGTTGAAACAATCCCTGTTACGCCTGTGGGCGACTGTTGATCGGTTGGGCGTAAGGCTCGCCCTGGTCCTTGCTGTGGCGCTGTTGCCGCTGATGATCGTGTCCATCCTGCGTTCGCAAAGCGTTGTTAACGAAGCAGTTGCACGTTCGCGTGCCGCCCTTACTGGTGTGACCCTGAATGCGGTGCAGGACGAAATCAACCTGATCGAAGGGGCAAAGGCCGTTGCGCAATCGCTCAGCCAGTGGATGCCATCCCTGCTGGATGATCCCGAAAGCTGCAAATTCGTGATGCGCGAAACGCTGAAGGGCAACGCCTATTCTTTTGCCGGCTTTTACGACACCAAGGGCCTTGTCACCTGCTCCAGCGCGCCGGGGCCCTTTAGCGTCGGCATCACACCGGACCTTATCAGGCAAATCGAAGACCCCAAACCCGTCGTTCTGGTGAACGAAGACGCACCTGCATCGGGAACATCGGTGATCTACGCCTCGCATCCAGTCTATGACAAGGACGGCAGCCTGATGGGTTTCGCCGCCATATCGATTCCGCACAAAAAGCTGCAACAGACCGGTGCCGCGCCCACCAACGCGGAGTTTTTGACGCTGAACGCGCGTGGGGCAATCCTGACGGCCCCGGGGACACTGGACGAAGCCCAGCCGTTCATGCCGCAACTTGAACCAAGCGAATATATCTCCGAAACAGCCAAGAGTTTTCGTGCTCTCGGAAATGACGGAACAGAACGGCTTTATGCCGTAGTGCCGGTCGTTGCAGGCGAACTTTATGCGCTGTCGACTTGGCCTTACGATCACGGTATCAGCGGGGATTTCTATCTCAGAAACCCTGCCCTGTTTCCGGCGCTGATGTGGCTGGCCAGCCTGGCGGTCGCGTGGTTCGCAACCTCATTGTTCGTGACACGCCACGTCGTGAAACTGCGCCGCACCATGCGTGAATTTGCCAAAACGCGGCGCACGACCACTGTAAAAGAATTTCAAACCGCCCCCGGCGAGCTGCGCGATGTGGCCGACACCTATATCAGCATGACTGATATGGTTCTGCGCGACGAAGCCAAGATCGAGGATGCCTTGCGCCAAAAAGATGTGTTGTTGCGCGAAGTTCATCATCGGGTGAAAAACAACCTGCAACTCATCGCATCGATTATGAGCATGCAGATGCGTCAGACTCGTTCCAAAGAGGTGAAACAGATCATGCAAAGCCTGCATGATCGGGTGAACAGCCTCGCCACGATCCACCGCAATCTTTATCAGACATCGGGACAGGCCGACATCAACATGGACGAACATCTGGATGCGATTGTGCGCCAGGTGGTCAAGATGGCAGCCGCACGGGATGCTTCGATCGAACTGAAAACCGATTTCGATGAAATCCGCCTGATCCCCGACCAAGCGGTGCCGTTGTCCTTGTTCGTGACCGAAGCCATGACCAACGCCCTAAAATACATCGGCGCTGAAAAAGGTAAATCGACCACGCTGTGCGTCAGCCTTGAAGTGCAAGAGGACGATCGGGCCGAGGTGATGGTCACCAATTCGATCCCCCCTCAGGTCCACAAACCCGACACCGAAAAGTCTTCCGGCCTAGGGGCGGAACTGATGGAAGCCTTCGCAATGCAGTTGTCCGGTGATTTCAGCGCAACGGCCGAGGAAGAAACGTTTGTCGTACGGCTGAACTTTCCAATCGACGAAGTACATCAAGACGGCTGATGCAACAAAAAAAGCCCCGCGTCACCGCGAGGCCTTTTGGCGTAAATCGTCACGCGTCAGACGGGCGGTTTGCCCCGGACTGCGCGGGCGATCATCGCGACGGCAAACAGGATCAGGAACAGGACAAAGATGATTTGTGCTATACCTGCGGAAGCACCGGCGATGCCGCCAAAGCCGAGGGCACCGGCAATCAGTGCGACCACGAGAAAAGTTAAAGCCCAACCTAGCATTGTGTATCTCCATTTTTTCAATTGACATGTATCGTTCTGAAAAAAGAACCAGTCGGGCGTTGATTGGTTCCGAGATTTATCCCCCTGCCCGCTACACCATTTCCTCAGGCGCACCCGGCAGTGCAGTGCCTGCTTTTCGGTTGGGCTTCATGTCGTAGGGCACGATAAAACCCTGACGCTCGGACGGGGGCAGCGACGCATTCTGCAACGCCCGCTGCGTCCATTGCGCGAACACCTTTTCGGGCGGGCCATCGGCCTCTTGTGCCAGCCAGTAGCGGAATATCTTCTGACTTAATGCCTCCACCTGCGCCTTTCGGGTGATGACCAGTCCGGCCTCTGCGTCCCACTTCATACTGCGCCCGTTCAGGTTTGCCGAAGAAACGATGGCCGTGTCCCTGTCAAAGATCGACACTTTGGAATGCACATAGATAATCGGTGCCCCCGCGAGCGTGGCGCGTTCGGCTGATGTATCACGCCTATCCGGCTGCCTCGGCTGCACGGGACTGACGGCCAGAAACCGATCCCCGTAACAAGCGTGCAACCGTCGCATCCCGCGGGCCTGCAAGTATTCACCAAACCGCGCATCCAGCCCCGGCCTGTCGGAGAAAGCAACGCTTTCGGGCGCGGCAGGCACAAGGACGACAATGCGCAGATTCTTGTTGCGTTTCCCCGCAGCGACCAAGGCGGACACGATGCGTCTGTCCCGAAAATATTGGGTCTCCAGATAGATAAACTCCTGCGCCTTCCCGATCTGGGTCAGATGCGCCTCCAGCAAGCTGTCGCTGACGTTTTCCGGGGCCAGGCTTAGCGTGTCGGATGCGCGCCGCCGTGACAAAGTCGTGCGAAACGCCGAAACGGGCTTTGGCAGCTTACCTTCGCGGTTAATCACCTGCGGCAACGCCTTGAGAAACGCACAGGCATCTCTGGCCAGTGACGGGTCTTGCGAAACGACTTGCGTGTCGTGCCAGGTGTCTTGCGCGGGCTGATCATGCGCGGCGTCATCCACACGGCGCTCGTTCAGATCCAGCCCGCCGATATACGTCGTGCTGCCGTCAAACACCGCCATCTTGTGGTGCAGCGTGACCGGATACAGCCGCGGCAGCGCACGTGGGCGTGCCCGCACCCTTCCGCCTTCGAATACCAACAGATCTTGCAAACCCGGTGTAAACCGGAACCGCCGTTCGGGATCGCGGCTGTCGTTGATGTTGCGCACAATGCGCATCAATTCCTTGCGTGTTCTGCCCGCAAACATCAGCCTTGGCACAATGCCACCCTTAGCGGGATGCAGAATGCAGCGCGCCTCAATCCGCGCGGCGTCGGGCGCGGACATTTCATTCAGCGCCGTCAACATTGCGACAAAGTGCCAGGCTTGCTCATGCATCTCATGCGCCATCACCGGATCGAAATCCGACAATGTCAGATCAATCGAAACGCCACGATTCAATGTGTGTAAAAACAGATCGGCCCAAGTATCCCCTATTGCACGCGCCGCGTCCGAGCGCAGCTTGGTGCGCGGATCGAACAACCGGAACCCCATGTCAACGCGATCACGCGCCGCAAGAAACAGCGCCTCCAGCCTTGGATAGGCCTCGGACGCTGTTACCAGTATTTCCAGTTCGCGCGGATCGGGGGACACGCCCTGCGGGCGGTTAGCCCCGTCGGACACTTTGCCCCGCGACCACGACAGCCATCGTGCCGCTGTCCGTCAGCTCCAATGAGTCGTCCGGCGATAGGTCCAGCAGCTCTACCAGTTTCTGGCGCGCGCGGTTGACGCGGCTTTTCATGGTACCCGTGGCCACGCCACACATTTCCGCAGCTTCGTGATAGGCAAAACCGGATGCGCCAACCAGTGTCAGCGCCTCGCGCTGGTCGTCGGGGAGTTTTTCAAATGCGTGCATGAAGTCGTTATACGCCAGCTTGCCGTCATGTTCCGGCTTCACCGAAAGATTGCCACTCAACACGCCATCTACATCGGCCACCTCGCGGCGCGATTTGGTGTAGCTTGTGTAATAGGTATTGCGCAAAATGGTGAACAGCCACGCGCGCATGTTGGTGCCGACTTCGAACTTGTCGATGGACTTCCACGCCTTCATGACGGTTTCCTGAACAAGATCATCCGCCAAAGTACCGTTACGACACAGGCTAAGGCCAAAAGCCCGCAAAGCACCCAGATGTGTGACCAGTTCGTCTCTCGGATCTAAATCCGCGACGATGTCATTTTCCATTTTTGTCATCCTGTTCCCTCAGCTTCTCAATCAGGGACATCAGGTCGGTGGGCAGCTCTTCGGACGCCCTATCTTGAAAACTTCGCCGGAGTTGGTCCTTAATCAGCGCTGTGCGCGGTTTGTCGTGTTGATTTTCATTGCTCATGCCCTGGCCGATCTCCATAGCTTATTTTAACCCCGTTAAACGGAAAAATTATACACATTTCATGGAACCAAACTACGCACATCCAGTTTGGTTCCAAAGAAAGTAAAGAAAAACAAGGAAACATCGAATGACACAGACCGCATCGGACAAGCCTCTTTCTCTCGTCGTTGCCGACTTATTGCCGTATCTGCGACGCTACGCGCGGGCTCTGACCGGATCGCAACAGACCGGTGATCGGTACGCGGCGACCACGCTCGAGGCTTTTCTTACAGACAGGTCGATTTTTGAAACCGCATCCAGTCACAAAGTAGCACTGTTCAGCGCGTTTCACAGCATCTGGTCCAGCCTTGGCGCACCGGTACAAGACGGTGAAACCGGTTTGGGTGCACAAGCGCAGATGCATTTGTCACGCCTGACCGAAAATACGCGTGAAGCGCTGTTGTTGAATACGATCGAAGACTTCTCCATCGCGGAGGTCGCAGAAATCATGGAAATCGACGAGGCCGAAGCGACCGAACTGCTGCGCATCGCCGAACAGGAAATCGAAAAATCCGTTTCCGGCAAAATTCTGGTTATCGAAGACGAAGCCATCATCGCGCTGCACATCAAAAAGATCGTGACCGAACTGGGCCACGAGGTGACCGGTGTCGCCCGCAAGCACAAAGAAGCGGTCAAACTGGCCGCAGGTCAGCGCCCCGACCTGATCCTCTCCGACATCCAACTCGCCGACGGGTCGTCCGGCGTCGAAGCGGTGAACGAAATCCTTGCGGATGCCGGTGACATTCCGGTGATCTTCATCACCGCCTTCCCCGAAAGACTGCTGACCGGCGAACGGCCAGAGCCCGCATTCCTGATCTCGAAACCTTATACCGAAGATCAGGTGCGTTCAGCTGTAAGTCAGGCCATGTTCTTTTCTTCCTCAGAAATCATCGAGGGGCATTAATCAAAACTTTGGAACCCTTTTGGCGCGCGCAGGTTGAGTAACTGAATGCAAAAAAGGAGTTTCCAATGGCACAGACAACTAAGAACAACGTCGCCGAACTGAACACCGATGTTTCTAAACAGATGGCCGTCCTGCGTGAAGATATTGCCAACCTGAGCGCTACAGTCGCTGAGTATGGCAAGGCGCAGGGGGCCATCATGAAGTCCGCTGCGACGCAAAAGGCAGACCAAGCAGTCGAGACCGGCGCAGCTGCTGCCGAAGCTTTGAAGGTGAAGGCCAATAAGACCTATACCGATGCTGAAGACGCAGTGCGTGCCAACCCCGGCACCGCCATCGGCATCGCCGCTGGTGTTGGGTTTCTGGTCGGCATGATGTCGGCGCGCCGGTAATGTTCGGTATTGAACAAAAAGTAGAAAGGGCTGCGCGCAAAGGCGCGGCCTTTTCCGCCGCAGCCCTGTTGGGTGGTGTCGGCGTGGCGTTTTTGACCGCCGCCGGCTGGATGGTTCTAACCGAATTGCGCTCGGAGATATTTGCCGCAACCGTGATCGGTGCAGCCTATGTCGGCGCAGCTGCAATCGCAGCGGCCCTTGGTATGAAGAAACCTCACACCCCACCAAAACCAATTGGACCGACGCAAGACACGTCAGAAATGTCCCCACTTCAGCTTGTCGTCCTGTCATTTGTGCAGGGGTTCGAACAGGGGCGTCAGAAAGACCACGTCGCCTAGACATTCGCAAAACCGTTAGGTGGTTCCCTTGTTTCAACGCAAATCCGGCCGCACCCGAAACGGCGTTTCTTGCGACGTATGCCCGCTGCGCTCGAAACGCATTTTCAAAGACTTCAGCGCCGAAACGCTTGCCTTTATGAAGCGTTTCAAAGTCGGTGAATTGACCGTCGACCCGGGCACACCGCTTTTGTCTGAGGGCTCAAGCACGCCGCAGGTGTTCACTGCGCTTAGCGGCATGGGCCTGCGTTACAAGACGCTTGAAAACGGCGAGCGTCAGGTGATCAGCTTTATCATGCCCGGCGACTTCATCGGGCTTCAGGCCGCCGTCATGGGTGAAATGCAGCACTCTGTCGAGGCTACCACTGACATGAAGCTTTGCGTATTTGACCGCTCTGCCTTGTGGGATCTTTTCAAACATGAACCGCAGCGCGCCTTCGACCTGACGTGGGTTGCAGCGGTCGAGGAACATTTTCTGGGTGAAACCGTCGCGGCCCTGGGCCAGCGTACGGGGACCGAGCGTGTCGCATGGGCGATGGTGCGCCTGTATCTGCACCTGTCTGCCCTTGATCTGCGCAAAGGTCGGTCCGTGCCTCTGCCCTATCGCCAACAGGATCTCGCCGATGCCTTGGGCCTGTCCCTTGTGCATACTAACAAGATCCTAAGCAGTTTTCGCCGCAAGGGCTTGGCCGTCTGGAAAGACGCCGAATTGACGGTACCTGATCTGAAACGACTTGCCACCCTTGCCTCGCTCGACCCCGAAGCGGAACCTGTCAGGCCGTTGATCTGACCTGTTGGGCCAATGCTTCGATCGGCGCGCGATTTGTCTTGGTCGCCAGATCCGACAGACGTTCCAACACTTGCAGGAATGTGTCGCGTGTCAGCGCATCATCCTGCACATAGGTGCGGCAATCGCCCAAGGATCGCGATAGCAGCTTCTCAAAACTGATAGGTTTCGCACGCACGCCTTCGACCTGATAAACATTCAACTGCCGGTCCTGCTGGACAAAGGGCGACAACCCCGCTTCCATCCATTGCATACAACTGATCGCTGTGAACGGATCGTTCACGCCAGGCGACATGGCCCGCGCAACAATCTCGACCAACTGCTCCGTGACAAAAATGATGTTCTGTTTTTCTGTCTTGGCAAGGCCAAGAGCCACGGCACCGCGCAGACGGCTCGCTATTTCTTCATCCAGCGGCTCGGTCGCGCCCCAAACCCTAAGAACAGACCGGTGCGGGTGCATAAATTCGCCTGGTGCCTCGAGCAGCTCGATCACCCATCCCTGCTCCTTGGCAATGGCTGACAACCGGTCCTGCGCGACATTGTGAATGTAGCCGGCGGTCCGCATGTTCACATCCACGAATTCGGATGCGTAGATCGTGACCTCCACCGGGTCGCTCTCAAGTAAACTCTCGACCTCACGCGTCAAACGCCGCCCCAGTCCGGCAACGATGTTGGACGCACTGATCGTTTCTGGGACGTGATGCACATGGTAGATCATCACGAAGACCGAAATCAGCGCCAGCAGCATTGTAAGGATAATAGAAAAATGCGGAACAAATGCCGCAATTTGATCATGCGGGTTTTCGATTGCCCGCAGCGTAAGCAGTGCAAAGGTAAAGGTCGAAATCAGGATGCCAAGGGTCCATTGATTACCCCGATCCCGCATGAAATTGCCGATCAGCCGCGGTCCGAATTGTCCTGAGGCAAAAGAAACGGCCAGCATGGTGATTGAAAACATCACCCCTGCAACGCCGATCATGGACTGCGCTATTACAGATACGATTGCGCGTGCCCCTTCGGCGCTGACCACATCGCTCATCCAGTCCGGTCTGAATTTACCGAGCTGGGGGTGGCTGTCCACGATCAATGACACAAAGGCCAATAGGATCGCGGACAGCACGAGTACCGTTGGTACGAACCAGTAACTCGCCCGAATGTCATCAAGATGCTTCTTGATCCGTGCACTGAATGACATAGGGCAATGTTACCTGTTATGTTGTGGCGAGGGCGCGAAGCATCCAAGCTGCTTTTTCATGGAACGCCGCACGCGCTGTGGCAAGGTCCTCGGTCACGGGATCGCCCGCGTCGCCAGCTTTCTCGATCACATCGTGCAAACGTTTTGCGACTTTGGTGTGATCCTCGGCCAGACTCTCGCACAGGGTGATTGCATCTGCTGCATCGGTGATATCCGTCACGACCGACCCTTTCAACAGGCTCGACGGGGACATGGCTGTCAAGTGGCCCAAGGCACGGATACGCTCCGCAATTACATCGGCCGCATCAAACAGATCGCCATACTGCGCTTCTGTCAGGTTGTGCACGGCAAAGAACATCGGACCTTCAACGTTCCAATGTACTGCATGTGTTTTAATGGTCAGATTGTACGTGTCGGACAGAACTTTCGCGAGTTCTTTTGCCACAATTTTCGCATCTTCAACACCGCTATCAATGTCGACGACTTCGGGGATCGGTTTCAAAGCATTTGTCATATTTTGTCTCCTTTTCACCTAATCAACCGCCGGGGATAAGTATCGTTCCATCCGTTCGCGTTAGTTTTTTGCACGACTTGAGGGATCGAAGAGCGGAACGGTGGAGATCGACATTTTCGCTGATCCGTCCTGCACCTCGGTCGCGTGCGCAATGTAGATCAAAGTCTGGTTGGCCTCGTCAAAGATCCGCGTCACCCGTAATGCCTTTAGAATGATCGAGCGGCGCTCGGAAAACACCCGCTCGCCTTCATCGTCGCGCTCAATGTCGCCGATCACGATGGGACCTGTCTGACGGCATGAAACAGAGGCATTAGACGGATCCTCGAACCAGTTCCCTTTTTGCAATCGGTCGATCACGCCGCGATCAAAATAAGCAACATGGCAAGTAACACCTTGGACGTCGGGGTCTGCGAAGGCTTCGATCAGGATGTCATTGCCCAACCAGTCCACGTCAACATTGCCGACCTGCTCTGCCCAACCGGACAAGGGCCAAAGTACTGCGCAAAGACCCGTAAGCACGTGTTTGAAAGGCATGAATTTTCTCCTGTTCAAAGAAATTTAACTCATTGGTGCCCCGATGGTTCCCTGGGAAGTTTTCGGAACGATTTGTGGCATGCGCGGTTTAGCCATCAGACGACAAATTAACCCGAAAGGAGACACACCATGAACTGGGACCAAGTAAAAGGCGAATGGAAGGTCATGAAGGGCAAAGCCCAATCCAAATGGGGCGAACTCACAAATGACGATCTGGACGAAGCCGCAGGCGAACGCGAGCAGCTCGAAGGTTTGATCCAGAAGCGCTATGGCAAGACCAAAGAAGAAGCAAAGGCCGAAGTTGATTCATGGCTTAACGAGTAAACAATTTTCTACGCCGCGATAGCTGGCTGTCCGTCCTTAAACGTGACGCCAGTACGCTGCCGCAAAGCCCTCCTTTTAGGGGGGCTTTGTTGTTTCTGGTGACATAAATCTGCTAGGGCAGGTTTACAGGTCTTTGACCAGCCGCAGTGCATCATAGATAGCCGCATGGGTGTTGCGCGCGGATACGGCGTCCCCGATGCGAAACAGTTTGAACGTCCCCTCCGCATTGCGCTCCAGCGTCTGAGGCGCGCCCGCGATCAGGGCGTCATGATCCACCGCACCGCCATTCGAACTTAGTGGCTTCAACGCGAAATACAGATCGTCCAGTGGCAAAGTGCCGTAGTTCAATACCACCTGATCGTAATCACGTTCATCAGAATAATCGCTGTAATCCGTACCAATGGTTGCGCGCAACTTATTGCCCTGCCGCTCCACGCCCAGCAAACGGCGGGTCACGGTAAAGGTTACGTCCTTATCCTGTAGCGCCCGCATGTAAGGCACCAAATTCATCGCCATAATATCAGGCGCAAAAACGCGATCCGGCGTCATGATCTCAACTGTAGACCCCGCATTTGCCGCCACTTCCGCCGCCTGCAATGCCGGATGGTCGCCGCTTTCGTCATAGATCAGGACATTTTGCGCCGGTTTTACATCGCCCGCGATCATATCCCACGCGGTAACCACATGGGGCGTGTCCCTGCCGGTTTCGAACAGTTCGGTGTTCGGCATGCCCCCCGTGGCCACAATCACCACATCCGGATTAAGCGCAGCGACATCAGCGACTTCTGCCCATGTGTTAAAGTGGAACACCACGTCACGCGCCGCACATTGGGCCATCCGCCAGTCGATGATCGAGATCATCTCGCGCCGACGCGGATTCAGCGCTGTCAGACGGACCTGCCCGCCGGGGTCCGGTTGCGCCTCGAAAACCTCCACGTCATGACCGCGCTCTGCGGCGACGCGGGCCGCCTCCACCCCCGCAGGGCCGGCACCGATGATCACTATTTTGCGCTTGGTATCAGCAGGTTGCACCACATGCGGCATGCTCAACTCGCGTCCGGTCGCGGGATTGTGGATGCACAGCGCTTCGCCCGCCTGATAGATCCGGTCAAGGCAGTAGGTCGCGCCGACACAGGGGCGGATGTCGTGTTCGCGCCCTTGCATGATCTTTTGTACGATATGCGGGTCCGCCATATGCGCGCGGGTCATGCCGACCATATCCAGTAGCCCCGCCTCGACTGCATGGCGGGCCGTGGCAACGTCAGGTATTCGGGCGGCATGGAATGTCGCCATGCCGGTGGCCTTCCTGACCTCGCCCGCATAGGTCAAATGCGGCGCGCTTTTGGCCCCCTGAATTGGGATCAAGTCGGTCATCGCAGCATCAGTATGGATGCGGCCGCGATTGACGTTCAGAAAATCAAGCTGGCCGGTTTGCGACAGTTTTTGCGCGATGACCAGACCGTCCGCCGCCGTGATGCCACCCTTTTGCACCTCGTCCGCTGTGAAGCGGAAGCCCACGATAAACTTGTCCCCTACCCGTTTGCGAATGGCCGCCAGCACATCCAGCGGAAAGCGCATGCGGTTTTCCAGCGTATCCGCCCCGTAAGGTCCAACGAGATCATTGGTCAGGGGCGACCAAAACTGGTCCATCAAATGCCCGTTCACCAACAGTTCGATCCCGTCCATGCCCCCCGCCTGCATCCGTTCGGCCGCATCGGCGAAGTCATTGATAATGCGTTCTATATCCCAGTCTTCGATCAATTTGGGAAAGGCACGGTGCGATGGTTCGCGGTGTTTGGACGAAGACACCGACGGCAACCAGTCCCCTTTGTTCCACGTCGTGCGCCGCCCCAGATGGGTTAGCTGGATCATCACCGCGCAACCGTGCTCGTGACACCCGTCCGTCAGGTTGCGAACCCACGGCACGACCTCGTCCTTATAGGCCAGAACGTTGTTAAATACGGGCGGGCTGTCTTTGGAAACCGCGGCTGACCCCGCCGTCATGGCCATGGCCACCCCGGCCTTTGCGCGTTCTTCGTGATAGGCGCGGTAGCGGTCCTTGGGCATGCCGTCTTCGGGATAGGCCGGTTCGTGGCTTGTGGTCATGATCCGGTTCTTCAGCGTAAGATGCTTGAGTTGGAACGGCTGAAGCAGGGGATCTTTGGTCATTTGGAGAGTCTCGCAAGCTGCGCATCAAGGGCCGCCGCGCCTGCGTTTGTACGGCTCGACAGTTGTGTCACACCGCGAACCTGCACCCGAACGGAAAGGGCTGTCAACAATTCAGAATGCACACGGAGGAACGGCCTATCACCAAATCACCCGCCGGGGGCAAAGACAGGGTGAACCGCCTGCAAACAGCCCCTAAAACTTCTTGAAATCGCGCAATGAGCGCAGAAACAAACCGATACCGCCAACCAGCAGCACAAGAATAACAATCAGATCAAAGGCGCTCATCCGCGCCATCTGGATCGTCATATTCGCGATCACCCCGAATATCAGCGCCAACAGGGACCCACCGGCCAAAATCCAGCCGAACCAGTTGCGCGCATTGTAAAAGATCATCCCCACGCCGAACATGAACGGGATCAACACCATCCCCGACGTGACAGCAACGCCGCCAATGCCAAAAACCCGTGCGCCCATGTTGAAGTTGGGCCGCACGACAATCCCGTTCAGCAAAAGATATCCGCCACCGATCATCATCGCAACACCCAGCAGAAACCCCATCGTGCCGCCGTCATTCCCACCTGCACCACGTGCCATTTCTGTCTCCGCTTTCCTGGACCCTCGCCTCGCATATCTAGGACGGGCGATCGTGAAAGGCCAGCAAATCAGCCCCATGGAAAGTCAAACATGCCCAAACCTGCCTTTGTAAGCTCCTCCACATGTCTCGCTAAACCGCACCGCGAAAATGTGCCTGCATCTCAATCGCGCCTTCGGGAAAGGCACCGCCTAGCGCAATCCACCTGATATGCGCGCCTTGCAACCGCCAAGCTCCCGTGCGCACAGAATGCTTGAGGATCCGACAGGCGTTTGTAAGGATCAGGTCCTGGATCACCGGTGAGGGCTGTTTCGCCCCAAAGACCAAAAGAATATGAGGGGCACCATGTATCAAAGATATGCTATTTTCTACACGCCAGCGGCTGGCCCGTTCGCCGATTTCGCCGCCACGTGGCTGGGCTGGAATTCCGCGACGGGTCAAGCGGTTGTCCAACCTGATATTGCCGGTCTTGATATTGAACAGGTCACCGCCAGACCGCGCAAATACGGGTTTCATGCGACGCTGAAAGCACCGTTTCATCTGGCGCATACAGCTACACCCGACGCGCTACGGGACGCGCTGGATGAATTTGCGCAAAAACGCTCGCCTGTTGCAATGGGTGCGCTGCACCTCAGCACCACCCATGGCTTCCTGGCCCTTCGCCCCGTGAACGCTGCGCCGGCTTTGCGCGATCTAGCCGCTGCAGTGGTGACCGGATTGGACAATTTTCGCGCCCCGCTCAGCGCGGATGATATCGCACGGCGGCGCAAATCCCGACTGACACGCCGACAGGACCAACAGATGCTGGATTGGGGGTACCCTCATATTTTTGATGACTTCAATTTTCACATGACACTCAGCGGCCCGTTGCGGCGTATCGCTCAGGAAACAGCCCTGTCGCAGCTACAATCCCTGATTGCGCCTGTACTGCCAGCTGCCCTCTGCATCGACGCGCTCACCCTGATGGGCGAGGACAGGCAAGGCATGTTTCACCAGATCCACCACGCGCCCCTGTGCAAAAAATAACCCCGAACCGGACGCGTGTGTCCGGCCAATAGCACGCCTTCGCAGCGCAATTCCCTCGCTCATCCACAAGCGAACATGCCACCAACTGAATATCAGGACCGCCCCGCCGATCCCCACCGCATACATCGCCACAAATTTTCGCCAGCAACGCACTCAACGAAACCTGTTAGCGTGCCAAAGCCCCCCCTCTTTTTGGCCTTATATACTGTCCGCACTCACCGCAAAACGCCCCTCACTCGCAAGGGCCTCCTGCCGCCCCCCACAGTTCGACATCTCGCGCCATTTCTTCGAAACTCCCCACCGGTTTTGACCGCCCCGCGCCGGGTTCAAACCCCCAAGCCACAAAAGCCGAACTGCGCAGATGCTCTGCCAACCCTGCAATATCAAAACCGTCGTTCGTTTCGGGGTCGCGCAGTTGCGCGCATACCGCGGCGCTGCTTTCTCCCAACCAGTCCAATTCAACCGGCGGCAGGCGCCACGCGTCGTCGATTTGGGGGGCCGCAGGCGACG
This sequence comes from Sulfitobacter geojensis, assembly GCF_000622325.1. NCBI lineage: Bacteria > Pseudomonadati > Pseudomonadota > Alphaproteobacteria > Rhodobacterales > Roseobacteraceae > Sulfitobacter > Sulfitobacter geojensis. The sequence continues at coordinate 3,083,469 of NZ_JASE01000005.1, forward strand.
CCACATCCCGCCCCGTCGCTGTCACATGACAGGTCCGGCACGGGATACTCTCTGCGCCAATCCGGCTCTCGTCAGCTTTCACCCCCATGCCGTGCGGCACACCCGAGCCAAAGCCCAAGCCCTCCCACATCGGCGCCTCCTGATCGCCGACATGGCAATTTGTACAGCGCGGATGCGAGGCCACCGCGTAGATCCGGTCCCATGCCATCAGCCCCTCCTCGCGGGTCACCGTTTGCGCGCAGACGCCCGATCCTGCGATAAGCAGCGCGCAGAGCAGGCCCCTCATACGAAATCCACCGTTTTCGCAAACGGCAGCTCCCTGATCCGCTGGCCTGTGGCCGCAAAGATTGCATTGCCCAGCGCCGGTGCCGCCGGGGGCACGCCCGGCTCGCCCACGCCTCTGATCTCGTCACCGTTTTCCAATCCGCGCACCTCGATCTGTGGTGTTTGATGAAGGCGCATCCCCTCAAACGCATGATAATTGTCCTGCTGCGCCATGCCACCCTCATAGGTAAGTTCACAGTTCATGGCATGACCTAACCCCCAGATCACACCGCCCGAAAGTTGCGCTTCAAAGTTCACCGGATCCAGCACGCGGCCCACTTCAGCCGCAACAAAAACCTTGTCGATGCGGATACCATCCGGCGTGTCGCTCACCTCGACCACCTGTGCTGTTGGCACACCAAAGGCCAGCGTAAACGCCAAACCACGCCCGCGTTTTGGCCCCAGATCACTGCCCCAATCGGACATTTTCGCAACCTCTTCCAACACCGCGCGGGACAGATCGTGACTGCACAGCCTGAGCCGCTCTGCCATCGGGTCAACGCCCGCCGCATGACAAAGATCGTCCATGAAGCTTTCGTGCAAAAATCCGTTGCCCGACGCGCCGACCGAGCGCCACGAACTGACCGGCACCATCGCAGGAACGCGGTATCCCGTGACACGGTAGTGCGGGATGGCAAAGGGTTGATCCCATGCGCCCGCGACAATCGCCACATCCGGCCCCATCGCCGGCTGGCCCAACCGCGCGAGCGAGGATTCCGCCACCGAAGGCGCGGCAATCGACAAATCGAATGCCCGCACCGCACCATCCGCGACGGCACCGCGCGCACGCGACATAGCAAGCGGGCGCGGGAAGTCATGGGTCATATCTTCTTCGCGGGTCCAGACCATCTTGACCGGTATGTCGGGTAGTTGCATTGCAATTTCAACGGCTTGCCGCACGTAATCGTCTTCGAGCCGCCGCCCGAAACTGCCCCCTGACATCAGCACGTGCACATGTACCTGACCGCTTTCCAACCCCGCGACTGCTGCGGCACCATCCTGTACAAAACGCGGGATCTGTGTGCCCGTCCAGATATCGAGCCGCCCCTCGCCGAGCTTGACTACAACGCTCATCGGCTCCAGCGGCGCGTGAGCCAGATAGGGGATGCGGTACTCGGCCTCCAGCACATCTTCGGCTGTGTCCAGCGTCTCTTCGATCTCGCCCTCGTCTTTGAACCGGCTGTCCTGACGGTCCTCAATGAACGACGCTGCAACTTCCTCAAACTGCTTTGCCGTATCACCGATATAGGGCGACGGACCCCAGTCGCATTCCACTGCATTTGCGGCCTGAAACGCCCGCCACGTGTTATCCGCGACAACGGCAATCCCGCCACTGATTTCCAGCACCGCTTGCACACCGCGCATTGCTTCTGCTTCTGTTGCGTTAAACCCCGTGATGCCACCGCCGATCGCAGGATTGGTGCGGGTTGTGGCATGCACCATCCCGTCCATCCGGATATCGATGCCATATTCCTGCGTGCCGGTGGATTTCGCCACAATGTCCGTGCGTTGATGGGGTTTGCCCAGCGTCCTCCACGTCGCGGGGTCGCGCAGTGCCACCTCTTCCACCACCGGTGTCTGCGCTGCCGTGGCCGCCAGATCGGTATAGGCCAATTGCGTGCCGTCGGGCAGCACCACCGCCCCGTTTTGCGTGCGCAACTGATCCGCGGATACCCCAGTCTGTTCTGCGGCCGCTGCAATCAACGTTTCGCGCGCCATCGCGCCTGCTGTGCGCAACCGTTCGTACATATCGGGCACCGTGCTGGAGCCCCCCGTGATTTGCAGCCCCATCAGCTTGCCCACCACATCCGCAGCACCACGCCCCGTGCGCGCCATTAAAGTTTCCGATGTTGCGGCGACCGGCATGCCCTCCACGGCGACAACGCCGTTGTAATAGGCTGCTGACGGCGGGCCGGGGTCGATCCGCACAGTTTCCAGATCAATGTCCAGTTCTTCGGCAATCAGATGCGCCTGCACCGAATAGGCCCCCTGCCCGACATCCGCGCGCGGGGTAATCAATGTCACGCCGTCCGCGTCGATTTTGACAAAGGGGTTAAACGTCACCTCCCCCTCAGCCAAGCCAGCCGTCAGCGGGTTTTCGACGTCGCGCTTGTACATATAGGTACCAAAGGCCACGCCACCGAGAATAGCGGCCGACCCTACCAGAAAGCTGCGCCGTGCGATTGTTTTGATGCGTCCCATGGCTCAGACCTCCTGCAAGCGGTTTGCTGCGGTTTTCACGGCAGCGCGGATGCGCGGGTAGGTGCCACAGCGGCACAGGTTTGCGCTCATCGCGGCATCGATCTGATCGTCGGAGGGATCGGGGTTGAGGTCCAGAAACGATGCCGCCTGCATGATCTGGCCGGACTGGCAGTAACCGCATTGCGCGACCTGATGTTCGATCCACGCTTCTTGCACAACGTGAAGGGCGGTAGGTGTGCGCAGCCCTTCGATGGTGGTGATATCACCGTCAACGTCGGCCGCCGCCACCTGACAGGATCGTACTGCGACCCCGTCCATATGCACCGTGCAAGCCCCGCATTGCGCAATCCCGCAGCCATATTTCGGCCCTGTGATGCCCAGCTCATCCCGCAAGACCCACAAAAGCGGCATGTCGTCTTCGACATCGACCTCGTGCTCGGTTCCGTTTACCGTTAACTTCATGAGTGCCTCCTACAGGAATTCAACATCTGTTGACTTACCAGATATCTCAATTCGACCTTCTGTCAACACGCGTTGACAATATTTCTGAGAAGCGTACAAAGATTTCAATGAATAAAGCCTTAGCGACCCGGGAAAGACTGCTTACCGAGGCGCGTAAACTGCTGTGGTCGCGTGGATATTCCAACGTTTCCTTGCGTGAGATTGCGCAGGGAGCTGGTGTCGATGTCGCGTTGGTTTCACGGTACTTTGGCGGCAAGCGCGGGTTGTTCGAAGCAACGCTTGAGGGTGCCTTTGATGCGCCGTCCCTGCCCGATGAGGCGCAGTTGGTGGATACGGTTTTGCAGATGTTTCGCGATGCCCCACGTGGCGGCGACACGCCGTCATCACTTCAGCTGATTCAGACCAACGCCAATGATCCGGAAGTGGGTGAAACGGTTCGCGCGGCGCAGTCCGAAAGCATGCAGCGGATACTGGAAGAGATAATTGGCGACAAAGAGCGCGCCGCGCTTTTCATGAGTGTTCTCATGGGCTTCGCCATGGCGGAAAAGACCCTCAAGCTAGACGGGATTGCCATACCCGGCACTCCCGCCTTTGAGGCGCAGCTGCGACACCTGATGGTCGCCGCACTTCAATACGAAAAGCCCTAGAACTCCACCACTGCGCGGATTGATTTGCCCTCGTGCATCAGATCGAACCCGTGGTTGATCTCGTCCAAAGTCAGCTTGTGGGTGATCATCGGGTCGATCTCGATCTTGCCGTCCATGTACCAGTCGACAATCTTGGGCACATCCGTGCGTCCCTTGGCCCCGCCGAATGCTGTCCCACGCCAGACACGACCGGTGACCAGCTGGAAGGGCCGTGTTGAGATTTCGGCACCTGCGGGAGCGACACCGATGATGATGCTCTCGCCCCACCCTTTGTGCGCCGCCTCAAGCGCTGTGCGCATCACCTGCGTGTTGCCCGTAGCGTCAAAGGTGTAATCCGCGCCGCCTTTGGTCAGCTCAACAAGATGCTGCACCAGATCACCGTCAACCTTGGACGGGTTCACAAAATCGGTCATGCCGAAATAGCGGCCGGTTTCTTCCTTGTCATCGTTCAGATCAACGCCAACCACCTGATCCGCGCCCGCAAGCCGCAGACCCTGAATGACGTTCAAGCCAATGCCCCCAAGACCAAAGACGACGCAGCGCGCACCGATCTCGACCTTGGCGGTATTGATCACCGCACCGATCCCCGTTGTCACGCCGCAACCGATATAACAAATCTTGTCGAACGGCGCGTCCTTACGCACCTTGGCCAGTGCGATTTCGGGTACAACGGTGTGGTTCGCGAAGGTGGAGCAGCCCATGTAGTGATGGATGGGCGTACCATCCAGCATCGAGAAACGCGTCGTGCCATCGGGCAATTGGCCGCGCCCTTGGGTGATGCGAATCTTTTGGCAAAGGTTGGTTTTACCGGACAGGCAGTATTCGCATTCGCGGCACTCTGGCGTGTAAAGCGGGATGACATGATCTCCGGGCTCAAGCGTTGTGACACCCTCGCCCACTTCCAGAACGACACCAGCCCCCTCGTGGCCCAGAATGGCCGGAAAGATACCTTCGGGGTCGTCGCCCGAACGGGTGAATTCATCCGTATGGCACAGGCCCGTGGCTTTGATCTCGACCAGAACCTCGCCGCGTTTGGGGCCTTCCAGATTGACCTCCATGATTTCAAGCGGTTTTCCGGCTTCGACTGCTACGGCGGCGCGGGTTTTCATCATTGCGATTTCCTCCAATATGTTGCGCTCAGGTGGCCCAAGCGACAGGTTGATGTCAAGAACGGGCGCGCCTGTGGCACAGGCCCGGAGCGCGCCAATGTCATGGACATCCGTGACAAAATAAAACTTCGTTCACAATCGGCAACAAACGATGCCTTTTGTGACAACTCTCCGAATGTTGTGCCTGAGCGTCAGAAGATATGCAGGGCGAAGATACAGGAGAGACGCATGGATTTAAAGAAACGCACCTTCGCCAAGGCGCTGAGCTGGCAGATCATCGGCTTTGCTATGATGGTGCTCATTGGCTACGTGACCACGGGGTCCTTGAATGCCGCCGGCGGTATGGCTGTTGCGGCCTTTATCGCAGGCACGGTCACTTATGTCCTGCACGAACGGATTTGGGAACGGATCGGCTGGGGGCGTCTTGTGTCTCTGCCTGACGAAAATCGCAACATCGCGCCCTAACCCCCACGGACCGCGCCGGCGTCACGCCATAACTGCGCCGCAGAAACAGGCACATCGCAAGCCCTTAATGAGAATAATTCGCAACAGCATTGACATTTGTTGCGAATGATTTGCATGTAGGGGAAATATTGTTTTGTTTGCGGGGCTCCTGACGATGAACCGACACGCCTGTTTGCTGGCCGCTGGCCTATTCACAACAGTTTTGGCATCCGCCGCTGCGGCCCAAGACAAGATGAAAGTTGTGACCACTTTTACCGTGCTGGCCGATATGGCGGCCAATGTGGCGGGTGATGCGGCTGATGTGGTTTCAGTGACCAAACCGGGTGCGGAAATCCATGGCTACCAACCCACACCACAAGACATCGTGCGCGCCTATGACGCCGATCTGATCCTATGGAACGGCATGAACCTTGAACTGTGGTTCGAGCAATTCCTGTCCAATATGTCGGACGTTCCCGCCGCCACCCTGACCGACGGGATTGACCCGATTTCCATCGCGTCGGGCAACTATCAGGGGCTGCCCAATCCGCATGCCTGGATGGGCCTGGATAACGCGTTGATCTACGTTGATAATATCGCCAAAGCTATGGCCGAAAACGACCCCGATAATGCCGCCATCTATGATGTGAATGCCGCGCGGTACAAGCAAGAACTGCGCGAAACGCTGGAACCGCTGAAAGCGGCCATTGCCGATGTGCCGCAGGATCAGCGCTGGCTGGTGACCTGCGAAGGCGCGTTCAGCTATCTTGCGCGCGATCTGGGTTTGCAGGAACTTTACCTCTGGCCCATGAACGCGGATCAGACCGGCACACCGCAACAGGTGCGCAAGGTGATCGACGGGGTGCGCGACAATGACATTCCGGTGGTGTTTTGTGAAAGCACCGTCAACACCGCCCCCGCCCAACAGGTGGCGCGCGAAACCGGTGCCGCTTATGGCGGCGTGCTTTATGTGGACAGCCTGTCAGGGCCGGACGGGCCGGTGCCCACCTACCTTGACCTGCTGCGCATGACGACCACCTCTGTAACAGACGGGCTGAGCGCCGCTTTGAAATAATCCAGCAAGGACACCCCATGTTGCAAAAGACCGACACCGCATCCGAGCAGCGCGCGCAGACAGGCGCAGGGCTGAGCGCGCGCGACATTACGGTGACCTATCGCAACGGCCACACGGCCCTTTGGGACGCAAGTTTCGACATTCCGCGCGGCACGGTCACGGCATTGGTCGGCATCAACGGTGCCGGTAAATCTACCCTTTTCAAAGCGATCATGGGATTCGTGCCCACAGCCAAGGGCGAAATCAGCATTCTTGGCATGGATGTGAAAACCGCGCTTGCCCGCAATCTGGTGGCTTATGTCCCGCAGGCAGAAGAGGTGGATTGGGATTTTCCGGTGCTGGTCGAGGATGTGGTGATGATGGGCCGCTATGGTCATATGGGTTTTTTCCGCCGCGCCAAACAGGCGGATCATGATGCTGTGGATCAGGCCCTTGCGCGCGTGAACATGCAAGAGTTCCGCCACCGCCAGATTGGCGAATTGTCGGGGGGCCAGCGCAAACGCGTCTTCCTTGCCCGCGCCCTGGCGCAGGACGGGCAAGTCATCCTGCTGGACGAACCCTTCACCGGCGTGGACGTCAAAACCGAAGAGCAAATTGTCGCCCTTCTGCGAGAATTGCGCGATGAAGGAAGGGTGATGCTAGTCTCGACGCACAACCTTGGATCGGTGCCCGAGTTCTGTGACCGCACCATTCTGGTCAAAGGCACCGTGCTGGCCCATGGGCTGACCGAAACCACATTCACCCGCAGCAATCTTGAACAAACCTTTGGCGGTGTGTTGCGCCAGATCACCCTTGGGGGTGACACGCTGCATGACGATGAAGATGCACGTGCCGTGACCATCTTTACCGATGATGAACGCCCCTTTGTGCAATACGATGACAAGACCCATCGTTCGGATCAGGGGTCATGATAGACAGTCTTCTGCAACCCTTCGGCTATAGCTATATGGTTAACGCGATGTGGGTTTCCGCGCTGGTCGGCGGGGTCTGCGCCTTTCTGTCGGCTTATCTGATGCTCAAAGGCTGGTCGCTGATCGGCGATGCCCTGTCCCATTCGGTGGTACCGGGTGTTGCGGGGGCCTATTTGCTGGGCCTGCCCTTTGCGCTTGGTGCCTTTATCGCAGGCGGTCTTGCCGCAGGCGCGATGTTGTTTTTGTCCGAACGTTCTGGCCTTAAGGTCGATGTGATCATCGGGCTGATTTTCACGTCCTTCTTCGGGCTGGGCCTGTTTATCGTTTCAGTGAACCCGATGGCCGTGTCGATCCAGACCATCACCATGGGCAATATCCTAGCCATCACCCCCGAAGACACGCTGCAACTGGCGATCATCGGTTTTGTGTCGCTGGCCATCCTACTGGCCAAATGGAAAGACCTGATGGTCACGTTTTTTGACGAAACCCACGCCCGCACCATCGGACTACACACCGGTCTGTTGAAGGCGGTGTTCTTTGTCCTGCTATCGGCTTGCGTGGTTGCGGCGATGCAAACAGTCGGCGCGTTTCTGGTGATCGCCCTGGTGGTCACACCCGGAGCCACCGCATATCTGTTGTGCGACAGATTTCCACGGTTGATCGCCCTATCGGTAAGCATTGGCGTGCTGACCAGCTTTTTCGGGGCTTACATCAGCTATTTCCTCGACGGAGCGACGGGCGGCATCATTGTCTGCCTTCAAACCCTGATCTTTCTGGTGGCCTTTGTTTTCGCCCCCAAGCACGGTCTGCTCGCGGCCAAACGCAAAGCGGCACGAGCCCTTCGCAACAGGCCGTCACAGCAGGAGGCGATATAATGGATATCGAAACGCTGTCCCTGCCCTTCCGTTTCGGTTTTATGCAGAATGCCTTTCTCATCTCGATGATCGTATCGGTGCCCACGGCCTTGCTGTCGTGCTTTCTGGTGGTCAAGGGCTGGGCTTTGATGGGGGACGCGGTCAGCCATGCGGTGCTGCCCGGTATCGTGCTGGCCTATATCCTTGGCATTCCGCTGATCATCGGCGCTTTTGCTGCGGGGATGACCTGCGCTGTGGCCACCGGCTATCTGGCCAGCAACAGCCGTGTGAAACTGGACACCGTGATGGGCGTGGTGTTTTCGGGGATGTTTGGGCTTGGCATCGTTATGTATGTCTCGATCGAGACAAACGCCCATTTGGATCACATTCTGTTTGGCAATATGTTGGGTGTCGAAACGGGCGAGCTGTGGACCGCTGCGATCATATCGTTGGTGGTCGGGTTGATGCTGACGCTCAAGTGGCGCGACTGGTTGTTGCACAGCTTTGACCCCGCACAGGCACAAGCATCGGGGTTGCGCGTGAACTGGCTGCACTATGGGATGTTGGCGGCCCTCTCCCTGACCATTGTGGCGACCCTTTCGGCGGTCGGTCTGATACTTGCGATCGGCCTGTTGATCGGCCCCGGGGCGATTGCATTTCTGCTCGTGAGCACCTTTGGCCGGATGCTGTGGGTTTCTGTTCTGGTCTGCATGATCTCAATGCTTTTGGGCAGCTATCTTAGCTTTTATCTGGACAGCGCCCCCGCCCCGACGATCATTCTGATCCTGACGGTTATGTTCATCATAGCGTTTGTCCGCCGCCAGATCATGACCCGCCGTATGTCGGCCCGTCGGGTCCAAGACACTGTAGCTTGAACCGTAGACAAGTCGCGCCGGACATGTATGTCCAAACAGCCTTAGGTAAACTTGCGAAACAGCCGTGTCTGGTCGAACATATCTTCCAGCTCTTCCATCCGCTCTTTGGTCCGTTCCCAATGCAGGTTCTGCACCGAGGCTATCATGGTTTCGACCAACAGCATTGTTGTGGCCGCAGAGTCCCACGCGGATGGCACCACGATCCGGTTCGAGAAACTGTGTTCGGCCAACTGATGCACAGGGCTGCGCCATTGGTCGGTGAACAGGATGATCTTGGCGCCGCGCGCATGGGCCATTTCCGCCAGTTTAAGAGTGTTGTTCTCGTAGCGGCGCACGTCGAAAATGATAAACACGTCCCCTTCACCCGCGTTCAGCAAATAATGCGGCCATGAATTTGACGTTGATTGCACGTGGGTCAGGTTGGGGCGGATCACCTGCATATGCAGGAAAAGGTACTCCGCCAAAGTGTGGGTAATCCGCCCCCCCACGATATACAGATGCCGCTGCGCATCGCCGGCCAGCACACATGCAGCATCAAAAGAGGCCGGATCAATCTGACCCAATGTGTGGCGAATGTTGTCGATCACTGCTTCGGTAAAACGATTCAGCATATGCCCGACCGGGGCGGCTTCGGCCCAGGTGTCGTGTTTGGCAATGGGGCTTTTGGCCTTGGCACGCAGTTCTTCTCGCAGCTCGGCCTGAAACTCGGGATAGCCCTTGTAGCCCAGTTTTTGCACCATCCGCGCAACAGTTGGCACCGATACATCCGCGTCTTTCGCCAGCGCCGACAAGGTCCCCAAACCAGAGGCCGGATAGTTTTCCAGTATCGACAGCGCAAGCTGTCGTTCTGCACGTGTCAAATCATCCAGCTTGTGCTGAATCCGGTCCGAAATCGTCAGTATATTCTCCGACATCTGGTCCCCTTTTGCGTTTTTATTTATCACCACGTGAGGAGATGTGATAAATCTTTCACAATTGTGTTGACAGAATCCTCCGTTGGCAAGAGTTTTGTGCGCAGGGGGCCGTATGAACCAAACGCAACAAAACGTATCCGACAGTGTCGTCGAAGTGGTGAACCCCGATGGGTCGTCTCCCGTTGTGCTGGTCTGTGAACATGCCAGCCCCGCCATCCCCGCCCCCTTCAACAACCTTGGCCTGACGGGCGACGCGTTAAGCAGCCACGCAGCCTGGGATCCCGGCGCTATGGCCGTGGCGCGGATCATCGCGCAGGAACTGGATGCGGTGCTGGTTGCCTCTCGGGTGTCGCGGCTGGTCTATGATTGCAACCGCCCGCCTGAAGCCGCCGGTGCAATGCCTGCCAAAAGCGAAGTCTTCGACATTCCCGGCAACGCCGATCTGACGCCCGCCGAGCGCGCCGCCCGCACCGCCGTCTATTACACGCCGTTTCGCGATACCTTGGCCGGTGTCATTGCCGCCGCGCCAAGCCCTGTCATTGTCACCATCCACAGCTTCACGCCGATATATCACGGTGCCCAGCGCGCCGTTGAAATCGGCATTCTGCATGACAGCGACACACGGCTGGCCGATGCCATGTTGGATACCGCAGCGGCCCATAGCCCGCATCTGACGCAGCGCAACGCCCCCTATGGACCGCAAGACGGCGTGACACACACCCTGCTGGAACACGGCATTTCCGGCGGGCATCCGAACGTGATGATCGAAATCCGCAATGATCTGATCCAGACCCCTGACACCCAACGCAGCATCGCCCTTCAACTGGCCGGCTGGCTGACCGATGCCTGTGCCACTGTAACCGGAGAAAACGCATGCAAGGCGTGATGCGCGGCTATATCCGCGCGGTAGACAGCGTGAACCACCGCATTGGCCGCATCGCCATGTACGGCATCTTTGTCTTGATGGGCATTCTACTGTGGTCCTCGATCAGCAAAACCTTTTTCCTGCCAAGCCTCTGGACGTTGGAAATGGCGCAATTCGTGATGGTCGGCTATTACATACTTGGCGGCCCCTATTCGATTCAACTAGGGTCGAACGTGCGCATGGATCTGCTTTATGGCGAATGGTCTATCCGACGCAAAGCATGGTTTGACCTGCTGACGGTGTGCTTCCTGATCTTCTATCTTTGTGTGCTGCTTTACGGCGCGGTCAGTTCGACCGCCTATTCGCTCGGCTATTGGAAAACCGAACCGTTTTCCTACCTCTTCGGCATCGTGACCGGCAGCGAGGAAGTCGGGCGGCTTGAACGGTCTTCTTCGGCGTGGCGCCCCTATATGTGGCCGATCAAAGTTGTGATGATCGTGGGTTTCCTGCTGATGCTGCTGCAATGCGTATCGGAACTTTGCAAGGACGTCTTGCGACTGAAAGGCGAGGAAATCTGATGCCATACGAGATGATCGCCACATTGATGTTTTCCACGATGATGCTGATGCTGTTGACCGGCCAGCGGGTTTTCGGGGCCATCGGATTTATCGCAGTCGTTGCCGCCTTGCTGCTGTGGGGCGACAAGGGCGGGTTCGACATCGGCTTTTCCGCTGCGATGAAGCTGATGAAATGGTATCCGCTGCTCACCCTGCCGATGTTCATTTTCATGGGCTATGTGCTCTCGGAATCCAAAATCGCGGATGACCTATACAAGATGTTCCACGTCTGGATGGGGGGCCTGCGCGGCGGGCTTGCCATCGGGACCATTGGACTGATGGTTCTGATCTCTGCCATGAACGGTCTGTCCGTGGCCGGTATGGCGATTGGCGCAACGATTGCCCTGCCCGAGCTGCTGAAACGCGGCTATGACAAACGCATGGTGACGGGTGTCATTCAGGCGGGATCGTCACTTGGCATCCTCGTGCCACCTTCCGTGGTGCTGGTGCTTTATGCGATGATCGCGCGCCAGCCTGTCGGGCAGCTTTGGCTGGCGGGGATCATTCCGGGGCTGATGATGGCGACAATGTTCATCGTCTATATTGTGATCCGCTGCCGGATCAATCCCGCCCTTGGCCCCGCCCTACCGTTCGAGGAACGCGACATTCCGCGCGCTGAAAAGATGCGCCTGTTGCAGGCGGGCCTGCTGCCGCTGGGCATCTTTGCAGTGATGATGGTGCCCTTTGTGAACGGCTGGACCTCACTGGTTGAAAGCTCTGCCATCGGGGCCATTGCCGCCTTCCTTGCTGCGGTCCTCAAGGGGCGCATGACCCGTGAAGTGTTCGAGAATTCGGTGCGCAACACGCTGGGCATCACCTGCATGTTCATGTGGATCATCCTTGCCGCCCTCGCCTTTGGCGCGGTGTTCGACGGGCTGGGTGCGGTAAAAGCGATTGAATCCCTGTTCACAGAGCAGCTGAACCTGTCACCCTGGATGATCCTGATCCTGATGCAGCTGAGCTTTATCATCATGGGCACCTTCCTTGATGACACGGCGATGCTGGTCATTGTGGCCCCGCTGTATGTGCCGCTGGTCGGCGCGCTGGGGTTCGATCTGATCTGGTATGGTATCCTCTATACGATCACCACGCAGATTGCTTACATGACGCCGCCCTTCGGCTATAACCTGTTCCTGATGCGGGCGATGGCCCCGCCGGAAATCAACCTGCGCGACATCTACGGATCGGTCACCCCCTTCGTGCTGGTGATGATCCTCGCACTTAGCCTCGTGATGATCTTTCCCGGGCTGGCCCTGTGGCTGCCGGAATATGTTTACGGAAACTAACCCCAAGAAAGCCGGACCAACCGGCGCAATTCAATAACAAGGAGACACGACATGACCACCAGACGTAAGTTTATCCAAGGGGCCGCCGTTGCCGCCCCCGCCGCCGCATTGGCCGCACCGGCTGTTGCGCAAAGCACCATCAAATGGCGCATGCAGACCTATGCGGGTGCGTCTTTGGCCGCAGAAGTCATCGAACCCGCGATCAAGATGTTCAACCAGATCGCTGGCGACCGGATGCAGATCGAACTGTTCTATGCCGACCAGTTGGTCCCGACGGGCGAATTGTTCCAAGCCATGCAGCGCGGCACCATCGACGCGGTGCAGTCGGATGATGACTCCATGGCATCCCCGACCGAAGTTACCGTTTTTGGCGGCTACTTCCCCTTCGGCTCGCGCTATTCTCTCGACGTGCCTGTGTTGTTCAACCAGTACGGTCTGAACGAAATCTGGGACGAAGAGTACTCCAAGGTCGGCGTCAAACACATCTCTGCCGGTGCATGGGATCCCTGCCATTTTGCCACCAAAGACCCGATCAACTCCCTGGCGGATCTGAAGGGCAAGCGCATCTTTACCTTCCCGACAGCGGGCCGTTTCCTGACCCAGTTCGGCGTGGTTCCGGTGAACCTGCCGTGGGAAGATATCGAAGTTGCCATGCAGACAGGCGAACTCGACGGGATCGCGTGGTCAGGCATCACCGAAGATTACACCGTGGGCTGGGCTGATGTGACCAACTACTTCCTGACAAACAACATTTCCGGCGCTTGGGCGGGCTCGTTCTTTGCCAATATGGAGCGCTGGAACGAATTGCCGGAAGACCTGCAAACGCTGTTCCGCGTCTGTTGTGATCAATCACACTACTACCGTCAGTGGTGGTACTGGGGTGGTGAGGCAAAGCTGCGCACACAGGGTGACAAGCTGAAGCTGACGACGATTCCGGATGAAGAATGGGCAACCGTCGAAGCGGCCGCACAGGACTTCTGGGAAGAAATCGCTTCTGAATCCGATGTGAAACGTCGCGTGGTTGATATCTTCAAGAAATACAACGAAGACATGGTCAAAGCGGGCCGCCCTTACCGCTACGGCTAACCCCCAAACGGGGGCGGCACCGTTCGCCCCCGCCTTTCCTTAAAGTGAGTATTCCCCATGACCGGCAAACTGTCTTTTGACGATCTGAAATCACGCGTCGCCGACGGGTCCATCGACACCGTGCTGGCCTGTTTCGTGGACATGCAGGGCCGCCTGACCGGCAAACGGTTTCATGCTGTCAACTTTGTCGAAACCTCGTTCAAGGAAACCCACTGCTGCAACTACCTGCTCGCCACCGACCTCGAGATGGCAACGCCCGACGGCTATGCCTCGACCTCGTGGGAAAGCGGGTATGGCGATTACATCATGGCCCCCGACCTGAGCACGATCCGGCTGACGCCATGGCTTGAGGGCACTGCGATGGTGCTGTGCGATGTTTTGGATCACCACACCCATGCCCCTGTGCCGCATGACCCGCGCGCCATGTTGAAAAAACAGATTGCCCGTTTGAAGGATCTCGGTCTTGAGGCAATGATGGCGACGGAGCTGGAGTTTTTCCTGTTCGAAAAGAGCTTTGAAGAGATCCGCAAAGGCAACTTTCAGGACCTGACCCCGATCAGCGGGTATAACGAAGATTACCATATTCTGCAGACCACCAAGGAAGAACACGTGATGCGCCCGATCCGCAATCACCTGTTCGCCGCCGGTCTGCCCATCGAGAACACAAAAGGCGAAGCAGAGGCGGGTCAGGAAGAACTGAACATCCGCTACGCCGCAGCGCTTGATTGTGCCGACCACCACTCGATCGCCAAACACGCCATCAAGGAAATCGCATGGCAACAGGGCCACGCTGCGTCCTTCCTGCCAAAGTGGCACAAGGACCGTGTGGGCAGCTCAAGCCACGTGCACCAGTCGCTGTGGAAAGACGGCCAGCCGATGTTTTTCGACAAGACAGCCGATCTGGGCAAATCCGAACTGATGGATCACTATATGGCGGGTCTGATCGCCTATGCGCCTGAATACACGTTCTTTTTGGCCCCCTATGTGAACAGCTACAAGCGCTTTGCCAAAGGCACCTTCGCGCCGACCAAAACCGTCTGGTCCGTTGACAACCGCACCGCCGGTTTCCGTCTGTGCGGAGCCGATACCAAGGGTGTGCGCGTTGAATGTCGCATTGGTGGATCGGACTTGAACCCCTATCTGGCCCAAGCCGTGATGCTGGCCGCCGGTATCAAGGGCATCGAGGAAAAAATGGAACTGGCCGCCCCCACCACCGGCGACGTCTATGCCGATGCCAAGGCCGCCGATATTCCGCAAACCCTGCGCGCGGCTACCGAAACCCTGCGCAATTCCGCGTTCCTGCGCGACGCCTTTGGCGATGATGTCGTGACCCATTACGTGCGCAATGCCGAATGGGAACAAGAAGAATTTGACCGCACCGTGACCGATTGGGAAATCGCGCGCGGCTTTGAAAGGGCCTAATCCATGATCACCTGTACTTCCCCTATCGACGGTTCGGTGTATGCCACCCGCGAGACCCTTAGCATGTCGGACGCGAAAGCGGCGGTTGCATCCGCCAAATCGGCGCAGGCCGCTTGGGCCGCCCTGCCGCTAAAGGACCGCATCGCGCGCGTCATGGACGGTGTTGCGAAGGTCGGCGAGATGAACGATGAAATCGTGCCCGAGATCGCGCACCAGATGGGCCGCCCCATACGCTATGGCGGCGAATTTGGCGGGTTCAACGAACGCGCCAGCTATATGGCCGACATCGCGCAAGATGCCTTGGCCGATATCGAGATCGAGGACAGCGCCGCCTTTCGCCGTGTTATCAAACGCGTGCCGCATGGTGTCGTCCTGGTGATCGCGCCGTGGAACTACCCGTATATGACAGCCATCAACACCGTTGCCCCTGCGCTAATCGCGGGCAATGCGGTGATGTTGAAACACGCCTCGCAAACGCCACTGGTGGGTGAACGCATGGCACAGGCGTTCCATGCTGCGGGCGTGCCAGCGGATGTGTTCCAAAACGTCTTTCTCGATCACCAGACCACGTCTGATCTGATCGCCGCGAAATCCTTTGGCTTTGTGAATTTCACCGGCTCTGTGGGCGGCGGCAAATCCATCGAACAGGCGGCTGCGGGCACCTTCACGGGCATCGGGCTTGAGCTCGGCGGCAAAGACCCCGGGTATGTTTGTGATGATGCGGACATCGACGCGGCGGTGGATACGCTGATTGATGGCGCGATGTTCAACGCAGGGCAATGCTGCTGCGGGATCGAACGGATTTATGTTGCGGAACAACACTTTGACACCTTCGTGGAAAAGGCCGTGGCGATTGTAAACGGCTATAAACTGGGCAATCCATTGGATCCTGAAACCACGCTTGGCCCGATGGCGCAGGCGCGTTTCGCGGACGAGGTGCGCGCCCAGACCGCCGAAGCGGTCGCAGCAGGGGCAACCGCGCATGTTGATCCGGCCGATTTCCCACAGGACGGTGGCGCCTATCTCATGCCGCAAATTCTGACAGGTGTAACCCATGACATGCGCGTTATGCGCGAAGAAAGCTTTGGCCCCGTTGTCGGGATCATGCCGGTCAAAGACGACGCCGAGGCGATCAAGCTGATGAACGACAGCGACTTTGGCCTCACCGCATCCGTCTGGACCGGCGACACCGCCCGCGCAGAGGCCATCGCGGATCAGATCGAAACCGGCACAGTGTTCCAGAACCGCGCCGATTACCTTGATCCCGGCCTGTGCTGGACAGGGTGCAAGGACACCGGACGCGGTGGCGGCCTGTCCGTCATCGGCTATCACAACCTGACACGCCCGAAATCATACCACCTCAAGAAGGCCTGATCCCATGAGCATCACTGCAAACTGGTCCTACCCCACCGCCATCCGTTTCGGCGCTGGTCGTATCTCTGAAATCGCCGATGCTTGTGCTGCTGCCGGCATCAAGAAACCGCTGTTGATCACCGACCGCGGCCTCGCCTCGATGGCGATCACCACACGCACGCTGGATTTGCTTGAGGCGGCGGGCCTTGGCCGCGCCATCTTTGCCGATGTGGACCCGAACCCGAACGAGAAAAACGCCGAAGCAGGGGTGAAAGCCTATAACGAGGGCGGGCATGACGGCGTGATCGCCTTTGGCGGTGGGTCCGGTCTTGATCTGGGCAAACTGGTCGCATTCCTTGCCGGCCAGACGCGCCCTTTGTGGGATTTCGAGGATATCGGCGACTGGTGGACCCGCGCGGATGCTGATGCGATCGCACCGATTGTGGCCGTGCCAACCACCGCCGGCACCGGATCCGAAGTGGGCCGCGCCAGCGTCATCACCAATTCGGAAACCGAAGAGAAAAAGATCATTTTCCACCCGAAATTCCTGCCCACCGTCGTGATCTGCGATCCCGAATTGACGGTCGGCATGCCACCCTTCATCACCGCAGGTACCGGGCTGGACGCATTTGCGCATTGCGTCGAAGCTTTCAGCTCTCCCCACTACCACCCGATGTCACAGGGTATGGCGCTGGAGGGGATGCGTCTGGTCAAGGACTACCTGCCGCGCGCTTATGCGGATGGTAGCGATATCGAGGCGCGCGCGCATATGATGTCCGCCGCCGCCATGGGGGCCACGGCATTTCAGAAAGGGCTGGGCGCAATCCACGCCTTGTCCCACCCGATTGGCGCGATCTATCACACGCACCATGGATCGACCAATGCGGTCTGCATGCCTGCTGTGTTGCAATTCAACAGACCCGCGATCCTCGAACGGATGGATCAGGCGGCGAACTATCTGGGCATCATGGGCGGGTTTGACGGGTTCTGCGATTATGTCGACAACCTCAATGACTCGCTTGGCATCCCGAAAACGCTGGCGGGCCTCGGGGTCGAGAACCCCGATGTGGACCGCATTGTCACCGGCGCGTTGAAAGATCCAAGCACCGGCGGCAACCCCGTGGAAATGACGCGTGAGAATACCACGAAACTCTTGCTGGCGTGTCTCTGACCTTGCTTTGAACGAATGCTATCGGCCGCAACAGGCCGGTAGCGCCACCGCAGACCAGCGCGCCGTGTCGCTCGTGGCAAAGTTTCATGTCGCTAAATCCCTAGATCGCGCGGGGGAATAGGCCTGAGATAACCCATGCGGGTGCCGATCCAGCCCCGCCCCCTCCGGTCAATCGGGAGCCGCCCAATGCCAACGCCCACACTCCACTTTTCGCGCGCTGAATTTGACGCCCGCATCGCCAAGACACGGCAACAGATGCAACAGCGCGGCATCGACCTGTTGATCGTATCCGACCCGTCAAACATGAACTGGCTGACGGGGTATGACGGTTGGTCGTTTTATGTGCATCAATGTGTGATCCTACCGTTGGAGGGCGAACCCATTTGGTTCGGACGCGGGCAGGATGCCAACGGTGCCTTGCGCACTTGTTTCATGCAGCCCGAAAATATCATCGGCTATCCCGACCATTACGTCCAATCGACCGAGCGGCATCCCATGGATTACCTGTCCGCGCAGCTTTCGGACCGGAGGTTGGACAAGGGCGTCATCGGGGTGGAGATGGACAATTACTGGTTCTCTGCTGCCGCTTACGGGGCGCTGCAAACCCACTTGCCGAACGCAACATTTCAAGACGCCACCGCTTTGGTCAACTGGCAACGCGCGGTCAAATCAGATGCAGAACTGACCCTGATGCGCCAAGCGGGCAAGATTGTCGGACGCATGCATGAGCGCATCGTCGAAAAGGTCGAAGTGGGCATGCGCAAATGCGATCTGGTGGCAGACATCTATGACGCGGCGCTGCGCTATGACCCCGCCATCGGCGCAGGCGGGGATTACCCGGCGCTCGTGCCATTGCTGCCGTCGGGGGCTGACGCCTCTGCCCCGCATCTGACGTGGGACGACCAGCCGATGAAATCCGGCGAGGGTACGTTTTTCGAAATCGCAGGCGTGGTGAAGCGCTATCATTGCCCTCTGTCGCGCACCGTGTTTCTGGGCAAGCCGACCCAGACGTTTATCGACGCTGAAAAAGCCGTACTTGAAGGTATGGACGCGGGTCTCGAGAAGGCCCGTGCCGGCAATACCTGCGAAGATGTGGCGCTGGCGTTTTTCAAGGTGCTGAAGAAATACGGCATCACCAAAGACAACCGCACCGGTTATCCCATCGGCGTCAGCTATCCGCCAGACTGGGGCGAGCGCACGATGTCACTGCGCCCCGGTGACAAAACGGTGCTGCAAGAGAACATGACCTTCCATTTCATGACCGGCCTCTGGATGGAGGATTGGGGATTCGAGATCACCGAAAGCATCCGCATCGGAACGGACGGGCCGGAATGTCTGGCAGATGTGCCGCGCAAGATGGTGGTGAAGGATTAAGCGATGAAGCCTTCACCGATTGAACCGACAATCCCGCTGGACCGCGACGGGGTGCACCACGGATTTCTGCGCCTGCCCTACAGTCGCGACGACAGTGCATGGGGGTCGATCATGATCCCGATCACCGTGGTCAGGAATGGCGAAGGCCCAACGGCTTTGCTGACCGGCGCAAACCACGGCGATGAATACGAGGGACCGGTGGCCTTGCAGGAACTGACGGTCACCTTGCAGCCCGCCGATATCACGGGCCGTGTGATCATCGTGCCGGCGTTCAACTATCCCGCTTTTCGCGCGGGTACGCGCACCTCGCCCATCGACAAGGGCAATCTGAACCGGTCCTTTCCGGGGGCTGCGGATGGCACGGTCACCCAGAAGATTGCCGATTACTTTCAGAACGTTCTGCTGCCGCAAACTGACATCGTTCTGGATTTTCATTCCGGTGGCAAAACCTTGGATTTCATCCCTTTCGCCGCGGCCCACGTGATGGACAACACACTGCAGCAGGCCGCTTGCTATGATGCGATGCAGGCCTTTAACGCGCCCTATTCCGTGATGCTGCTCGAGATTGACAATGTCGGCATGTATGACACGGCGGTTGAGGACATGGGCAAAACCTTTGTTTCTACGGAACTGGGCGGCGGCGGGTCCGCCAGCGCGAAATCCATCGCGATTGCCAAAAAGGGTCTGCGCAATGTGTTGATCCATGCGGGGATATTGCAGGGCGAGATGCAAATTGATCCGACTGTGAACATTGACATGCCCGATGGGGATTGCTTTGTGTTTGCAGAGCATGAGGGGCTGTTCGAGCCGATGCTTGATCTGGGCGAAGACGTGACCGAAGGGGACGTGATCGCCCGCGTTTGGCCGGTGGACCGCACAGGTGTGCCGCCACTTGAATACAAAGCCAAAACATCCGGCCTGATCATCAGCCGCCATTTTCCGGGGTTGATCAAATCGGGCGATTGCATGGCAGTGGTCGGCCGCCGCGTCGACTGAGGAAAAGCGCCCCAAGGGCCGAAGGAGTAGATATGCTAAAGAACGACCAGCTTGACCAATGGGACCGCGAGAACTTTTTCCACCCCTCAACCCATCTGGCACAGCATGCGCGCGGCGAAAGCCCGTCGCGCGTGATCAAAACCGCCAGCGGTGTTCACATCGAAGACCGTGACGGCAACAAGTTGCTGGACGCCTTTGCCGGACTGTACTGCGTGAACGCCGGCTACGGGCGGCGCGAAATCACGGATGCGATTGCGGCCCAAGCGCAGGAACTGGCCTATTACCATTCCTATGTCGGACACGGCACAGAGGCGTCGATCACCCTGTCCAAGATGATTTTGGATCGCGCGCCCGCCAATATGTCCAAGGTATATTTTGGCCTTGGCGGGTCTGATGCGAATGAGACCAACATCAAATTGGTCTGGTATTACAACAACATCCTTGGCCGTCCCGAAAAGAAGAAAATCATCTCGCGCTGGCGCGGATATCACGGGTCGGGCATCGTGACGGGGTCACTGACGGGGCTGGAGTTGTTTCACAAAAAGTTCGATCTGCCGATTGAACAGGTCAAACACACGATGGCACCGGATTTCTTCCGCCGCGATGATCTGTCCCAAACCGAAGAACAGTTCACCGCCGCCTGTGTCGCCGATCTGGAAGAACTGATCGCGCGCGAAGGGGCCGATACCATCGCCGGTTTCATCGGCGAACCGGTGCTTGGTACAGGGGGCATTGTGCCACCGCCACAGGGCTACTGGCCCGCCATTCAGGCCGTGCTGAAAAAGCACGACATCCTGTTGATCGTTGACGAAGTGGTCACCGGTTTCGGCCGTCTGGGCACCATGTTCGGGTCGGATAAGTACGGGCTGGAGGCGGATATTATCACTATCGCCAAGGGTCTGACATCTGCCTATGCGCCCCTGTCGGGGTCCATCATCGGCGAGCGCATGTGGAAAGTGCTGGAACAGGGCACGGATGAGAACGGCCCCATCGGCCACGGCTGGACTTATTCCGCCCACCCAATCGGCGCGGCGGCGGGGGTTGCGAACCTGAAACTGATTGATGATCTGGATCTGGTGGCAAATGCCGGTAGCGTCGGGGCCTACCTGAACAGCAGCATGAAAGAGGCGCTGGCGGATCACCCGCATGTCGGGGATGTGCGCGGCGAGGGTATGCTGTGTGCGGTGGAGTTCGTGAAAGACAAGGACAGCCGCACGTTCTTTGATCCGGCAGACAAGATCGGGGCACAGGTTTCCGCAACCATGCTGGCCCAAGACAAGGTTATCGCACGGGCCATGCCGCAAGCGGACATGCTGGGCTTCGCCCCGCCATTCTGCCTAAGCCGTGACGAGGTGGATACCATTGTCGCCGCCACTGCGCGCGCGGTTAAAACCGTGCTCGGATCATAAAAGGCGAAAGTGCAAAACCGACAAGCCGCGGCAGAAACAGCCGCGGCTTGTTTTTTTAACCTAAGGCGTAGCCGGCACCGCGTACCGTACGGATCGGATCGCTGCCCTTGACCCCGCTTAGTGCTTTACGCAGCCGGCCCACATGAACGTCGACCGTGCGTGTATCCACGTAGTTCTCTAGCCCCCAAACACGGTCAAGCAGTTGTTCACGTGTCCAGACGCGGCCGGGTTTTTCGATCAAAGTGCTGAGCAGTCGAAATTCGGTTGGTCCCAGTTTGACGTCATCGCCCGCGCGGGTCACGCGGTGGGTTTCGGAATCCAGAATGATGTCTTCAAACATCATGGTTTCGCCAACGGTCGTCGGTCTGACACGGCGCAGCTGACCCCGGATGCGGGCCATCAATTCGGCGACGGAATAGGGTTTGATCACATAATCATCAGCACCGGTTTCAAGGCCGCGCACTTTGTCGATGTCTTCTGATTTCGCTGACAACATGATGACAGGAATGCCGCGTGTGGCAGGGCTTGCCTTGAGACGGCGACAGACCTCGATGCCCGACAAGCGGGGCATCATCCAGTCCAGTACAATAACGTCCGGCAGGTCTTCCTTGACGCAAATCAGCCCCTCTTCGCCGTCGCCGGCTTGCGTCACCCGACAGCCTTCGGCTTCGATGTTGTAGCGCAAGACTTCGCGCTGCGCCGGTTCGTCCTCAACAATCAATACATGTGGTTGCATCGCCTGTGCCCCTTACTCCAACGTGCTGAGATAGGACGTGCTGTCGGACTTTGGCCGGTCCTCTTCGGGCATTTCACCCGTCACAAGATAGATCACCTGCTCGGCCATATTGGTCGTCAAATCGCCCATCCGTTCAATGTTCTTGGCCATGAAGTGCAGATGCATGCAGCCTGTGATCTGGCGGGGGTCTTCCATCATAAAGGTCAGGAATTCGCGGAACAGCGCGTTATACATCTGATCCACTTCCTGATCGCGCTGGCGCACGTCTTCGGCGATTTCGGCATCCCTGCGGACAAAGGCATCCAACACATCCTTGAGCATGGATTGCACTTCGCGCGACATCCGGCGCAGTGACGAATTCGAACTGGCGGAATTAGGCATGTCGATCAGCGTCGAGGTCCGTTTTGCGATATTCTTGGCATAATCGCCAATCCGCTCAAGGCTTGCGGCAAGGCGCAGCACAGTCAGAATGATACGCAAATCCTTGGACACAGGCGCACGCAGCGCAATCACTGTCGCCGCCACATCGTTGACCTCAAGTTCAAGCGCGTCGATCGCCTTGTCTCTCCTGCGCACAGTTTCGGCCAGTTCAATGTCCTGGGTTTCCAGCGATTTGGCCGCATCAAGGATTGCCTGTTCAACCAGCCCTCCCATCTTCATGATCAAGGTTACAAGACCTTCGAGATCGCGGTCATAGGCTGATAAAATATGTTCGTTCATGACGCCTGCTCCTTACCCGATCCGACCGGAAATATAGCTTTCCGTCCGAGGATCTTCTGGGTTGGTGAAAATCTTGTCCGTATCGCCGAATTCGACAAGGTTCCCCAGATGGAAGAACGCTGTCTTCTGGCTCACACGCGCCGCCTGCTGCATCGAGTGGGTGACGATGACGACGCAATAGTTCTTGCTCAGGTCGTGAATAAGTTCTTCGACCTGTGCGGTCGCAATCGGGTCAAGCGCCGAACACGGTTCGTCCATCAACAAAACCTGCGGTTCGGTAGCGACTGCGCGGGCAATACAAAGCCGCTGCTGTTGCCCGCCCGACAGACCGGTACCCGGCGCATCCAGGCGGTCTTTGACCTCGTCCCAGATGGCACCGCGCCGCAGGGCACGTTCGACAATCTCGTCCATTTCAGCTTTGCTGTTGGACAGCCCGTGAATGCGAGGCCCATAGGCCACGTTGTCATAGATGGATTTGGGAAACGGGTTCGGCTTTTGGAAAACCATGCCGACCTTGGCGCGCAGTTGCACCGGATCGACGCGCCGGTCATAGATGTCCTCGCCGTCAATGAGGATGTCCCCGGAAACGCGGCAAATGTCGATGGTGTCGTTCATCCGGTTGATGCAGCGCAGAAATGTGGATTTGCCACAGCCTGACGGGCCGATGAACGCGGTGACCGCCTTATCCTCGATTTCGACATTCACATCCTTGATCGCATGTGTGTCGCCATAGTGGACCTGCACATCTTTGGCGCTGATCTTGGTTGTGGTTTCGGTCTGCATTTTAACGTCCATATGGTTTGAATCTAACATGTCCGGTCTCCCTACCAGCGGCGTTCGAATTTACGGCGCAGAATGATCGCAATGATGTTCATTGCCAGCAGGAACACCAGCAATGTGATAATAGCCCCTGACGCGCGTTCTACAAATCCGGGGTCGGCGCGCTGTGTCCAGTTGTAGATCTGGACCGGCAGCGCGGTTGATGCTTCGCCAAACAGGCCGGCATCAGGTGAATAGGCGGCAGGGTATTCCCGCACAAAAGCAACCATGCCGATTAGTAGAAGCGGCGCGGTTTCCCCCAACGCTTGGGCAAGGCCGATGATTGTACCGGTCAGAATACCGGGGGCTGCAAGCGGCAGAACATGGTGGAACACCGATTGCATTTTCGACGCCCCGACACCCAGCGCCGCATCACGGATCGACGGCGGCACGGATTTAAGCGAAGCACGCGTCGAGATGATGATCGTCGGCAAGGTCATCAGCGTCAAAACCAGACCGCCGACGAGAGGCGAGGATTGGTTCAGCTCCATAAAGTTGATGAAAATCGCCAGTCCAAGGATACCGTAGACAATCGACGGCACCGCCGCGAGGTTCGAAATGTTCACTTCGATCAAGTCGGTCCAGCGGTTTTTCGGGGCAAATTCCTCAAGGTAGATCGAGGATGCGACGCCAATAGGCAAGGCCAGCACCAGCACCACCACCATCATGTAGAGCGAGCCAAGGATGGCAACGCCCAGCCCTGCGGCTTCGGGACGCTGGTCAGACGCATCGGGTGCAAACAGGAAATCCCAGTTCAGGCGGGTTTCAAGCAGCCCTGCTTCTTTCAAATCCTCTGCCAACTTCAGCGCTTCGGGTGAGGTATTACCGTCAAGGGCGGCGCTTTCCATTGTGACGCGGCCTTTGAAGAACCCGTCGATGCGTCCTTCGGCCAGCAAGTCGAACGACATGCTGGTGCCAACCACATCGGGGTTCGCAAGGACAAAGTTGCGCACCGTTGCAGGGGCTTCTTTCGAGATCAGCTTGGCGACATCTTTCTTGGACATCTCGGTGGTAATGCCCGCATCCGCCATGGTTTCCAGCAGGCTGTCGCGCAGCACGGAGGCATAGCCGATTGTCGTCACCTTGCGC
The DNA here is from genome assembly GCF_000622325.1 of Sulfitobacter geojensis. Taxonomy (NCBI): domain Bacteria; kingdom Pseudomonadati; phylum Pseudomonadota; class Alphaproteobacteria; order Rhodobacterales; family Roseobacteraceae; genus Sulfitobacter; species Sulfitobacter geojensis. Next base: position 3,108,229 of record NZ_JASE01000005.1, read on the forward strand.
ATGACCGCAAGGTCGCGCACGCCGGATTTGTCCAGCTTGGCCTCCGGCAATTGCACGTTGATCGTTAGATAGGTCTGGCGAAAGGCGCTGAGGCCGCTGCCCAGAACCGAGGTCAGCAAGATGGCCAGCGCCAGCATGGCCACAATAATCGCGCCAATGCCATAGGCCTTAAAGCGGGCCTCGGCGGCATTTCGTTTGCGGGTGCGGGCATCGACCGTCAACAGGGATGTGCTTGCATGGCTCATTCGTACTGCTCCCGATATTTGCGCACGATATAAAGCGCAAAGACATTCAGCCCCAAAGTGATGACAAACAGCGTCAGACCAAGGGCAAAGGCGACAAGGGTTTCAGGCGAGGCGAAATCGGTATCGCCGGTAAGTTGGCTGACAATTTTCACGGTAACCGTGGTCATTGCCTCAAACGGGTTGAGCGACAGACGGGCGGCGGCCCCTGCCCCCAGCACGACGATCATAGTTTCACCAATCGCACGGGAGGCAGCCAGCAACACCGCGCCGACAATCCCTGGAAGTGCGGCGGGCACCACCACCTGACGGATGGTTTCGGATTTTGTCGCCCCCAGACCCAACGATCCGTCGCGCATGGATTGCGGCACAGCGTTAAAAATGTCGTCCGACAGCGAGCTGACGAAAGGGATCAACATGACCCCCATGACCAACCCCGCGGTCAACACCGAAGATGCGCTTTGACCAAAGCCCATAGGCACGGCGAAATAGTCGCGCAAGAAAGGCCCGACAGTGACCAGCGCGAACAGACCGTAGACGATTGTCGGGATCCCCGCGAGGACCTCGATGGCCGGTTTGGCGATAGAGCGCAGGCGCGGGCCGGCATATTCAGAAAGGTAGATCGCTGCGAACAATCCGATTGGCACGGCAAAGGCCAGCGCGATCAGACTGATATAAAGCGTCCCCCACAACAGCGGCAGGATGCCCAAGTCGCTGTCACCGCGAAAGTTCGGGGACCACTCGGTTGAGAAGAAAAAGTCCTTCCAGTCGTAGTCCTGAAAAAAGTTTGCGGTTTCAAACAGCATCGACAGGACGATGCCAACAGTCGTGAGGATCGCAACACCGGAGGCGGCGATTAGCACCAGCGTGATGATGCTCTCAGCACGGTTGCGGGCTATAAATTCGGGGCGGCTTTGCCAGATCGACAGGACCAGCGCCACAGCGGCGACCGCTATTACAATGTAGGGCAAGAAGGCAGGAGCCAGACCGCCCAATCCGCCAATCAATGCGATCAATATGGCGGGCAGGAAAACCGAAAGGCCCGCACTTAACCCGTATTGTTTGGGCAGAGAAGCGAGCTTGCGCCGGTCCCCTGCAACAAACCTCAGGGCGTGACGTGGAGCCATAAAATATGCAGTGGCACTTAGCGCGATTGCAAGCAGCACGGACAGTGAAAGCGACATCGCTGATTGGCCTCTGTTTTGAGAAAGAAGCGAAGGGCCATGACCGGCCCCTCGCCTGATGTTGGAAGGGCTGGATTAGTTGCCCATGAACTCTTCGTTCATGACGGCGTTCTGCACGTCCGCCAGTGCCGGGTCGGAAACCAGACCGTATTCGGCCAAAGGACCGTCAGGGCCTGCCATGTCGTCAGAGACGAAGAATTCAGCAAATTCTTTTACGCCTGGGACAACACCGATGTGATCGGCCTTGATGTAGAAATACAGCGGGCGCGATACAGGGTAATCACCGGAAGCAATGCTTTCGGTCGTTGGCTCAACGCCGGACATGGTTGCGACCTGCAACTTGTCAGTGTTGTTTTCGTAGAACGCCAGGCCGAAAACGCCGATGCCATTGTCGTCAGCTTGGATACGGGCCAGTGTTTCGGTGTAATCGCCATCAATATCAACGGAACGGCCGTCGGTGCGGATCGCCATGCAGGTGCCTTCGGCTGCGTCTTCGTCACCGCCGTTGATTTCCATGATCTGCGCCATTGCGCCGGATGCTTCACAACCCGCGAGGATCACTTTTTCTTCGAAAACTTCGCGTGTCCCGTGCTTGGTGCCCGGAATGAACGCCTGAATAGGCTGGTCTGGGAATGCCGGGTTTACTGCGGACCAGCTTGTGGTCGTGTTGGCAACCATTGCGCCGTCTTTTGGCATCTCTGCGGCCAGCGCTTTGTACCAGTCTTCCGGCGTGAACTCAAAGCTGTTGCCGTTGATGTCAGAGGCAAAAACGATGCCGTCATAACCGATACGTACTTCGATGATGTTGGTCACACCTGCTTCGGCGCAGGCTGCAACTTCTTTGCTTTTGATTTTGCGCGATGCGTTGGCAATATCGATTGTGTTTTCGCCAACACCTTCGCAGAACCGCTTGAGACCAGCGGAAGAGCCGCCGGATTCAACAACTGGCGTCGGGAATTCAAAGTTCTCGCCGAAAGCTTCGGCAACAATCGCCGCATAGGGAAGAACGGTAGAAGATCCTGCCACTTGCACGTTGTCACGGGCGAATACCGCTGTCGAAACCAAAGTCAGCGCCACAGTGGTGGCGGTCGTTTTCATGAAGGACATCAAAAAGCTCCTGTCTGCCAGTCATCGACCCCGTGCACATCACGCGGCCTCTAGGGGTCTTTTGGGCACGCTTGACCAAGCTTTTGTGACAGTTTTGTAAGAGTTTTATGACAGTGGAGGATTTTGTTCAAAAACAGGCAAAATAACTGTAAAAGTGCTGCCTTCACCCTGAACACTTTCGATCAAAAGGTGCCCGCGATGGCGGTGAATGATGTGTTTGACGATGGCAAGGCCCAATCCGGTGCCCCCCACCTCGCGCGAACGATGAGAATCGACCCGATAGAATCGCTCGGCAAGGCGCGGCAGATGATGCGGTGCGATGCCTTCACCGTCATCGCGCACCGAAAGACGCAGCCCGTTCTGACGCAGGCGTGTTTCATAGGCCGGCCCGTAGACGCCCACCGTTATGTTCCCGCGCTTGGCCCCGTAGCGCAACGCATTCTCAACCAGATTGCCGATCACCTGACGCAACTGGCTTTCGTCCGCCAGAACCATCGTGCTCTTTCCGTGGTCCTCCAAAGTGACAGTCGCCTCAGCTGCGTCAATCAGGGGGCCAAGGTCGGCAAGCGCACGCGCTGCGATCTCGGCAATATCAACTTTCGTGGTGGGGCGTTTACGTTCGCTTTCCTCGACACGGCTGAGTGACAACAGATCATCCACAAGGTTCGACATGCGCTGCGATTCACGTTCCATAATGTCGAGAAACCTGTCGCGCGCCTTCTCGTCATGTCGCGCAGCACCGCGCAGTGTCTCGATAAACCCAACCACAGAGGCCAAGGGCGTGCGCAGCTCGTGGCTGACGTTTGCAACAAAATCACGCCGGAACGATGCAAGGTCTTTCGCCTCGGAGGTATCTACGAACGTCAGCACCAAACCACCATCCGCAGGCGCGATATGCACATCATAGCGCACATCACTCTGCCCCACAGTCGTGGTAAATTTCCCGACCCGTTTCTCCAGCGATGCGGCCGTGTCTTCGATGGCGGCGATCAGACCGGGCTGGCGCAGGGCAAAAACAAAGTTCTGGTTCAAAACCTGTTCACCCAACAATTCAATGGCGGGCCGATTGGCAAAAGCAACCTTTTGGTTTGCCGTGATGAAAACCGTAGGAAACGGCAGGGCCGCAATCACATGCTTTGCTGAAATGTCGTTCATTCTTTGCCTTCTCGAAAGTTGGAAACCTGATCGAGGGCCCATACGCCAGAACCTGTGCCGTCTCAAAAGCAACTGGGTTCTTGATTGTCAAGTTGCTGGTGTGGGCGCAAAGAAACCCGTGAGGACCGTTTTGTACACCGACCTGATGTGTTGGCTCGCGTCTGCATGTCCCCCGCGATCAGTTCCTGTGTCCGCACAACGGTCTTATCCAAAACCGCGGCGAAATCGCCGCCGGATCTTCAGCTGGGCTGTTTCAATGTCCCGCGCTGCATCCGAGTAAGAGCCCGAACAGGCGCAGCCACGGCGTGCCCCGTCACATTCTGGGCAAACCGATACGGTTTATAGCATCAAAAGAATCGATCTAAATTTACTGGCCACGTTTGATACGCTCTACGGAGAACGATCAATCAGCGCAGCGGCGATGCGGGCCGGACGTTGGCGCAGCCAGATCTCGGCCCTCCCGATCCTCTAAACGCCGACACCGCGCAGCATGAATTGCCAGCAGTCGCGAAACTGGTTTTCCAGCTGTCGGGTGGTCCGAACAACAGAGCCTTCTCTCCCGGCGTTGCCCCGCTTCACTTCACGGCTGATCAATTCCGCCAATTCCTCAAGGTTAGTGGCATCCATCATCACGCCACCGTGGCGGGCATGATCGCTTAAGCCGTCGATGTTATGGCACAGCAGCCGACGGCCGGCGGCGAGCGCCTCAACCGCGACCAGACCATAAGCCTCCCAGCGCGAGGGCATCAGAACAACGTCGACACCGGCCAGCGCGGTCACGGGATCGGATTGGAAACCGCGAAATACGATCCGACTGTCCGGGCCTGCAAGTTTCCTTAGCGCGGTTTCCTGCCCGCCTTCACCGATGATATGCAATTCGATGTCGGGATCGGCACATCTGCGAAAGGCTTTGATCAACGTGTCGAACCCTTTCTGATCATCCAGACGCCCGATTGCGGCAAAGACACGGGCGGGACCGGCCGGCGCCGGCAAGGCGCGAAAGGCTGACAAATCCACGCAGGACTGGATTGTCGTCAACTTGTCGGTATGGACCAGACGGCTGGACACCATCCAGTCCGCCTGCCCGTTGCTAACACAAACGATCCGGTCGAACAGCGCATAGGCCAGTTTGAGCAAGCTTTTGAACCGCAGCGGGTTGGTGACATTGTGGGTCACGAACCCTTTGGTATAGCTGTGTTCAACATGAACCAAAGGCGTGCGGGGATGGGTGGCACGCAGGGCGGTAAGCGCGGGCAAACTGCGCCAGGACACGGCCAGATGCGAAACGATAACATCCGCAGGTCCCAGACGACCGATGATTTTACCACGCTTGACGGGTCGGACTTCGTGATCGGCCGTTTGCGCCATTTCGCGGTCAGTGCGCAGAAAATCGAGAACACGCATCACGCCGCCGGCGGTGGTGTCGTCCACAAGGTGCAAAATTTTTGGAAGCTGTTTCATGCCTTTGCTCCCCTGCGTGCCATCAGTACATCCAGTGCCAAAGGCCCGGCGAACCGCAGCACCAGCGCAGCGGCAATTGTGACAGCTGATTTGCGGGGCTCTTCCCACAAGGGTCTCCATGATTGGGCCAACGACTGCGTCAACAGGTCCATAGCGCGGCCGGTATCTTTGTCACTGATCGCGCGACGGGCGAGATAGCGCAGTTGATAGGCACGTGCCGCCTTGCCGGTCTTGGCAAAAAACTCCGGCGCAATCATCGAAAGCTTCGCAACCATGCGCTCCCATGCAGCAAGCTGCAAATCAGTTGCTGCTGACAACCCGCCCGCATTCACACGGTACAGGGTAAGGTTGCCTTCGATGCCTTCGAACTGCCATTGCGTTGTCAGGGCAATACGCAGCCAGCACTCGATGTCTTCGGATTGGCGAAAGGTTTCGTCAAAGTACCAGTCGCGGGTCGTTTCTGCCGCGGGGCGATGGGCGATGGCGTCAAAAACAGCTTTGCGGATGACGGGGGCCGAACCATTGCCAATCGGGTTACGTTTGAAAATATGCGCCGCCGTGATGTTCTTGAGGCACGGCGTTTGCGCCATCCCCAGCGCCGCACCGTCGTCATCGATCAACGCCGAGCCCGAAAAGCTGACGCCGACTTCGGGGGTCGCCTGTAAATGTGCCACATGGCGTTCCAGTTTCTCGGGAAGCCACAGATCATCCGCATCGCAAAATCCGATAAATTCACCACGCGCTGCGGCAATACCGGTGTTGCGCGCACCTGCCAGACCGCGATTGCGCTGGGTAATGACGTTGAGATTGGCACTCCCTTCATAGTCACGCAATACAGCGGCCGTTGCATCGGTGGAGCCGTCATTGACCACAATAATCTCGACATCCGCAAATGTCTGGGCAAGCAGCGCGTCCAGCGTTGCAGGCAGGGTTTTCGCCACGTTGAAGGCAGGTACGATGATGGAAGCGAGGGGCATGGGAGCCTCCTTATATTGATAGATCAGCGGGAGAAGACGAATTGCGAAAGGCGCGCAGGAAGAACCGGTGCCACCAGCGCACCCAAAAGCGTGCCAATGCCGCGCTTTGGTGCATTGAAAAAACCGGCGGGGCTGCGCAGGACACCTTGGAGCGCAAAAGCGAGCGGCATCAAACGCCCCTGCCCCAGACGCAAAGCGCGCCGGCTGAGATAGCGCAGGAAAATCGCGTCGGACTGCCGGCTGGGCAGGTGCCCATAATGTGCAGCGGTACGGATCGCACCCTCTCTGCCCTTTTGCATGGCGCGCAGATCGGCAGACAAACCGTAGGGGCTGGTGCGGTACCATGTTTGGCATTTGTCGATCCCGACCACATGCGCGCCCGTGCCGACCAGACGGATCAGCCATTCAAGGTCTTCGTTATGTACGAGTGTTTCATCAAACCCGCCGGTGCGCATGAACGCAGCACGACGCACGGCAATGTTGGACATTGTGCAAACCGGGTTTTCACCCAACAACATCGGAATGCTCAGCGGCGCGGAAGGCACGGCCGAAAAACTGGTCGCACTGGTCGGGTCATCCTGAAAAAACGCAACCTTGCCGAACGCGGCATCAACTTTGGGGTCGGCGAAACATGCTGCAAGTTGGCTCAGCTTGTCCGGCCACCAGATGTCATCGGCATCACAAAACGCGATCACTTCGCGGCTGGCAAAAAACATTGCACCGAAATCGCGCGCACAGCTCGGGCCTTTGCCAACGTTTTGGTAGACCTGAATGCGCGGATCGCGGGCACTGATCTGCTCCAGCAGCGCAACTGTCGCATCAGTGGATCCGTCATCCACACAGATGACTTCCCAATCATCGTAGGTCTGGGCCTGAATGCTATTCAGCGTCGCCTGGAGGGTTTCGACCGCGTTGTAGCAAGGAACGATGATTGAGAAGTCCGTCATGACTGCACCTGTTGGTAGGAGGGAAAGAGATCGATATGGAGGGTTGCAAGAGCGCCAAGCACCATCAGCCCGCCTGTGACGACAAGGTATCCGGTGGCCATTGCGAACAGCCCGAAGGGGGCCAGCAAAAGGGTGCTGGCGAGAACGGCCAGAGCAAGCGCACAGGTCATCCAGAGTTCGACCTGTGGTTTCCCCTGCACGCGCAGCCAACCGGCCGCAGTGGCCCAAAGTGTTGTCGGGATCGCGACAAGGCACAGGATAGAGACAAGCGGTGCTACTTCTTCCCAGCCCTCTCCCAACAGCAGCGGCACATACAAAGGTGCCAAAGCTGATTGCAGGATCACCACAGGGGCAATCAGGGCCAGCCCGACGCGAACGCTTTGGCGCATGGCACCCGCCGGATCACGGGATTGGCTGAGATGGGGGAACAAAACGGTGGAAAAGGCCGTGGAGAACGCATTCGAAAGACTGAGCCCCGCATTAAAGGCCATAAAGTAAAGACCAAGCGCTTGGGGTCCCATTGTCATTCCGACCACGATTTTGTCGCCCTGCAACCGCAGCACTTTGACAACTTCGATGCCAAGGACAGCCCAGCCATAGTCGATGAAGGGCCGCAAGGGGGCAGCGGTGATGCCCGCCTTTGCGGACCACGGATGCAAGGCACGCACGGCAAACAGCCAGATCGGGGCCGACAGAACACGCGGCAGGATCAGCGCGATGGCGGACGGGTAGACAAGCACCAGCAGGATCGAAAGCAGGTTCGCGCCTACCACTTGCACGCCGCCAATCGCAGCTGTCTGGCGCAGCTTTCCGGCGCGCATTGCCAGCGCGACCTGAACCAGACCGGCAGGCATGAACAGATACTCAAGCCCCATCAGCACGATCAGACCGGCAAGCAGCGCACTGCCGCCTGACAGATACAAAGCACCGGCAATCAATGCCTGAAGCGCGAACAATCCAAAACACCAAACCCAGAAAATGCGCCGCGCTGCAGTGCAGGTCGCTTCAAGCGCGTCATCGCTGGCCGCGATAATCCGCTGGCCCACACCATTTTCCGTCAACGCCTTAAGGATGTCGCCCGCCGCCATTGCCGATGCTGCAATCCCGATTTCGGTCAGATCGAGGGTGCGGGCCACTGCAATCACGACCAAAAGGCGCGAAGCCTTGGCCGCCACTTCCGATGCGCCATAGGCGACCAGATTGGTGGCGAGTGTTTTGGTTGTGTCAGACAAGGGCATGGGGCGGTCTTTCGTTGATTTCCACCAACCCTACCTCGTCCCCTCCCCCGCCGTCGCGCACGCCACAGGACAGGTTACCTGCGCAAATGGAACACACCCTATCCTTCAGTATAGCCTTCGGAGCGTTTGACCCGTGGCGCGTCACAGTTGTTGTGCTTAGGGTGTGTTCAACCCGGTTCTGGAGGCGTTATGTCAGGTAAACCAATATTAAGTGGCACATTCGCAGCCCTATTGATGACAGGTGCCTGCACAGGATTCGACACGCCCGACAACCTTGAACCCGTGGCACAAGGCGACGGATATCAGGCGCAATACCGTGAACCCGATGTGACCCGCGCCCAAGCGGACCTGTTGAAATCCGCAAGGATAAACGCGGAAAAATGTCTGCCCCTTGGCGGGTCTGCTGGCAAAGGGTCCAGCATTGCAGCAAGCGTTTTGCGCGGTGAGCGGTTGTCGCGCAACGATCTGCTGGATGTGCGCATCGCCGAGGATGACACGTTCAACGGCAGCTATGTCGTGTCGCGCGACGGGATGCTGAAACTGCCGTTCCTGCGGCCGATCCGCGCGCAGGGGCGCAGCACGGATCAGGTGGAAGCCGACATTGCAACGGCACTGCTGGCGGATGATTTTTATCAGGAACCGCCCCGCATATCGGTGCGTGCTGCCGATTTTGCATCCATATCCATCGGTGTCTCGGGGGCGGTATTCGAACCCCACGCTGTCGAAATCGGCGGCGTGCGCGGTGACACAGTGGACAGCCTGCGCCAAGTGGCATCCGGTGCCTCAACCGAAGGGCGCAATCTGTCGGCGGCCTTGCGGGCGGCAGGCGGTGTGCGCCCTGACGCGGATATCTCTGCCGTCGAGGTGCGCCGCGGCGGCAAGACCTATCGTCTGGACATGCGCGGCGTGTTCGAGGGCAAGAACACCGTGGATATCATGCTGCTGACCGGCGATGAGGTGCGCGTGCCCAGCCGTCAGTGTTTTCAGGATGACCTGATGCGACCCAGCCCGATCAGCCCGCCGGGCATCAGCCTGTTTCTGTCAAACCTCACACAACCCGCGACCAACAACGCCGCCTCTGCCATCGGCCAGACCGTGCGCCAAGTGCCCTATGGGTCACGCTACATGCAGGCGGTGATCGACGCCAACTGCGTTGGCGGGGCGCGCTCGACCAGTGCGAACCGTTCTGCGGTGCTGTTTTCACGCAACCCGATGACCGGCGTTTCTGTGGTGATCGAACGCGACATCGAAGACCTGCTGCGCCGCGCGGACCGCGATGATTACGATCCTTACTTGCTTCCCGGTGATGCGATGGCCTGTTACGACAGTACGGTCACGAATATCGCTGAAATCGGTCGCGTGCTGGGTGTCGTCGCATTTAGTCCTTAAGCGGAACCTCGGCCAATGCCTTTTTGCTGCGCTTCCAGACATCTGCAAGCGCGGCAATTGCGGCCATCACGCTGGCGTCTTCCCCTTCTTTCGCGCCGCGTTCAATCGTGACCAGCACATCGCGAAAGACCACTGCACCGAACAGCGCAGCATTGCCCGCAACCTTGTGGGTTTGATTGGCAATCTCGTTGCGATCCAGTCGGGCATCGCCCTCCAGCCATTCAATAAGCGCCTCGGCTTCCGCGCTGAACCGCGCCAGCAGCTTCGGATAGTTCTCGGCCCCTATCACGTCATAGGTTTCTGCATTGTGCGCACGATCAATCAATTCCGGCGCGTGTTTTGGTGCAGGTGTTTCCTGTTGCCCCAGCACGGCGCGCAGATCGGATTTGCGCAGCGGTTTCGTCAGCACACCGTTCATCCCCTGCGCCAGAAAATCGTCACGTTCAGAGGGCAACGCATTTGCGGTCAAGGCCACAATGCGGGCATTGCGTGAGGCCCCGTTGCCCTGCCGGATCTGGCGTGTGGCGCTGCGCCCGTCCAGAACGGGCATGCTGATGTCCATCAGGATCAGGTCGAACCTTTCGCCAGCAGCCATATCAACGCCTTGCTGACCGTCGTGGGCTTCTAAAACCTCGTGCCCGTCGGCTTGCAGCATTTCACGCACAACAAACCGGTTGATCTCGTTATCCTCGACCACAAGCACGCGCATAGGGGCGATGATTGCGCGCCTTTCTATCAGATTGTTCAGCTTCGGCGCCGAGCTTGCAGCTTTTGCAGGGACCACAAGGCGGAAGGTACTGCCCACGCCAAGTTCGCTTGCGACCATGATCTCGCCCCCCAACATATCCACGAAACGCTTGGCAATGCCCAACCCCAGCCCCGTGCCGCCGACTTCGCGGTCATAAGCGGTGTTTCCGGTCACAAAGTCGTCGAAAATGCGATCCTGAAGATCATCGGGAATCCCTGCGCCCGTATCTTCAATCTCGAAAGTCAATTCGTCGCTGTGCCAACTGGCCGTCACGGAAACCCGTCCCCGTTTGGTGAACTTTACCGCGTTGCCGATCAGGTTCATCAAGACATGCTGCAACCGGTCGTTGTCCGAAACGACCCAATGTTGCGCGGGACCGTCCCAGCCCCAATCCAGTGTGGTTTCCTGCGTCGATGCCATGCCGCTTTGGCTGTCGATGATGTCTTGCAGCAGGTCAGACACATTCATCGGCTCAAGGTTCGCGTTCACCTTACCCGCATCATATCGAGTGATGTCGAGCACATCCGACACATGGCTTAACAGCAACCGGCCAGAGGTTTCCATATTGCGCATATAGGTGGTTTGTTTGCCGTTCAGCGTGGTGTCACCCAGCAGACTAAGGTTGCCCAACAAACCATTCAAAGGCGTGCGGATTTCATGGCTCATGGTCGCCAGAAACTCTGATCGGCTTTTCTCGCCGGCAATCGCCTTGTCGCGGGCGTCGACCAATTCGGCCTCGTCCGCTTTTTGTTGGGTGATGTCGCGCAGGAAGGCGATGAAAATATCGCTGTCTTCGGTGACCGCTGATTGAATGGCCAACTCTACCGGAAAGATTGATCCATCCGCGCGTTTGGCTTCCAACTGGACGCGGCCCTTGCCGACCACACGTTTTTCGCCCCCCTGACGCATCCGCTCCATGCCCGCATCATGACCGGCCCGAAGGTGGTCGGGCACAATGATCGCCCCCAACTCATGCCCGATGACGTCCTTGGCACGGTGGCCAAAAATCTCTTCTGCGGCAGGGCTGAATTCAATGATCCGACCTTGGTCATCGCTGACGATAACACCGTCCAGCGAGGTGTTGATTACGGTGTTCATTCGCGTGCCGGTTTGGCGTTGCGCGCGCTCCTGCTTGCGCATCTGCCCGTTGAGGCGCACAAGATACAGCACGGACAGGCCAAGGGCCCCAATCAAAACCGCCAAGGCCAGCGCAAGTTCTGTCATCGTCGACGCCACATCTGCACGCTGCTTATCGGCGTTCTGGGCGAAAATCTTGAGACCGGAATTGGACAGTTTGCGCACATCGGGGCGGATGTCCTCAACAAGGCTTGCAAGCCTTGGCAGGCTGCTGGTCAACGCGACATCGGTTGCATCGATATAGGGCACCGTCGTTTCCAGCCAGTCGCTGATACTTTGCAACGTGGCGCGGAATTGGTCATCCGCGCGTAGTTCTTCGAAAACCTGCGCCTGCGATACGGTATTGATCCGGCTATAAAAAATGTCGAACCGCCGCCGAATGCCAGCCAAATCCGAACCCACACGAATCCGGCCTGCAAATTCCTGAAACTCGACCTCGGTCTGGGAAAGCGACCATTGCACATTGTCCGAGCTGGCCGAGCTGAGTTCTTCGATCTCGCGGGTCACGTTCCATGTCAGAAACGCAATGGCCATAACAATAACAAGACCGGCCAGGACAAGGAATATCCGGCCGGTTCTACTGCGCGTGGTGCGGGCTTGTGTCATGAAAAATTCCTGATGTTCCAGATCATTCCCCATCGGGTTACTGGACCACTTCTATCCTGTCGAGCTGCCAGATGCTGCGCGAATAGATAACTTCGGTCCGGTAATCAGCATTTGCGTCATAGGGATAGACCACCCAAAGCGGGCCTTTGTCACGCAGGGACATTTCGTTGCCGTTCATCGTAATGGCAAGGATCGGCCCGCCTTCCACCGCATCCGAAAGCGGAATTTCGACAGTATAATCGTTGATCGCCGTCGCCAGCAGTTTGCCGTCCTGCGCATCAACTTCCTGAGCCAGTCGCGCCAACGAAACGCCTTCGAAAACCTGCGTGCCTTCCGTCCAGATCGTCGTGGTTTCGATCGTTTCGGTTCCGAGCGCCTCAAGTGCCGGGCGGTCAAACGTGCGGGTCTCGCCGTTGTGCGTCAGGGTCAAAATCGTGTCACCGGCCTGTGCGGATGTGCCAAGGCCAAAGACCAAGCCCAATGCGACGATAAAGGTCTGGATGCGGGTCAACATAGCGATACTCCAAGAAAAACTGTTGAAGCATTCATGTCATGAAGCACCCGGCGTCGCATTGGGGTATCGGGATAGGCACCTATCCTTACGGATAGGTTTGGAGGTTAAGCCACCATTTTCAATGGGTTTTCACGGGCCGCCATAAATGCTGAAAACTCCGCGCTCAGGTCCCCGCGTGCCATGGCAAAGGCCGCTGTTGCTTGCACAAAGCCCTGCACCGACCCGCAATCGAAGCGTTCGCCGGCGAATTGATAGCCCGTTACACCCGCGGTTTCGACATCGGCATTGATCGCATCGGTGAGCTGCAATTCGCCGCCTGCGCCGGGGCCAAGAGCATCAAGGCGCTCAAAGATTGACGGCTCAAGGATATAGCGCCCGACAATGGCCTGCGTAGAGGGGGCAACATCGGGGCGCGGTTTTTCGACCAGGCCGCGGGCCTGTGCGATGCGGCCCTTTTGCTGGCTTACATCCAGCACGCCATAAGACGAAACAGCGGCGCGTGGCACCTCCATTGTCGCGACCATGTGACCGCCCTGTTCGGCATGGGCCTCGACCATCTGTGCCAAGGCGCCGCTCTCGTGCAGGATCACGTCGTCGGGCAAGAGCACCGCAAAGGGGCTATCGCCCACCAGTCGTTTCGCCTGGCGCACCGCATGTCCCAAACCCAGCGGCTGTGCCTGCCGCAGTATCGTCAACGCCCCTTCGGGCATCCGCGTTGGGGCCAATGCCTGTAAAGCATCGGTTTTGCCTTTTGCTTTCAACTGCATTTCCAATGCTGCGGCCGTGTCAAAATAATCTTCCAACGCGCCTTTGCCGGCTGCAGAAACAAAGATGAACTCTTCGATGCCTGCTTTGCGCGCTTCATCAACGGCATATTGGATCAACGGACGGTCGACCAAGGGCAGCATCTCTTTCGGGATCGACTTGGTTGCAGGCAGAAAACGGGTGCCCATGCCAGCGACAGGGAAAACGGCGGTACGGATATGTGTCATGTTCTGGTTCCTTACGGTTAGGATTGAGGAGAATATCAGGAGAAGAGAGGGTTAATGTGCGCCACGGCCGGTCAGGACCGCGCGAAAGGTCATGCCGATGAGGATCAGATCAAGCAGGATGCTGCGCGAGCTTGCATAGGCCAGATCCATTTCGATCATCTGTTCGAAACCGACGTCGGCGCGGCCAGACACCTGCCAGACACCGGTGATCCCGGGCTTGACGCTCAAGCGGCCAAAGGCGTGCTTGGGGTATGCCTCGACCTCCGAAGGCAAGGCAGGGCGCGGGCCGACAATAGACATCTGTCCGCGCAATACGTTCAGGATTTGCGGTAATTCGTCGATGGACGCGCGGCGGATAAAGCGCCCGATGCGGGTGATGCGCGGGTCGGATTTGGATTTGAAACAAATGCCCTCCCGATCCGATTGCGCCAGAATGCTGTCCCGCTGCGCTTCGGCATCACTGACCATCGAACGGAACTTGATCATGGTGAAAGGACGGCCATTTTTGCCGATACGCGTTTGCGTGAACAGCGCAGGCCCCTTGCTTTCCACCTTGATCGCCAATGCCGTCAGCGCGAGGAGTGGCGACAGCAGCACGAGCGCCGTTGCGGCCACCGTAATGTCCAGAAGGCGGTTTGCGACCGATGCGGGTGTCAGCGTACCGGCGGTCCTCTTGGCCGCGCGGGCCATAAAGCTGAAATTGCCCTGCAAATAGCGTTTGGCCAACCGGCGCGGTTCCAGCGCCAGACGCCAGACCCATTCGCATTTCGCCTTACGGACCCAAGCGGGGGCGCGGGTGACATTGCCTGCAAAAAAATCAAGCGCGGCACCAACGCCCATCGTCAGCTCGGCATCAATATAGGGCGCATTGCGGTGCAACCACAGTTCCTGCATCGGCACACCAAGGGCGACCAGCACAATGTCTGCACCACTGGCATTGATATCGGCGATGACCTCGGCGTCATTCTGCGCCTGTTCAAAACCGTCCCGGGTACCGGCGACAACCAAGGTCGGAATGTTCCGGGTCAACTGAGCCGCTGCTTTATCCGCAGTGCCCGCAGTCCCGCCGAACAAGAAAACTGATTTGCCCATTTTCGCGGCCTCTTGCAGCAGTTTTGGAATAAAGTCGGTGCCGTTCAGATTGGCCGTCAAGTCGTGACCCGTCATTTTGGCCGCGAGGGCGACACCAATGCCGTCCGGTAAAAGGAAATCAGCGCTGTTTACGGCTGTCGCATACTGGCGATCCCGGGCCATGACGTTGAAGCAATGCGCATTCATAAAGTTCACGCGCCGCCGCCCGGGGGCCAGAAGCGTGGCGATTGTTTCAGCGGCTGTCGCGTCGACCAAAGTTGTGCGCAGGCTTGGCAGATATGTTTCGCGCAGAGGGGAAGCGGGTGTCAGCGGGCCGTCGAATGTGGGCAGGTAAGTCATGGCAGCAGTCCTTTTGCTAATCAGTTTTGTTGCCATAGTGATCAACGAAAACAACTGCTTGGCGCAACGGAGCGGGCGGACAGGTTTGTGGGGCGGATGGTTAACGACTTACCCGAAAGGGGGCCGCGCAAGCACCCGACCGGCGCGCAACCTATCCATTCGGGGGAGGCGATTACCCGATTTCCCCATCATTGCGCCTTTGAACCACCGCAATCTGGAGTTAGCATGTGGTAACGTTCAAAGGACACGCTATGAGAGTACTGATTGCCGACGACCACGATTTGCTGCGCGACACGCTTGTGATGTTCCTTGAGGGCGAAGGCCGGATGGAAACCGCCAGTGTCGGTACGTTTCAAGACGCTTGCGCGCGCATTGAAAGTGACGATCCCTTTGATCTGATCCTGCTGGATTACAATATGCCGGGGATGAATGGTCTTGAAGGTCTGCGCGCGGCCATCGCGCTGAACGGTGGGCAACGGGTTGCCCTGATCTCCGGCGAAGCGACCCGCCAGATTGCTGAAGATGCGCTGGAAGCCGGTGCTGCCGGTTTTGTGCCAAAATCACTGCCAGCAAAGTCACTGGTCAACGCGGTCAAGTTTATGGCGATGGGCGAGCAATACGCCCCCATTGATTTCATGACAGCCGTCGAGGAAGAACCGACAAACGCCTTGGCCGAGAAACTGACACCGCGCGAGTTGCAAGTTCTCAAGGGATTGACCGAGGGCAAGTCGAACAAGGAGATTGCCCGTGATCTCGACATCACCGAACCCACGATCAAGCTGCACGTGAAAACACTGTATCGCAAAGTTGGCGCGGCCAACCGGACCCAGGCGGCCCTGATCGCACGTGAGGCCGGCCTGTTCTGAACTATCCGAAAGGATAGGCCCTGCGCCAAATGTGCCCCGCGGCTGACCCTCTGCCCGAATGATTTCGCCCGCGCGATCGGATAGATCATCGGTAAAGGAGCCAACCGATGATTTCACTTTCTCTGCCATTTGCCCGCAAACCGCGCCCCGCCAAAACAGGTGTCGTGCGCCGCGTCGTCATGGGCGGCAGACTTAGCGATTTGAAACGTCTGCCGCGCTATGTCGCAACGGCCGTGTTGGGCGGAACGCTGATCTGGGCCCCGCTCTTGGGATATCTGAAAACGGCACCGCTCAGCTATCGCTCCACCACATCGCTGATCATGCCCGGATCCGGCGCATCGGCCTCCATGAATGTAAACGGGATTGGTCAGGCGACGTCATATGCGAATTCGGCCTTTGCCAGCAACGCCGTCAGCCCGACAGAAACATATAAACGCCTGTTGGGTGCAGATCGTATCGTGGACGCCGCTGCTGCGTCATTGAACATCAAGCGCGCCGAACTGGGCCAGCCCCGCGTGCGTCTGGTGGATCAAACCAGCCTGATCCATTTCGAAACCACGGGCCGCACGCCGGAGGCTGCGCAAGCGCGCGGCGATGCCATTCTCGCGGCCTTTTTCACCGAACTTGATGCCTTGCGGGCGGATGAGGTCGACACGCGTCAGGACAGCGGTTTGCAAGCCATCGCAGATTATCGCGCCTCGGTCGCGGATACCCGTAAACAGATTGAGGCCCTGCAAACATCCACTGGTTTGCTGTCCGTGGATCAATACGACGTCCTGTTGGACCGGCATCTGGATCTGGGCGATAAAATCCTGATCCAAGAGGCGAATTTGAACGATCGTGCGGCCGCGACCACAGCGCTCGAGATGCAATTGGGCCTTGATGCCGCCGCCGCCGCGGCCACGCTCAAGCTGTTTGCGGACGGCGCTTACATCGCTCTGCTGGAGGAGATTGGCCGCACCGAAGTTGCATTGGCCGAAGCCAGTGCGCGCTATGGCAGCGCCCACCCCAAGGTAGAGGCCGCCAAATCGGCGCGCGATCAAGCAACATCAGCCGCCCTGTCGCTGGCCCAATCCGTAACGGGATTGGACGCACAAACGTTAAGCGATTTCGAATTTGCACCGGACGGCGCGCGCGCCGACCTGCTTGCCGAACTGGTACGCATGCAGGTCGAAGTAACCGGCGCGACCGAACAGTTGGCCACGCTTGAGGCACAAAGGACCGACGGACAGAAAGCGTTGAACCGTTTCGCGCCAGCAGCGGCCAAGATGAAAGATCTGGAACGCGACTTTTCCGTTGCAGAAGCCTTGTTCGCGTCTGCCATTGCCCGCGCGCAATCCAGCAAATCCGACATTTACGCGTCTTACCCATTGGTTCAGGTTCTGGAAAATCCGTCACTTCCGGCCAAACCCTCCTCGCCCAACCGCAAGCTGGCATTGATGGCAGGTATAGCGGCCACGCTGATGCTGTTGATCAGCCTTGCAATGGGTTGGATAAGGATTGCGCTGATCTCCCGGTTGATGAGCAAACCCGGTGCACCGACATGAGTGATCAAAACCCCATCGAGCGGCTTGTCTACCGTACCTTGGTACTGACGTGGCCGTTCTATGCAGTGGGTGCCCTTTATGTGGTCGGTCCTGTGTTGGCTTGGGTGCTGGCTGGTCTGGTCGTACTGGTGATGTATCTGGGCCCTGCCGTGCGCGAAGACATGCGCGCGACGGGCAGCATCCCGCCGGTAATCTGGGGCTGGCTGCTGGGCATGTTTGTGATGTTGATCGCGCTTTGGGTCGGCCATCTGGATTGGGGGCTGGGCACCGGCAAAACGATCAAATCTTCCATCGGTTGGGCCAAGGGCTGGGCGCTGCTGGCGCTGTTTCCTTTGGCGGGCGCGGTGCTGCCAATTCGCCGTGAAACGCTGATTCGCGCGCAATGCGTTGTGGGTCTGTGGACATTGATCCTCGCGCCGATCCTGTTGGCGGCGCCCTATATCGGCCTGCCGGAACGCATCTTTACCTCACCACTCAAGGCGGTTGGCGGGCCGGGGCCTGAATATTTCTCGGTCTATTTCTTCACATGGGATCCGTCCAGCTGGACACCGCGCTGGCAGTTTTACGCCCCGTGGTCGCCCTTTGCTGCGCTTCTTGGCACAGTGATGGTTCTGTTCGCGCTGGAGGAAAAAGACATTAAATGGCGCAGCATCGGGATCGCGGCCGGGGCGGTAATGATCTTTGCCTCCAAGTCCCGTATGGGGCTGGTTGGTCTGGTGGCCTGCACCATCGCGCCGCGGCTGTTGCCGTTGATCCTTCGGGGTTGGGCATGGCAGGTGCTGGCAGGTTTCACGGCCTCCATGGCGGTACTGGGCACGACACTGGCCACTGCCGCAACCGATGCTGTATCCGCCTTCAAAGGGGCGCGGGCCGACAGCACTAGAGTGCGCGAAACCCTGCAACGCATCGCGACCGAACGCTGGCAGACCGACGGATACTGGTTTGGCCACGCCACGGTGCAACCTGGCAGCCACGCGGTGGAATACATGCCCATCGGCAGCCATCACACATGGTATGGTTTGTTGTTTGTCAAAGGCTTGGTCGGGTTTCTGGCGTTTCTGGTTCCCTTTCTGTGGCAACTGGCGCTGGCGCTGAAAGACGCGGCGATGGGCCCCAGAGGACGCCTGCCCCTTGGGATCATGATGACGTTGACATTGCTGTCCTTCGGCGAAAACATCGAGATCGAGGCGTATCTGCTTTGGCCTGCCCTGATTGTCTTGGGCATTCATGCGCGGGAACTGGCGGGGACGGCGGCGTAAGGTGCACGGTTGCCCCCCACTTTATCAGAAATCCCCCGGTGCGCATTGCAGGCACACCAGCCCTTCGCCGCGCCACGCGTCCACAACCGAAGTGCGATCATCAATAACCAGCCAAGGCTTGAAACCATCCGCCTTCATTTCCTTCAACGCGCGGCGTTTGACCTCGGGATCGGATGCCGCGTCCTGATCTTCCGCACGCAGATATATGCCGTCAAAGGGCAAATCATGTTTGTGAAGCCAAGCAATTGTATGCGCCGCCCAGCCGCTTGGCCGGCCTGAACAAATCAGAATGGTTTCGCCGCTGTCTTTCAACCGGCGCATCAACCTGCCGATGGGGGCGATCAATGGCGCATCAGCCATCGCATGATGAAAAGCGTCCCAGTGTTTTTCCACACCGTGCACAAGAGGGCCCAGGCGCTCGGCATCGAATTCGGCAAGTGTGCCATCCACGTCGAAGACCACGCAAAGTGTTGGTGATGTTTGGCTCACAGTCTCTTCTCCATCAATGTATTGCCTGTGCGTTGAAACAATAGCGGCGTCGCATTGGGGGGGCGCTGGCCTGCGTCGCCTGTCGTCCAAAGCACCCGCGCCGCACGGATTATGCCTGAATGACAGACCAGAACCGGCAGTTTCCCGTGCGAAACCGCACAGATTTCCAAAATGGCCGATTGCACGCGCGTTAACATGTCGGTCCAGCTCTCGCCTTGGTCCGGCGTGGCTTCTCTGGTGGGCTGCTGTGTCAGCGGGCGGCCCTCGAACACGCCCCAGTCGCGTTCGCGCAAGCCCTCGTGTACCTCGATGTGTCGATCTGGAAACGCAAGCCGTGCAGTATCCTGCGCCCGTGACATGGGGCTGGCGTGAATTGCAATGCGCGCGGGCCATTCCCTGTCCGACAATGCGCGCGCCTGCGCGCGGCCCATTCGGGTTAACGCGACATCCGTAACGCCGGCGATGAACCCCTCTGCGTTTGCTGTCGTCTCGCCGTGGCGGATCAGGCAAAAGTCGCAGGGTGGCATAGGCGCGGCGTTCACAGGCGCACCCGGTCGTGAAAAAACACCTCTGCGTCCAGCCCCTCGATCAGGTAATCTTCGGGATGCGTACAAAATGCGGGGGCAAAGCGTTTGGCACCAAGACGGTTGAGCATCTTTACCTGATCACGCAGCGGCGGATGCACATTCCAGCGTTGGAAATGCCCGCCCGGAACGCTGCAAATGCCACGCGCATGGGCGGTCATATGGCCGGTGAAAACGACATGTGCGTCACGACCCAGACGCCCGCTTTCGTGCCACGCGCGGACATAGCCCCACGCGGCACCACCATCGGCGTTGGGCGTATCACAGATAAGAAAACGGGCCTGCTCCATCGGGCCACGGTCCAGCAGCGGCGCGATTTCATGCGCAGATGCACTGACATTGCCGCTGTTGAGCGCCGCGCGCAGGATATCTTGGCATTCAGGGTCGAGCATCACGCTTTCACAGCCATAGCGCCGGATCAGATGCAACGCCATCTCGCCCGCACGCCCCGAGGGCGGCACCGGCAAAAGCACCTGACCTTGCACACTATCGAGCATTTTGTTCAACGCCGCGAACCGATCAGATTGCGGCACATCATCCAGATGATAGGAGCAATCCAGAATAGCAGTCGCAGCAGGCGGCGGGGCGTCAAAGGAAAACCAGTCGGATTCTTCCGACCAGTCACCGGAATAGAACAGCCCGTCCCCCAAATCGAAATGAAACCAGACACCGCCCATCGCATGGCCGTTGCGCCCTGTGGTCAGGTTGACGCCGTCGATTGTCGTCCGGCCCTGCTCAGGCAAAAGATGCACCTTGGCTGCAGGCGGCAACGCCTTTGCCGTTTGCGCCGTGGTATAGATGGGCACCCCCGCCTCGACAGCGTAAGAGGCACCGCCGATGTGATCGATGTGATCATGGGTGATGAACACCGCCTCTGCCCCCTCAAGCCAGTCGGGATCAAAATGCGCGTTGGCTTCGGGACCAAAGCCGCAATCCAGAAGCCAGATGCGCCCGTCGACGGTCAGTTGCATGCATGCAGGGCCTTTATCCCCGATGCCCGACAATACTCGTATGCTTTGCATTTAATCCTCTGAAAAGGCCCAAGGTGTTGTAATTGTGAGGCCCAGCTGTGCGCCGACTTCAAAGCGGGCGCGGGTTTCGGCGAACAAGCGGGCACCGCACTCCGTCACCGTTTCCAACAGGTATTTTCCGCCCATATAGGTGACCCGCGCGACCTTGCCGCGCAGGTCCCCCGTTTCGGTAATCGTCAGGTTCTCTGGACGCAGACAAACGTGGCTGATCTGCGCCTGATGCGCTGCGGAGTGCACGGCAACCTCGGCCCCCAGTATCCGCGCCTGTTGTCCGTTTCCTGCGGCTTTCGCCCCTTGAACCGGCACTACGGTACCGCGCCCTACGAACTCCGCGACAAAGCGGTTCTTTGGCCGTTCATACAAAGTTTGCGGCGTGTCGAATTGCTGGATGCGCCCCTTGTCCATGACAGCGATCCGGTCTGCCATTGCCATCGCTTCGGCCTGATCATGGGTGACATAAACCATCGTGGCACCGGTGCGTTTGTGAAAATCGGTAAAGACGCCCTGCATCGTGGCCCGCAGTGCAACATCGAGATTGGCCAGCGGTTCGTCCAACAACACAGCACAAGGGTCAGAAACCAGACAGCGCGCCAAAGCGACCCGTTGCCGTTGACCACCCGATAGATCGGAGGGCATCCGGTCGGCATACTCCCCAAGCCCCGTTGAAGCGAGTGCAGCATCGGTATGTTTGGCGATCTCTGCTTTTGAAAACCGTCTGATCTCAAGCGGGTAGGATACGTTGCGCCGCACCGACATATGCGGCCACAGCGCGTAGGATTGGAAAACAAACCCGATGTTGCGCTCTTCCGGGGGCAGGTTTGTGCCTGTTCCGGCATTGGCCATTTCACGCCCGCCCACCCGGATAAGCCCGTGACTGGGTTCTTCGAACCCTGCCAATATCCGCAGCAGCGTGGTCTTGCCACACCCCGACGGCCCCAACAGCGCGACGAACTCGCCGTCGTCAAACCGCGTTGTGATGTCTTGCAGCGCAGGCGTGCCTGCAAACGTTTTGCCGACGCAGGACAGGTTTATGTCTGCCATGGGACAACTCCTTTGGGAAAACGGCGGGAAAACAATTGGATCAGCGCCATAAGTACGATGGCAACGCAGACGATGGTCATCGCCAATGCGCTGGCCATGCCGGTTTCGCCGCTGTCATCCAGATTGAAAATCACCACGCCAAGGGTCTCGGTTCCCGAGGACCACAACAACGCAGATACCGTGAGTTCGTTGAACGCTGTGAGAAAGACAAGGATTGCCCCGGCCGCAGCAGCAGGTGCCGACAGCGGAAACACGACATCGCGCAACCGCCGGTAAAGCGAGGCCCCCACCGATTGCGCGGCCTCGTCCATCGCCGGATCAAACTGTTTCAGGCTGGCCTGAACCGGTCGGAACATGACCGCAAAAAAACGTGCCAGATAGGCGAGAAAGATGATCCAGATCGTGCCGTAAAGCGTGGCATCCGTGAACGGCAATTTGATCAACAGCAGGATCATGGCGATCGACAGGACAACACCCGGCAGCGCATAGGGCAGATCAAGGAGGCTGTCGAACACACGCGCCAGCCGCGTTTTACGCCGCTCCATCAACCACGCCAATGGCAGGCAGATCACGATCAGCGCCACAGATGCGCCCGCCGCCAACCCGAAAGAGTTGGCAAACGCCCGCGCCGTTACCGGTTGGCGCAACAACACCTCATGCCATGAGGCAAGGGTCACCGTATCAAAGCGCAGCGACACCCCGTAGGCCGGCACCAGAGACGTGGCCAAAAGGCCGAACATCGGCAGCACCAGAATGGCCAAAACCACAATCCACAAAAAGATCTCGACAGGCAGACGCGCCGCCCCCAAGGGCAAGGCCAGCGGCTGCGAGGTACTGCCCACCAGATGTAATTTCTGACGTGTCTGGAAAAGACGCTGAAGCAGAATACCGGCCACGGCAACGCCCCCAATCAGCATCGCCAGTACCGACACCTCGGCCAGAACAGTCGTGCCCATCCCTGCAAGTTTTTGATAAACCAGTGTCGGCAACGTCGCATAGCCTGCGGGAATGCCCAACATCGCCGGAATACCGAAATTGCCCAAAGCTGTGACAAATGTGATGGCCGTACCAGCGGCCAAACTGGGTAAGGTCAGCGGCATTACGATCTGCCACCACGTGCGCACCCCTTTGGCGCCGCTGATGCGGGCGGCCTCGACCACGTCGTGCGGGATTGCGCGCAGCCCTGCCCGAAGGGTCAGGAAAATGATCGACATATGCTGGATGCCTAAAAGAAAGATAATACCCTGCGGCGAGTAAAGCGGCTGAGGCGCGCCAAGCGGCGGCGCAATGCCCAGCGTTTTGAGAAGAACCGACGACGGTCCCATGATCTGGGTCCAGGACAGCGCGGTGATCTGCGGCGGGATCATCATTGGGATCATGAGACAAAACACCAGCGCCGCCTTGGCCCGCAGATCCGTCAACGCCACAAGAAATGCAAACGCCGCGCCCAGCACCAGTGACACCAACGTGCCAAATCCGGCTGTCACCAGTGAATGCTTGAGCGCGCTTAAGGTGGAAGGCTGCGCAAGTACGTCCGCCATAAGTGCAAGACTCGGGCGTCCCTCATCTGTGACACCTTCGACAAAGAGGCGCAGCACCGGTGCAAGCGTGAGACAGATCGCAACGACCAGAATGGCAGAGAGCAGCCGGGCCTCGGACCGGCTGCCTCCATCTGTATGTGTGGCACCCATCATTCGGCGCCGAAAAGCTCTGCGAATTTTGCTTTGTTGGTTTCCGCGTTGGCGAGGGCTTCGGCGGGGTCAAAAGCCATCAACTTGATATCTTCGCGCGCGGGGAAACCTTCGGGAACGCCCATTCCGTCACGGGCAGGAATATAGCCCATATCCAGAACAAGGTTCTGACCCGCGTCGCCCAGCAGGAAATCGACGAATTTCTGCGCACCCTCGACGTTTTTGGCGGTCGACATGATCGCCACGGGCTCGGTCACATAGGACACACCCTCTTTAGGGAAAACAAACTCAACGGGCGATCCGTCGGCTTTGTTGCGGATGGCAAGAAAATCCACAACCATGCCATATGGCTTTTCACCGGAGGCGACAGCCTTGAACGTTCCGCCGTTACCGCCCTGCGCACGGGCCTCGTTCGCGGCGAGGTTTGCGTAATAGTCCCAGCCCAGCGCCTCGTCACCGGTCAGCGTGGCCAGATGGATCAGTGCAGCACCGGAATAAAGCGGGGACGGCATCGCGATTTGCCCTTTGATCGAGGCATCCGACAGGTCGCCCCAAGAGGTTGGCGCAGTTTCAACACCGGTGTTGTACACGATCCCGGTCGTGATCAATTTGGTGGAGTGATAATAGCCGTCAGCTGAATAAAGCGCCGCGTCATATGCTGCGGCTTCGGGTGATTTATACGCGGTCAACAGACCCTCTTGCGCCATGCCTTCCAGTGTTACGGTATCGGCGATCAAAAGCAGATCAGGCTGCGGGTTGCCGGCCTCGATCTCGGCGCGCAAACGTGCCATCAGTTTGGTCGTGCCATCGCGAACCCAGTCCACTTCGGTGCCCGAGTTGGCGGCCATGAAGGCATCAACAGTCCGCTGCGCGTCGGCGTTAGGCTGCGAGGTGTAAAGGGTGATGGTGTCGGCCATAGCCGTGCTTGCCAAAAGCACGAAAGCGGTGGAAGTGATGAAGGACTTCATGGGACTCTCCTGAAATTTATCTTTCGAACGAAAGCTGTTCACGAGTCGCCTTATCCCTGAGAAATTTAACAGATTTATAACAGTAATATGAAAGTTTTATTTATATTGCGGGACTTATAGGTTTCTCCTAACGTCCGAAAAGCATTGCGAATTTTTCGAAGGAAAACTGTCGTGAGAAGGAATGTCACCGAGCGGCGAGATGAGATCATCGCGCTGTTGTCTGAAAACGAGGCGCTTTCGGCAGCCGAGCTTTCGGCCCTACTGGCGGTATCTGTTCAGACGATCCGCGCCGACCTGCGCGATCTAGACGACGCCGCACTTGTGCAGCGCCGCAATGGCCACGTGCGGCTGCGCCAGCAAAGCGAGAACATCGGCTACCTACCGCGCGAGGGCATCTCGCGGCAGGAAAAACAGCGTATTGCCTTGGCCGTCAAAAACGTGATCCCCGATGGCGCGCGCGTGGCGCTGGGGACAGGCACGACTGTGGAAACCTGCGCGCGTTTTCTGGGGTCCCATAAGAACTTGTTTGTCGCCTCCAACAGCATCCATGCGGTCTGCGCCTTGCAACATGCCCCGGGCGTTCGCGTTGAACTGGCCGGCGGGGCGGTACGGATGCGCGATCTGGATATGATCGGCACGCCCGCATTGGAATTCTTTGGCAAATTCCACGTAGATTACGCCGTGTTCAGCTGCGGCGGTTTGTCAGAAACGGGCAAAGTAATGGACTATAATTCCGACGAAATATCTGCCCGCAAAGCCATCACCAGTTGCGGCAAAAACAATATTCTGGTGATCGACAGTACGAAGATCGGCTTGGATTTACTCTGTCAGACCGGGCATCTCTGGGACTTCGATATGGTGGTCACAGGTGCCACGTTTTCAACAGATGTTCTGCACAGATGTGCGCACAACGGTTGTCAGGTCATTCACGTATAAATCCCCTTTAATCGTGGATGTTGGGCACGATTGGACGGGTTGCGCGGAAGCCGGATCGACCTGCCCAATGCGCTGCGGGTCCTGCCCTACCAGATTGGTGCACGCGACGCCCATTAAGTTGGCATAAGTTGCACTTTGATGAAACATTTCTTGGATTCAGCGGTATTTAACGCACCGCGATGTTCGCGATGATGTCCCAATCAAACAATCGGCTCTGAAATCGGAGCCATCTTCCAACAGGGGAACATCATGACATATAAAATCTCACGACGCGGCCTTCTTGCGTCGTCAGCGGCAGCTGCCGGCACCTTGGCGATGCCCGCAATCGTGCGTGCCGCAGGCAACAAGCCGCTGGACGGCAAAGAGTTGCGCCTTTTGACGTGGTCGGACAACACGGGCCTCGCCATTCTGGATCACATTGCAAAACCATTCGAGGAAGCAACCGGCGCGCGCGTGATCGCGGATCGCACGGGATCAACATCGGAAATGGTGGCCAAACTGCGCGCCGCTGGTGATCGCCCGCAATATGACGTGATCACCCTTGCGGGTGTTGGCGCGGTTGAGCTGGCCGGCGATGGTCTTTTGGCGCAACCGGACCTGAACAAGCTGCCGAACCTGGAACAGGTTGATCCGCGGTTCCGCACCGGTGCGGACGGGCACGGCATCGGCTATCTGCTTTGGACCGGTGGTTTGATCTTTAACACCAAGACTTTTGCGGAACCACCGAAATCCTACGCCGAAATGTGGGACGCGTCCCACCAAAACCGCCTGTTCTTGCCCCCTTCCACATGGACGGATGCACTGGACACCATTTTCGCGACCGGCAAAATGCTGGGCGGTGACGGCACCAATGTGGACGAGGCTTTTGCGAAACTGGCCGAGTTGCGCGACGGCCTGCTCACCTTTGGTGAGAACCCGGCGCAGATTTCCGAACTGTTCCGCTCGGATGCGCTGGATATTGGCGGGGTTTATGCGCCTGCATTCTATGCGAATGAACTGAAAGACCCTGCAAATTCGAACATGGGCGCGACCTATGACGTCGACGAAGGTTTCTTTGCGGATCTGATGTACACCATCGTTCCAAAGGCCAAGCCGGGTGATGATGACGTTGTACATGCCTTTATCGACTACACACTCGACGCGAACGTACAGGGTAAAATGGCCGAAGCCGTGCTGAACGGCCCGATCAACCAGAACGCCGTGATGTCGGATGACGCGAAAGCAAGCCCCTTCATCATCAAGCCCGAACAGATGGGCGACGCGGCCGTGGTACATGACAAGTCCTTCATCGCTGAAGTGCGTGAAGACTGGATCATGCGTTACACCCAGACCTTGGCGTGATCCGCCCAAGACAGGACGTTCCGCAGTGAGCATTCAACTGACCCGATCAAAAGCGCTGGCATTTTCTTTGCCAGCGCTCATCGCGATTCTGCCCTTTCTCGGGGCATGTTTTTATATCTTCCGGTTTTCAATTTCAGGCGAACAATCCCGCATCGAAGGTTTTTCGCTCCAGCCCTATCTGGATTTGATGACACCGTATTTCGGCCGCTCTGTCTGGCTAACATTGCGGCTGGCGTTTATCGCCACGCTGCTTGCCATGTTGATGGCCGTCCCGCTTGCGTTTTTGCTGACCAGCCTGCGCAATCCCTTTGCCCGCCGCGCACTGACCATTGTGATCTTGCTGCCGCTCATCTTAAATCTACTTGTGCAAGCCTACGGGTGGATTCTGCTGCTTGGGCCCAGTGGCGTGCTGAACGCGACCCTGCGCAGTCTTGGCATCATCGAACGGCCGATCTTTTTGCTGTTCAATGAAACAGGTGTTCTCTTGGGGCTGGTGCAAACCTCCCTGCCCTTGGCTGTCTTTCCGATTGTCAGTTCTGTACGCGGCATTTCGCGCGAACATCTCGAAGCTGCCAGTTCTCTTGGTGCATCGCACTGGCGCATCTTCTTTGACGTGACTGTACCGCTGCTGCGCCCCGGATTGTTTGGCGCGGCTTCGATCGTGTTTGCCTTCAACGCCAGCGCCTTTGCCATTCCATTGCTGCTGGGCGGGCGTCGGGTTCAGATGATGGGCATCGCCATCCGCGATATGATTTCACCCTTGTTTAACTGGTCGGGCGCTGCGGCGGCTGGCATGATCCTGATTTTTGTCACCATGTTCGTCATGCTGTTCGCAGCGTGGTTGGCACGTGTCACATCAGAAAAAGTGGAGCGCTGATATGCGCGTTGATCTTCTGCCGACCGAGGGCGGCGGCACCTATCGCTTTGTCATCATCCTGCTTGCGATATGTGGCATCCTGATCTCGTCCCTACCCGTCATTGTCGTTACGATCATGTCATTTTCCGCGGCTGAAAATACCGGCTTCCCCCCCGAAGCCCTGTCCTTGCGATGGTACAGCGAAGTCATCGAGATGTTCACCGCACAAGACGCAAACAGCGCACAGTCCGTTGTGGATTCGACACTCACCAGCCTGCTCGTTGCCCTCATTGTGATGGTGATTTCGACCGGTGTCTGCATTCCGCTGGCCTATGTACTGGCGCGGGGTGACCGGCGCATTCGGGCCGGGATGGAATTGCTGTTTACCCTCCCTCTCGTCTTTCCGCTGGTGATCCTCGGGATCGCATTCTTGCTGATCGCGGAAAGCCTGCGGCTCGATATCGGGATATGGCGGATTATCATCCCGCATGTCGCCTTGGTCCTGCCATTTGTCCTGCGCAACTGTTTGAGTGCCATGAGCGGTATCAGCATCGAGGTCGAGGAAGCCGCCGTATCGCTGGGCGCATCGCCGCTACGCGCGATTTGGGATGTGGTCATCCCGATGATGAAGGCAGGTATCCTCGCGGGCCTGATCTTTGCGCTCATCATCAGTTTCAACGAATTCACCATCACGTTCTTTATGTACACCGTCGACGTCAGCACGCTGCCGATCTGGATGTACAGTCGCACCGTGTCTTCGCTGGACCCCTCAACGCTGGCTTTGTCCGTGTTTATCATCGTCGCTGATGTGTTGCTGATCGTGCTTGTAGACAAGCTGATCGCCGGTCGCGCCAGTCTCTTTTAGAAAGGTCACGGACATGACGCCTGTCACCCACCTCCATATCAAAAACGTCTCGAAACGGTTTGGCAATGTCGACGCCCTTCGGGATGTCGATCTAAAGGTCGAACGGGGCTCCTTCGTTTGCCTGCTGGGACCATCCGGTTGTGGAAAAACCACATTGCTGCGGATCATCGCAGGGTTTGAAACCGCGACCAACGGCAGCCTGATCCTTGACGGGAAAGACATCTCGAAACAGCCGCCACACAAACGCGGCTTTGGCATGGTGTTCCAATCCCTCGCTCTTTTTCCGCACATGAGTGTGGCCCGCAACATCGGCTACGGTTTGAAATTGCGCGGCGTCAAAGGGGCGGCGCAACGTGACCGCGTTGAAGAGTTGCTAGAGGTGATCCAACTGCCCCATATCGCTGATCGCCCGGTGTCGGCCTTGTCAGGCGGGCAACGGCAAAGGGTGGCCATTGCACGTGCCCTCGCCATCCAGCCGCCGTTGTTTTTGCTGGATGAACCCTTGTCCGCTCTGGATGCCAAATTACGCGACAACATGCAGATCGAACTGCGACAACTGCAACAAAAGTTCGGCGTCACCACGATTCTCGTGACCCATGACCAGCACGAAGCAATGATGCTAGCGGATGAACTGGTGGTT
This sequence comes from Sulfitobacter geojensis, assembly GCF_000622325.1. NCBI lineage: Bacteria > Pseudomonadati > Pseudomonadota > Alphaproteobacteria > Rhodobacterales > Roseobacteraceae > Sulfitobacter > Sulfitobacter geojensis. The sequence continues at coordinate 3,137,471 of NZ_JASE01000005.1, forward strand.
CTGAAAGACGGAGCCTTGCGCCAGTCCGCGCCGCCGTCACAGGTTTATAACGCGCCGGCTGACAGCTTTGTCGCCGATTTCCTTGGGGCTGCGAACCTGATCGACGTGGGCAAGATCACCGGTGGCACAGTCGAGGTGTTCGGCACTTCCGTCAAAAGCGAAGCGCCCCACAAGGAGGGTGACCAAATGCTTGCTGCAGTGCGTGCCGAACATGTCGCACTGACGCCCGCCGCAACGGCAGGGGCGAAACCGGTAGGCGCGATTTCGTTCATGCGCGATCTTGGGCCCGCAACAGAATTTGTGGTGGCGATCCAGGGCAAAGAGTTGCGGGTACGGTGCCCCAGCGCAAATGCGCAAGGCCTAGATATCGGAGCGCAAGTGGCACTGACGTTCGATGCCGAACAGGTCTCATTGTTCAAAGCGTCCTAGCCTGCGACCGCTTCGACGCCCTCAGCGGTGGGCGTCGGAGCAATGGGCGCACAGTGGCATCTAGCGAGCAAAAGGCGTCTGCGCCCCGCCAGATTGCTGCCCGATCTGCATCAGTTGGCGGGATCAAGCGAACCCTTTCAGATCAGCAAATCAACTTTCAGGGTGTTTTATGAGGCGCATGCACCCTTAGGGAAAAATCACGATCCCCGCTGTCATCGGGTCCAGCAGCTTGATCGTGATACTTTCACAGCTTTTCTCAGGCACTTTTGCCCGGTGCACAGGGTGCATAAATCGGGCGGGAGCAGACTGCTCCCGCCCCTTTCTCAGCAATACGACATGCCTGCGGACTTAAGATTTCGCGGCAGTGATCATGACCTCAACCAGAAACTCCGGCGTGGCCAAACGTGCCTCTACGCAGGCGCGTGCTGGCGGGTTTGCAGGGTCGATCCACGCGTCCCAGACTGCGTTCATTTCTGAAATGGTCGCAATATCTGCAAGCCAGATCGTGGCTGACAGAATTTGCGATTTGCTGCTTCCGGCATCCGCCAGCAAACGGTCCACTTCGGCCAGCATATCCTTGGTTTGTGCGGTAACATCCGCCCCTGAACCGATCTGTCCTGCAAGATAGATCATATCACCATAGACCACCGTTTGGCTCATTCGGTTGTCGGGTTCGCTGCGTTTGATTGTCATCGTAAGATGTCCTTATTTTGAAGTTCGGGAGGGAGAGAATTGCATCAGGCTTAAGATTTCGAACAGCATCTGCGCGCCGTTCTGGGCTGTGTTGGTGGTGGGATCGTAAGCCGGTGCAACTTCGACAACGTCCCCGCCCACAAGGTTCACGCCTTTCATACCCCGGATCAGTTTGAAGGCCTCGCGCGTGGTCAGCCCGCCGACCTCCGGCGTGCCGGTCCCGGGGGCATAGGCGGGGTCGAGGCTGTCGATATCGAACGAAAAATACGTTGGTCCATCACCCACAACATCACGTGCTTTTGCGATGATGTCCGGCAGGTTCGCTTCTGTGATACTTGCCGCCTCGACCACAGTCATCCCCGACATTTCGGAGAACTCCCAGATGTATTTTGCAGCCCCCCTGATGCCGATCTGGATTGTCCGCTCGGGGTCAAGCAACCCGTCAAGCACAGCATTGCGAAACGGGCCACCATGGTGGAACTTTTCGCCTTCGTAAGAACCGCCCGTATCGCAGTGCGCGTCAATGTGGATCATGCCGACAGGCCCGTCTTTCGCGACGGCCTTTAAGATCGGGTGGCTGATCGAGTGGTCCCCGCCGACGCCCAAAGGGATCACGCCTTGCGCCACGATCCTGTTTACAAAATCCTCAACGTCCGCATGGCTTTGTGTCAGATCAAAGCGGCTTTGCATGGGCACGTCACCAATGTCGGCGACTGACATTTCGTGAACCGGCGCGCATTCAAGCGCATCGTTATAGGGGCCAATCCGTTCGATACTGCGCAGGGCGCGCGGCCCAAACCGCGACCCGTTGCGATTGGTGACCCCAAGATCCATCGGCACCCCGTAAAGCGCCACATCCAAGGCGGAGATGTCAGTGCCAGCGTCAAACGCAATGTGAGGCGCATCCAGCAACGTCGGCATACCGGCATAAGGCGCAGGGCGACGTCCCCCTTCGGAAAAGATTTTCTCGGCGATCCGTTGTCCTTTCGGATCAAGCAGGTCACCACCAGTTGCATCCCCGAATTTTCGTTGCAATCCAGCAAGTTTTTCTGCCGTCCAAGCCATATCAATCCCTTTCATTCATCGCCTATGCCTAGCGCGACTTGAAGGGTGAATTAAATTTGAACATTCAGAAGTTTTGTTTCATATCTATACAACTCGTATTTTTCATGGACCTTCACACATGCCCCGACGCAAGAAAGCCTTTTCCGGCACCGTAAATGATGTTGACTTGCGGTTAATGCGCGTCTTTAAAACCGTGATCGAATGCGGGGGGTTATCCGCGGCGCAGACCGAACTTGGCGTGGGCAGGTCAACCATATCCCGACAAATTTCTGATCTCGAAACACGGTTGGGCATGCGCTTGTGCCACCGCGGGCGCAGCGGGTTTTACCTGACCCAACAGGGCCAACAGGCCTATGAGTTCATCGATCATTTTCTGAAGCAAAGCGATGATTTCACATCGCGTATCGCCAGCATCAGCAACAAGATGGTCGGCAAGATCGAAATCGGCATGATCGACTTTACGATGAGCGACGTCAAAAACCCGCTGATCAGCGCCATTCGGGCGTTTCAGGATATTTCGCCGGATGTGTCGATCAACATGATGACCGGATCGCCAAACGAAGTTGAACGCGGCGTGATTGATGGCAAATTACACATCGGCATCGTCCCCGACTATCAACGCCACCCGAGCCTGAATTATATAACGCTTTACGATGAACGGGTCGGGCTGTTTTGTGGGGGCAATCACCCGCTGGTTGACGACGTGCGCAGCGGCGCGCCCCTGTCGGACAAGGACGTGTGCCGGCACAAGCTGGTTCATCGCGCGTATTTCGAAAGTGAGCGCCTGCGTAAAAGAAAACAGATTTTTCCAGTTGGCAGTACCGTCTATCAAACCGAAGCGGTGCTTTCACTTGTGCGAAGCGGTGCTTATTTGGGCTACTTTCCGTCCCATTGTCAGGATCTGTTTCGGGACGAGTTCTATGAAATCCTGCCCGATGTCTTTAGCTATTCCACGCCGATCTGTGCCGTCTGGCGCACCGATCGCAACCAGTCTGCGATTTTGCAAGACTTTCTTGATCTTTTAAAGCCTTAGGAAGGTCGGGCCGCCGAAAACTACGGGCACAAATGCGCATGCGCCCTGCACCGCCGCATTCAGCCGTTGTGCTTTGCTTTTCAGGTCCCGCGCACCTGTGCGATTGACGTCTCCGCCAGTCTTTTGACCAAGCTTTCTTCGATCTCTTCCAGAACGCCGGAGACCTTTTTGTGCAACGCATGCTCAACGGAGCAGGCCGGTGCTTCGCTGCTCTCATCGGCTGCAACCATCCGCTCATCCAGCGCCAGATAGACGTCGGCCAGCGAAATATCACAAGGGAGGCGCGCCAGCCGCCATCCCCCCGCGTGCCCCTTTTCAGAGGTCAACAAACCCGCCTCCCGCAGCTTGCCCAAGACGCGGCGCACGACAACAGGATTGGTCCCCGCATGTTCCGCGATATCGGAAGACGTGCGCAGCCGGTCAGGATCCCCCGCCATATGGCTGAGGGTATGTAGAGCGAGAGACAGACGCGAATTGCGTTTCATAAGCGGTTTTTCTCCATACGCGCATCATTCGTAACTTTTGCAGTTGCATTCATAAAGTAACTACGTAAGTTGCGTGAATTATCAGATCAACTTTGGAGCGTTTTATGACAGACAGACGACTTCCCGTCACGGTGCTTTCGGGCTTTCTTGGCACTGGCAAAACAACCCTGTTGAACCGCGTTCTGAACAATCGCGAAGGCCGCCGTGTGGCCGTGATTGTGAATGACATGTCCGAGGTCAACATCGACGCAGACCTTGTGCGCGCGGATACGGAGCTAAGCCGCACGGATGAGACACTCGTGGAAATGTCCAACGGTTGTATCTGCTGCACATTGCGCGATGACCTTCTGAACGAGGTGCGCAAGCTTGCGGCCCAAAGCCGGTTTGACTACCTGCTGATTGAATCGACGGGCATCTCCGAACCCCTCCCCGTTGCAGCCACTTTCGATTTTCGTGACGAATTTGGCGACAGCCTGTCGGATGTGGCGCGGCTTGACACTATGGTGACGGTCGTGGACGCGGTGAACCTGCTTAACGACTATACCAGCCATGATTTCCTGCGCGACCGCGGCGAGACCATGGGCGAGGAAGATGAACGCACGTTGGTGCATCTGCTGACCGATCAGATCGAGTTTGCAGATGTCGTGATCCTTAACAAGGTGACGGATGCCGGTGCTGACAAGGTGGATGCAGCCCGCAAGATCATTCGCAGTCTAAACGCCGACGCAGAGATCATCGAAACCGATCAATCCAATGTCGCCGCCGGAAAAATCCTTGATACCGGGTTGTTCGATTTTGATCAGGCGCATGAGCACCCGATGTGGGCGAAAGAGCTATACGGCTTTGCCGATCACATTCCCGAAACCGACGAATACGGCGTTGCATCCTTTGTCTATCGCGCCAAAGCGCCGTTCATTCCCGAGAAAATTCTTGCGACATTGAACGCGGACATGCCCGGGGTGATCCGCGCCAAAGGGCATTTCTGGATTGCGACGCGACCGGAATGGGTCGCGGAATTTTCGCTTGCCGGATCGCTATCCAGCGTCAAACCCATTGGGACGTGGTGGGCCAATGTCGCGCAAGACCGCTGGCCGGATCATGTCGCCGCGTCGGATTACATGCAGCAACACTGGTCAGAGCCCTGGGGCGACCGGCGACAGGAACTGGTGTTTATCGGGGCGGGTATCGATTGGGCCGCGCTCAAATCGAAACTCGACGCCTGTCTTGTTCCAACAGCTTTGGCCGCGCACCCTGATGTGCTGCCACTTGATTTGCCCGATCCGTTCCCCGGATGGCGCCACGTGGCGGATGCGGCATGACCCGCAACCTCGGGGCGACATCGCTGCGCCGCAAGAACCGGAACGCAGATCCGATGCGCAGCTATGACGCCCTGCCGGTGCCGCTGCGCCGCTGGCTGGCGCAAGCCTGCCTGCCATGGTCGCCAGCTTCCGCAAGGCGTCTGTGGAATCGCGCCTGCGCAAAAGGGCTGAACGCCGAAGACGCGCTTGCCGCCCTAAGCAAAGCAGAGAAACGCACCCTCGCGCGGGATCGCCATGCGATATCCGACCGGATAATTCCAAAGACCTAAAGGAAGCCTTATCTCGATCAACGCCGCCTTGCTGCTGCCGCGTTGATTGCGGCAAGCACGATGATGCCCGTTCTAGCACAGGACGATACGCTCCCCGTTTCGGTCACCTTTGGCCCGACGTCCCCGACCCGCGGGCGGGTTACAATGGCCGGATGTTAAGAGCTATCCATAGCTTGGATAGCGACGACGCTGGCGACGCTGTAGGTCAGACCGGATGCGCCACTTTCATTCCCAATCAACATCAAAGCGGGAAACGACGTCGGCAATCTGGCCCGGCGTCAGACACGCCCGCTCCAGATGGCGCGTCATAAACGCCAGCTTTGCAGTTTCTTCAAGTTCTTCCATCGCATAGACCGCCGCTTCGAGGTCCTTGCCGGCAACGACGGGCCCATGATTGGCCAAAAGAACCGCAGATCGGCGTCCGGCAAGCCCGCGCACAGCGTCCCCCATTGCCGGATCGCCCGGTAAGAAAAACGGCAATAACTGCACCTTGCCAAGCCGCATGATCGCGTAAGGGGTCAGCGGCGGAAGTACGTTATCGGGATCGGTATCAGCCAACATCGACAGGGCGACGGCATGTGTTGAATGCAAATGCACCACAGCGCCCGTGGTCTGTCGCGTGTCATAAAATGCGCTGTGCAACGGGATCTCTTTGGTCGGTTTGTCGCCTGACAAATGTCCAAGATCGGCATCAAGATGCGAGATGTTTGCCGGGTCGAGGAACCCCATCGAACTGCCCGTGGGCGTAATCAGAAAGGTGCCGTCAGATAAGCGCGCCGATATATTGCCGGAGCTGCCCGGCGTCAGACCGCGATCAAACAGTGACTTGGCAAATCGTGTGATTTCTTCGCGCAGGCGGGCTTGCTCGCTCATAATTCTGACATCCGTTGAAGGGCGTGGGCAAAGAAATCAGCAGCACCAAAGTTGCCGGACTTGAGGGCCACGGCCATCTGGTGATTGTCCGCCTTGAGCATCGGCACACCCGCAGCAAGCCGCGGGCCCACGCTAAAGGCCGAACACCCAAGCCCCGCGACAACAGCGCCTGACGTCTCCCCCCCTGCCACAACCAGACGCACCAGTCCGCGCGCGGCAAGGGCGCGGGTCAAATCGGTAAAAAACCCTTCGATGGCATGGGCAAGCCTGTCGCGGCCATATTTCTGTTGCGCGGCTTTCACGCTTGCCGGATCGGCAGAGGAATAGATCAAGGGCGCAGTGTCCTTTGCCAGTGCCCAGTCTGCCGTTTCGTCCACATCGATACGATCCGCCATGATGTCTTCTGGTGTGATCTCCAGACTCGGCGCGACCCTGGCGTAAGCGGCGACTTGTCCGCGCGTTGCCGTGCTGCATGAGCCCGATAGGACCACACCCGCGCCGGTCGTCGGCTGCCAATCGGGTGTTGCGGGGACAGCACCGAAATTCGCCGGCAGGCCGATGGCGATGCCGGAGCCGCCGACCAGCAACTTGCGGCTGCGGGCGGCTTGGGCAATGGCGCGCAGATCATCGTCGCGTATGGCATCCACGATGACCATTGCAGGCGTGCGCGGCATAGCAGCGACAATGGCATCTCCCCCGCCAAAAACAATATCCGTCGCGATATGCGATACCGGCCACGCCGTTTGGGCCGCCAGAACCGTGCGAAGATCGGCGTCGGTCATCGGTGTCAGCGGGTGGTCTTGCATGCCCGATTCATTCAGCAATTTATCACCGACAAATAGATGCCCCTGATAGACGGACCGCCCGCTTTCAGGAAATGCCGGACAGACAATCACCTGCGCTTCGCCCAGATGGGCTGCCAAAGCCTCTGCGACAGGACCGATATTGCCCTGTGCAGTCGAGTCAAAGGTAGAGCACACCTTGAAAATAATCTGGGTACAGCCCTGCGCCGTAAGCCAGTCGCAAGCCGCTAGCGATTGCGCGACGGCGTCACCGGCAGAAATGGTGCGCGACTTGAGCGAAACGACCCCGGCCTCGACTTCGGGCAGCGCCGGTGTTGACGGCGTGCCGACATATTGGACACAGGACATGCCGCCCTCGGCCAGCGTCAGCGCAATATCAGAAGCGCCTGTAAAATCATCCGCGATCACACCCAGTTTCATGAAAGGCACTCCGTTATCGGACCGGTATCAAGGCGCCAAATGTGATCCGCAACGCCTTGGGCAAAGAACTGGGTGACCAGCGGATCATGCCCCGGCACAATCAGTTCATGACGCGAGGCAAGGCGCGCAAGCGTATCAAAACCGTTCAACATATCCTCAAGATCCACAACAATGGGAAAAGGTTTTCGATCGGTCAGGTTTTCGTAAAAATGCGCCGCGTCAGAGGCCAGCACCATCCAGCCCGACATCGTGCGCACCCGCACCGCTTGCAACCCGCGCGAATGGCCGCCGATGCGGTGAACCGTCACCCCGTCCGCCACCTGCGCATCACCGTCGTGAAAAATCACCTGACCGGAGTATAACCGGTGCAGCGCTTCGCAAATATGCCCCGCACTGAAGGGCATGCGCAGGGTGTCATGACACATGCACGGACCTGTGGCATAGGCCATTTCCGCCGCTTGCATATGCAGTTTTGCGTTGGGAAAAAGATGCAAACCGCCGGCATGATCATAGTGCAGATGCGTGACGATGATCTGGGTGATATCCTCCGGCGCGATCCCGAAAGGCAGCAGCGATGCGACCGGGTTCATACGAATGGGACGTCCGCGCTCCGCGGCCTCCGCATCGTCATACCCGGTATCGACCAGAATGACCTCGGCCCCCCGTTTCAGAACCCACATGAAATAATCCATCGGATGCGGCGCATCATGGTTATCATCGAACATGAAACTATCCGCCCGGGTGCGCGCATTGCGGTCCGCGTATTTAACGGCGTGCACTTCCCAGTCGCTCATTGTGCGACCTCCGCAAATGTCCTGACGTCTTTGGTCACAATCATCTTTGCAACAGCGCTGTCGAAGGTTTTGAAATGCGCTGCGGACAGATGAAGATCGAAAGCGGCGCGGTCGGTGTACAGTTCATACAGGAACACTTCACCGGCGCGCAGCGGGTCGGTTGCCACATCGAATTGCTGACACCCTTCTTCCAGCTCCAGCGACTGCCTGGCATTGGCAAGCATCAGCGGCATGAATTCGGGCATCGCTTCCGGCTTGATTTCGAAACTCACGACAACGGCGTACATAAAATTCCCCTAACGAAACAGGTCCACCATCGTCATCGAGACGGCGGGCACATAGGTGACAAGCAACAAAGCACAGAGCGCTGCAATGTAAAGCGGTGCCATGGCGCGCGCGATGGCGAGCACCCCGTCACCGGAAATACGCGCCGCGACATAAAGTGTGGCCCCGACAGGCGGCGTGAACAATCCGACGGCCACGTTGCAGGTCATGATCACGCCCAAATGCACGGGGTCTACACCAAAGGTCTGCGCAGTGGGCAGGAACAACGGTGCCGTCAGCAGAATTGCAGGCACCGGATCAAGCACAAGACCAAGAACCAGCATCACGATGTTGACCAGCAGCAGGAAAACCCACGGGCTGCTCGACAGCTCCTGAACAAACGCCACAAGGATTTGCGGCAATTGTTCCAGCGTGATCATCCAGCCCAGAACCGTTGTCGCGCCGATCACGACCATCACGACAGCGGAGGTGACAAAGGCGTCGATCATCAGGCCCGGCAGGTCGCGCAAACTGAAGTCGCGGTAGATCACGATGGTCACGAATAACCCGTAAACCACGGCAAGGGCGGCAGCTTCGGTAGGTGTGACCCAGCCTGTGAAAATACCGCCGAGAATCAAAACAGGCATGAACAGTGCCGGTGCCGTACCGACAAACGACCGCCACAGCTCGCCTTTGCTGGTGGTCCGCCCGCCGGGATCACAGCCCGTGGACTTGCCGACATAGTAACACACGCCCATAAAAAAGAGGCCAAAGATCACGCCCGGGATCATGCCGGCTAGGAACAGATCGGCAACCGACACGTTGCCGACAAAGCCATAAATCAGCATCGGAATGGAGGGCGGAATAATAATCCCGATGGTGCCCGCAGCAGCGACCAGACCGGCGGCGAAAGGACGGTGGTAGCCCTCTTTCGCCATGTTCTTGATCATCACCGATCCGATTGCCGCAGAGTCGGCGATGGCGGACCCAGATATCCCGCCAAAAATCATCGACGCCCCGACAACGACCATGCCCAGCCCCCCCGGCATGAACCCGAAGGCCGCGCGCGCAAACCCGATGATCCGCAGCCCGACGCCGCCACGCGACATCAACTCACCCGCGACGATGAACAACGGTATGGCAAGGAAATGGTTTGGCTCTACCCCGCCGATAAAGTTCAGATAAACAGCCTGAAGCGGATACCCTGACAGATCGAACACAAAAATCGGCAGGATCGCAGTCAGCAGAATTGCCCAGACCAGCGGGACACCAAGGAAGACGGTAATCAGAAAAACCGCAACAATAAAAAGCAAGATCATAGCGGCGCATCCAAATCAGAATCTGTTTTTGCCCAATCGGCGGGACGACGCAGATCCCCGACAAGATTGAAAACGTGAAACACCAGCGCCAGGGACATCCCCACCGGCAAGGAGGCATAGAGCAACCCGACAGGCCAATAGAGCACAGTGGTTTTCTGCGCCCAGCTGTGACCGGCGATCGAAACGCCGTACCAGATCAACGAACAGAGGAGCGCCAAAATGATAAGATCAATCACCAGCGCCAGTCCGCGCTGTGCGATGCGGGGAACAAGGTTTTCGACAATTTCAGTCACCCGCATGTGCGCGCCGCGCGCCATGGCGGCCGCGGCCCCCAGAAATGTCGTCCACAACAACAAAAAGGCTGTCACCTCAAGTGACCACGCCAGATCGAAACCCGCAGCACCGCGCAGCAAGGCATTTGTGAACACCAGCGTCACAATGCACAGCCCCCCCAGCGCCAGAAAACTGTCGATCAAAGTGCTAAGCATGCGCAATGCGAGCGGATAATGCGGCCTGTAATCCATGACGGCGCCCCTGTGTCCTGAAAGATGGCCGGAGACCTGCCTTGGCCCCCGGATTTGTCGTCAAAGGCAGCCCTTACTTGGACGGCATTTTTTCACGAATAGCAGCAGCATCCGCGAGGATTTTGTCGACTTCCTCGGCTCCATAGACGCCGCGCGCCTTGTCATAGACACTGGCCACCGCATCGCGGAACGGACCGATTTCAGGCACAGAAACTTTCGCGCCGGCTGCCTTCATTTCCTCGATCTGGCTGTCGACAGAGTTTTTCACCAGATCACGGCTGAACGCAGCGGCATCATTGGCAGCTTTTCTCACCGCTTCCTGATCTTCGGGCGAAAACTTGGCCCAGGTCGCTTCGGACACGGTCAGCGGCAGTGGGCTGTAAACATGACGTGTCAGTGTGACGTTTGGTGCCACCTCGTAAAAGCGCAGTGATTTGATTGTATCGACCGGATTTTCCTGACCGTTCACAGTGCCTTGCTGGATGGCAAGGTAGACGTCGGTGATCGGCATGACGACGGTTTGGAACCCGATGGCTTCCATGCTCCAACGGATCATATCGTTGGGATAGACCCGCATTTTCATAGATTGCGCATCGGTAGGCGAAGCCAAGGGGCTGCTGGTGGTAAAGGAGCGGAAACCGGCTTCCCACGTGGACAGCACGCGGAAACCGACGTCGGGGAGCTTATCAAACTCGCCCTGCAACCATGCGGAATTGTCGTACAGCTCCCAACCCTGCTCATAGGTATCCACGAGAAACGGCATCGCGGTCAGGTTCAATGATGCGAGATGCGTCGCGTATGACCCTGTTGCAGAAACGGTAAAGTCAACGCCGCCAAGGATCAGCTGTTCAATCGCTTTTGGATCATTGGCAAGTTGTCCCGCAGGAAAGATGCGGATGTCGTAGCGGCCATCGGTGTATTCCTTGACCTTCTCCGCAAACACCTCTGCGGCGGCCTGACGTGACCCACCGGGGTTATCTGTGTGGCTAAACCTCAAAACGGTTTGTGCGAATGCCCCCGTCCCCATGACGGCGGCGATAGCTGTCGCAGCAGCCAATTTAAACAACGAAACTCTCATAATGTCCTCCCAAAGCATTGTGTTTAGTTATTGCATTTTTTTACGTATGCATTAATTAATCCATTGTCAACGCTCACTTGCAAGTAGGGTGACACACATGAACTGCGCCAGAGGTCTAGGAACGCTATGAAACATCAATTCGATATCGCGGTATTTGAAGGCGACGGCATCGGCCCCGAAATTATGGAGCCTACGGTGAAGATCCTCGCCGAGATGGCGACGGCAGGGGAATACGCCCTTAACTTTAACGTCGTTCCGGCAGGTGCGGCGCATTATGCCGCAACAGGCGAATCCCTGCCCGAATCGTCGATGGATGCGGCGCGCAATTCCGACGCGATCCTGCTTTCGGCGATGGGCCTTCCCAGTGTGCGCTATGAGGACGGAACAGAAATATCGCCCCAAATCGACCTGCGCAAAGCGCTCACCCTTTTTGCAGGTGTCCGTCCCGTGCGCATTTTCCCCGGTCAAAAAACGCCCCTGAACATGCCTGACGGCAAAGAAGTCGATTTCGTCCTGATCCGCGAAAGCACCGAAGGCTTGTTCCATACGCAGGGCAAAGGCGAAGTGACCCAGGACGAAGCCCGCGAAACACTGCTCATCACTCGCGACATCTCGGAAAAGCTGTTCCGCTTTACTTTCGGGCTCGCGAAAGAACGCAAACAGCAAGGGCGAGGGCCCGGTCGCGTGACCTGTGTCGACAAGGCCAATGTATTTCGCTCGTTCGCCTTCTTTCGCGAAATCTTCGACGCCGAGGCCAAGAAACACCCTGACCTGACGGCCGATCATGCCTATGTAGATGCGACCGCGTTATGGTTTGTTCTGAAGCCATGGGATTTTGACGTGCTGGTGACGGAGAACATGTTTGGCGACATCCTGTCAGATCTTGGTGCGGGCCTGATGGGCGGTTTGGGGGTGGCACCCTCTGCTGACATCGGGCTTGAACATGCGGTTTTTCAGCCCTGCCACGGATCGGCGCCGGATATTGCCGGTCAAGGTATCGCCAACCCGCTTGCGATGATCCTGTCCGGTGCGATGATGCTGGATTGGCTAGGGGTGCGCCATGACAATCCGAAGTTGGTGAAAGACGGCACACGCCTGCGCGAAGCGGTCGAGGCAGTGATCGGCAAGGGTAAGGTTTTGACCGGTGATCTTGGCGGCACCGCCGGCACGCAGGACGCCGCAAATGCCGTTGTGGACATGTTGGGCCAATCATGAGCGCAACCGCCCCCCTGCGGGTCGCCTGCCTTGGGGCCGGTTACTTTAGCCGGTTTCACTTTGACGCATGGGCGCGGATCCAAGAGGTGACATTGATTGGTGCGGCAGATCACAATCTGGATGCCGCAGCCGCTACCGGCTTGCCCGCCTTTCGCGATTTGAAGGCGATGCTAGACGCCGCGACACCGGATATCTTGGACATCATCCTGCCGCCGCCAAACCATGCAGAGGCCATCCGCACCGCAATCGACAAAGGCGTCAAGACGATCATCTGCCAAAAGCCGTTTTGCCGCGACCTGACCGAGGCGACGGAAATGGCCGATGCCGCAGACGCGGCGGGTGTCACGCTGCTTATCCACGAAAACTTTCGCTTCATGCCGTGGTATCGCGCCATCAAACAGTCGATAGATGACGGCCGGATCGGGCGCGTTTTGCAAGCCACCTTTCGCCTGCGCCCCGGCGACGGGCAAGGGCAACACGCCTATCTGGACCGCCAACCCTACTTCAGGACCATGCCGGAATTGCTGATCCATGAAACCGGCGTGCACTGGATCGACACTTTTCGCTATCTGTTCGGCAACCCCACATCGGTTTACGCCGACCTGCGCCAGATCAACCCTGTGCTGGCGGGAGAGGACGCGGGGTTTGTCCTGTTTGACCATCCCGACGGGGTACGCACCCTGTTTGACGGCAACAGGTTGCTGGATCACAGCGCCGACAACCAACGCCGCACAATGGGCGAAGCCCTTGTCGAGGGCACACAGGGCACGCTGAGCGTTATGGGAGATGGCAGCGTCCTGCACCGGGCCTTTGGAGAGCAAAACCTGACCACGATCCTGCCCGCGGACAGGTGGGACGGGTTCGGCGGCGATTGCGTATGCGCGTTGCAAAACCACGTCGTATCCGGGCTCTTGCACGGCACGCAATTCGCAAATACTGCAAAAGACTATCTAAATGTGATAGCTGTGCGTGACGCAATCTACCGTTCCGCGAAAGCCGGACAAAAAATGAGGGTCTGAAACGCGATGGATGGAACCGCCAAAGTACTGTCGAACACCCAGCGGGCGGTCGAGGAACTAAGGGCGCTCATCTTCTCGGGTGAACTCGGTGCCGGAACCGATCATCTGGAAAGCGAACTGGCCGATCGTCTTGGCATGTCGCGCACCCCCATCCGTGAGGCGGCGCTGATACTTGAAGCACAGGGGCTGGTCGAAATGCGGCCGCGAAAGGGGTTACGGGTTTTGTCGCTGTCGCCTGCGGACATGCGCGATGTCTATGAGGTGTTGACCGAACTGGAAAGTCTCGCCGCAGAGAACGCCGCACGCTGTGGATATTCGGAAGCCGACCTTGCCGTGCTGGCACAGGCCATCGATGATATGGACCGCGCATTGGCGGGCGAGGACATGAAATCATGGGCCGCGGCGGACGATCTTTTTCATGCAGAATTGGTACGTCTGGGCAAAAACAGCCGCGTCGAAGCGATCGCGAAGATGATGGTTGATCAAGTGCGCCGCGCCCGTGCCCTAACCCTGCATATGCGCCCTGCCCCTACCAAATCCAATTCCGATCATCGTGGTGTGTTTGAAGCGATCCGCGTTGGCGACCCTGTCAAAGCGCGCCGCATTCACTATGCCCACCGCACCCACGCCAAAGAAATGCTTTTGGGCTTTTTGGAGAAATTCCGCCTTCTTCATCTGTGACCGGCAATCCATTCAAATCCTGACATTACCGGCGGCGCATTTGGTTGGCATTTCCCTGCATGGTTGCTGCCCCTGCACCGTTCTGTGCAGAGACCGGCCTCGCGTCACAAGCTGTTGCTGCTGCGAATTCAAAACCGTCAGATATAAAGGCCGGAAAAGATCACTGCCAAGCCCGCACCGACCAGCAAGCCCGTCTTGATAAACGAGCGGGTGCTGATCAGCCCGTAAGACACGAGAGCCAGCCCGACAGCGACCCGCAGCATTGCAATGATCGCCAGCGCGGGGCTTTCGACCAAACGGATGATGTCCGGGTTTGCAATCATGCCCAGAGGGATAAGGTACAACCCCACCCCCAGAGCCATCGCGGTCAGTGCAACCTTTAACCAGTTTTCCCCGATCATCCCCGCTGCGATGAATACCGCACCGCAGACAGGGGGCGTGATCGTCGACAGCAAAGCGAACCAGAACACAAAAAGATGCGCCTGCAACGGCTCTAGCCCCAGCTGGGTCAGCGCCGGCCCCGCAACGGACACACAGATGACGTAGGCCGCGGTTGTCGGCACCTCCATCCCGAGGATCAGACAGGCAAACGCGGTCAGGAGCAGTGATGGCCAGAGCAACCCGCCTGACCCTTCAAGGATAAGAGAGGTGATTTTGACACCAAGGCCGGTGATCGCAAGCACGCCGATGATGATGGATGCGCATAGAATAATGGCCGCAATCATCGACACCTGTTTTGCGGCATTCATGACCGCGCCCTGGAACCGCTCGGCGATCTGCGCAGGACGGAATTCGAGATCCGCGTTGATAAACAACAACAGCGCACCGGCAAGGATTGCGAGCGCTGCGGCGTATTGCGGCGTGAAGCCAGCCGCGAACATCGCCCAAAGCAAAGCGGAGAAAGGCACAAGGAAGAACAGCGAGGTGATGATGACGTCGCGCCCTTTGGGGCGGTCCGCCGCGTCCACCCCTTTCAGATCAAAACGGGTGGCATAGGCGTTGATGCCGATCCAGACAGCAAAGAAATATAGAATTGCGGGCAAAATCGCCGCAGCCATGATCGACGTGTAGGGCACCCCCGTCAGTTCGACCATCACAAAGGCCCCCGCCCCCATTAGCGGTGGCATGATTTGCCCGCCGGAGGACGCGACGGCTTCTACCGCAGCGGCCAGTCGCTTGGGGTAGCCCAGTTTCGTCATCGCAGGCAAGGTAATCGCACCGGTCGATGCAACGTTCGCGGAAGCCGAACCCGAGATTGATCCGAAAAGCGCAGAGGAGATCACAGAGACTTTCGCCCCCCCGCCCTTAAGCCGTCCCGCAGCTGCGCCGGCAACGTTCATGAACCCCTGCCCCGCCTCACCTGCGTTCAATACCGCACCGAAGATCACAAAGATCGCGACCACGCTCACGGACACCCCCGTCAGCGAACCGAAAATCCCGCCTTCGGCAATGGTCAATGTGCCAAGGAAACTGGCAATCGGGGTGCCGGAATGGCCGAATTGCCCGGGGATGTACTGCCCCAAAAGCCCGTAGAGCAAGGCCGCGGCAGCAACCAGCGGCAATGGCCAGCCGATGGCACGTCGGGCGGCCTCTAGCGTCACCAAGAGCAACGTGACGGCGACGCCAATCTGTAGATTGCTTTCAAGAAATCCGTATTGATCCCCCAAGCGATCGTGATTGATCGCGATCCATACCGTCGCGGCGATGCCCAATGCCGCCAAAAACATGCCACTTATCGCGCCCCACCGGCTGGTATTGCCGAACACCAGTACGAAGGGCAGAATAAACGCCATATGCAGCGGACGGCTGACCAGATTTGGGACAAGGCCATAGAAGATCAGCGTAAGGTGATAGGCCACCAAAGCGGCGGCCAGTATCAACCAGAAAGCCGCCGCAATGCGGCCATTGCGAAATGCGGGCATGGGAATTCTCATGGTAAAAGGAGCGCAGGCCAGCGTGACGGCTGGCCTGCAAAAGCGGTCAAGACGTTACTTTTGAGCGTCGCTCAGCGCGATACCTGCTTCGTCATAATACCGGATGGCACCGGGGTGGATTTTGCCGTTGATATTGCTCAGCATCGCGGGATCAACACCGTTCCACCAAGGGGAAGTATCGCCCAGCTTGGCCTTGTTTTCCCAAAAGGTCTTGGTCAGGGCATAAGCCGTATCGTCGTCCATCTTGGTCGTTGTAAACGCCACGACGGGCAGCGATGTCGTGGTGATGTCGGCGTCCTGACCGGCGTAAGTGCCGGCGGGGATTGTCAGCTCGGTGCGCTTGGTCTGCGCGACCTGCGCGTCATTCAGCGACAGCACGGTCACGGAGGTAGAGGCCGCGGCCTCGATCACGTTGGGCGCGGGATAGGAACCAGCCGTGACAAAGCCGTCGATCTGGCCATTTTTGAGCGCTGCGACCGCGTTGGACAGTTCGACATCCGCGATCTTGACCTTGTCGGCCACACCAAAGAGCCCGAGATATTTCTCGCCTTCCCGCGCGCCGAAGGACCCTTTGCCAAGCAGGATGGTCTGCCCGTCCAGATCGGCGATATCATTGATGCAACTATCGGCGGACATGACGAAATGCATGGTCAGCGATGGGATCGGGAACAAGGCGCGGATGTCGTCGAACGCGGGGTTTCCCTTGCCCTCGAACATGGCCTTGCCTTTTTGCGCAAGCCCGACAAGCGCCGGAGGTGTGGTGAAAACGTAATCCCCGCCGCGCGCGCGTACTTCCATCACGTTCTGGACAGACCCTTGGCTTTCCTCGACAGTCACTGAAATTTCGCCACCGGTGCCGGCCTTCATGCCTTCGGCCAGTTCCACACCCATCTGGTAATAGGACGAACCGGTCTTGGCCGACTTGTACGTGACGCGCGTTTCGGCCGATGCCGCCGTAACGGCCGCGGCAGTAACGGCAATCGCCGCCACTGCGTTTTTCAAAATAGTGCTCATCCTGTTTCCTCCCAAAGATGTTCTGCTAGTCCATGCAGCCTTAGTTCTATGTGCTTCTTTCGCAAGGTTCAAATTGGTGGTCCACCCGGAAAACATCATGCGCGCGGAATGCTTCCAATAGAGGGCAATTTGTAAGAAACTTGCGGCAGCACCCTGCCAAAGGAAAACCGCAGATGTCTAAACCGCTGAAAGCTGATGTAATCCTGAGCAAGGTTAAAAAGGCCAGTCGGGAGCGCGATTGGGTAAATGCGTGCGCGCTTTTGCAACAAATTCTGCATCAATACCCGAACAACAATCGGGCCAAGAAAGCGCGACAAGAGTTGCGAAGCAGCGCATTGCCGGAATTGCGATCCCAAGCCCAGAAATTTCTTTCTTCCAATGCGCTGGCGGAGGCAGAAAGGCATTTGATGGCAGCTTTCTACTTGTCGCCCGGTGACCTCACTCTTGGACAGCAGCTTGCCCAGTGCCAGTTGGAAATGGGGCAGGCACCGGCCGCATCGGATACCGCGTCAAAGCTGTTGGAAACACATCCGAACGATATCAAAGTGTTAAACATCAAAGCCCGCGCGCTGCGGGAATTGGGCCAGCCGGAAAAGTCCCGAACGCACCTTTTAGCAGCGTTGGAGCTTTCGGCCGAAGATCCCGCGACCCTTAACAATCTGGGCATACTTGAGCGTTCCATAGGCAACCGAACGCAAGCGGCAGAATACTACCAACGCGCGTTGAATTTCGAGCCGGATAACGTCAGCTTACACCAAAATATGTCGCAAGTGATCGACTACAGCAGTAGCGACAGCCATCTGGAAGAAATGCTTGGCCTGCTGAATTCAGTAGACCGAAAAGATCCCAAAAACGCGCCGCTCTTCTTTGCGCTATTCAAGGCGTTGGACGAAAAGGACAGATGCGTCGAAGCCTTTGAATTCCTTGAACAAGGCAACCGTCTGGCGGCGTCGCAAGCTAACTTTGACTTTCAAAAACACATGGTACCTTTCGCCCTTACCAAGGCGATTTTTAGCACAGAAAGCAGGTTTGAAAGCACCACAGAAAGTGACTTTCGCCCTATTTTCGTGACGGGGCTGCCAAGGTCTGGCACAACGCTTGTGGAAGGGATTTTATCACGCGCGCAGGGCGTACAGGCCTGTGGTGAACTCTCTGTTGTGCCGCGTGCCGTCTCGCAATTGTTGCGCCGGATTATGAACCGTCCCGTCAAATCATTGCACGTAGAAGATATTGCGCAACTGAGAGATGAATTGCTTCATGGCTTTGGCAGATACGCGGTGCAGGGCACTCGCCTCGTTGACAAAATGCCACTGAATTTCCGGTGGATCGGTTACATTTGCGCCGCCCTGCCGGAAGCGCGGGTCATACATATTTCCCGTGAACCGGTTCCCGTTGCCTGGTCGCTATACAAGCATTTCTTCCAAGGCGCGGGGAACGACTTCGTCCATCGGAATGATGACATATCCCGCTTTATGTTGCTCCATTCAAACTATCTTTCATTTTGGAAAAGCTTCAGTTTCGACCAGATGATCGACGTTAACTACGAAGATCTGGTCGCTCGTCCCGCGCAGACAACCAAACAGATCGCTCTTGCGACCGAGCTAAAGTGGACAGAGGATTGGCTGGCACCGGAACGCGCTGCAAATCAAGTATTGACGGCAAGCGCAGACCAAGTTCGCAAGCCGATTTATACAAATGGCAACGAAGGCTGGAAGCGGTACGAACCCCAATTGGCGTCCTTGCAGCAGTCACTTAAATCAGTCGGTCTATTAAAGACCTGAACCGCTTCTCGGTATCGTGGGTGCGCAAATGCGAGTGTGGTAAACCCGCATTTGCGCTCAATTAAGCTATCCGGCTTGCCCCATCAAAAGGCGCGCCCGACCAAGCCCTACCGGATCGTAAGAGCGCGTTCTGCGATTGCTGTCCGGTCGGCGGAAACGAAATACTGGATCAAGTAGTCCCCCGGCTCGTCTGGCAGCGCGATTGTCAAAACGGCACCGTCCGCGGTGGCGCCATAAGTCCGCCATTGACCCGAACCACTGGCTCCCTGTTTGCCGATCCCGATGTAATCGCCGTCATAGTTCGGTCCGGTCCAAGCCACCTCGATCATCGAACCGGACGCAGCATCCGAAGGCGCGTTAAGCGTCGCGGGCGGGGTCGTGACAGAGACCGGCATCGTCAAAACAGGCGTGTTTCGCTGATCCAGAAAGTACTTCACAACATAATCACCCCCGCTTGTTGGTACACGCAATCGCGCCGGTGAGCCGTCACTTGTCTTGGCATAAGACTTCCATTGCGCGGACCCGCTCGCACCGCTCACACCTATGCCGACGAAATCGCCGGAATGGTTGGGGCCGGTCCAGGGGATTTCTATGACTGCCCCACCTGTCGCCACCGATGGCACCTCCATGGTGACACGTGCGGGGGTCACGCTGATCGGTTCCTCAAGCAGCGGCGTATTGCGCTGGTTAAGGAAGTATTTGATCACATAGTCCCCCGGTTTCGCAGGCACCAGAAGTCGAACAGGATTGCCCGTGCTGGTTTCTGCATAATTCCGCCATTGGGCGGAGCCACTGGCACCAGCAACGCCGATCCCGATGAAATCGCCCGGCGTGTTCGGGCCGCTCCAGCTGACCTCAATCATGGTGCTTACCTCGGCGTTGGCGGGTGCGGTCAGGGACACCTCCGGTTCGCGCAGGGTGATCGGGATTTCAAACAGCGGCGTATTGCCCTGATCAAGGAAATATTTGATCACATAGTCCCCCGGCTCTGACGGTGTCATCAGTTGCAACGGGTTGCCATCGGCTGTGCTGGTATAGTTGCGCCACTGGCCCGAACCGCTTGCGCCGACACGGCCGATGCCGACGAAATCGCCGGGCGTATTCGGACCGGTCCAAGCCACCTCGATCATCTGACTGACATCCGCTTCACTTGGCGCGGTCAGGCTGACTTGGGGCTCCACGACGGTCAGGGGGACCTCGAATGCAGGCCAGTTTTCCTGATTGAAGAAATACTTGATCACATAGTCCCCCGGTGCCGCAGGGGCCCTGAGTGTCAACGGGCTGCCCTCAGCGGTGGGCGTGTAATTCTTCCACTGCGCGGACCCACTTGCGCCGACAATGCCGACGCCGATGAAATCCTCGCTGTAATCCGGTCCGGTCCATGCGACCTCGAACGCTTCGCTCACGCTGACTTCGGCCGGCCCGCTTATGGTGATTTCGGCTGGCATGACGTCGATCTGTGCCGCGCCGAGCACATCTTTTGTCGCATCATCGAAATAGCTGATGGCATATTTCCCCGGCTCAGGTGGCACCAGAAGTTGCAGTGGCATGCCATCGGCCACAGGCGCGTAATTGCGCCAGCGCGCTGATCCGCTTACTCCCGTCTTGCCAATACCGATATAATCGCCTGCGTTGGCAGGGCCATCCCATGTGACCTCTATCGTTGATCCCGCCACAGCCGTCGAGGGCGCACCGATGGAGGCCGTGATCGCAGGCGGTTCAAACACGACAACGATTTCGCGGGGGTCGGCCGTCACAATGAACTGGCGTGACGCCGATGATACTTCCTGTTCCGCCCAATAGGCCGTCACCGTATGCGAGCCCTGCTTCAACATCGCTTGCAGCGGGTTGGCGGTTTCTTCCTCCAAGATCACGCCATCGGCCTCGGATGAAATGTCCCAAAAAACCGGCGTGTCGATCACGGCACCCGTCGCTGTGCCGATAACCGCACGAAAGGTAACTTCCGTCGGGTCGGGTT